>CAKZKQ010000478.1 GCA_937123825.1 uncultured Pseudomonadota bacterium
GCAAGTTTCTGGGCCTGGGGCTGGGGGCCGCCGCCGCGATGGCGGGGGGGCTCTTGACCGCCCGAGGTCAGGTGCGCGCCCAGGAATTGCCCGACGACCGCCGCTTCCTCTTTGTCTTTGGCGCTTTTGGCGGCGCCAGCATCATCGACAGCTTTTTGCCGCTGCCTGCCAGCGCCGTGCAGCCCCCCGGCGACGCCAACACGCTGCTGGCCTACCCCGACGAGGCCATCATCCAGCCCGGCGGGTCCAACATCCGCTGTGTGGCCGACCTGAACCTGTCGGACATCTTCACCAGCGGCCACAAGCCCGAAGACTTCCTGCGCTCGCACGTGGACAACATGGCGGTGCTGCCCTGCGAGGTCACCAGCGTCAACCACATCGTGGCCCAGAAGCGCGCCGTGACCGGTGCCGGGGTCAACGCCGGCAAGACCATCATGGAAGCCATGGCCGAGCGCCACGGCAGCGACATGATCCTGCCCAACTGCAACATGTCCTCGGGCGGCTACGTCGAGCCCGGCGACGACTTTTCGCTCTCCGAGCGCTTCCGGGCCGAGATCATCGCCGACCCGCGCTTCTTTGCGCTGGCCACCCACGGCTACCAGGGCCTCAAAGACGTGCCCGACAAGGCCCTCATCGAGCGTGCCCGCGGCGTGCGCGGCGAACTCGAAGACCTGTCCCACTTTGGCCTGACCTTCAAAGACGCCCCGCGCCGCGGCCGCTTCCTCGACATGCGCCGCAACGTCCAGCCCCGCATGGAAGTGGCCGATCTCATCAGGACCCTCGTCCTGCTGCCCGACTCGCCCCAAACCCCGCTGAGCGACTACGGTCTGGCACCGCTGCCCGACGACGAGCGCGAGCGCCTGATGAACCACCTGCCCGCGCTCTTGACGGACCCGCTGGAGAGTCAGGCCGCGTTGGCCTTCTTGTTGGCGCGCTACCAGGTGTCGTGTGCGTTGACCTTCGGCCCCAGCTTCCAGCCCATCATCACCGATCAGGTGCTGGGAACGCCGCTGGCCTTCGACTTCTCGCACACGGACCACGTGGTGGCTCAAAACGTCATGTGGGGCCGCATCCTGGGCGTCATCGACGGCCTCGTCCGCCTGCTCAAAGAGCAGCCCTACGACGACGCCAATCCCGACCGTGGCTCGCTCTGGGATCGCTCGTTGATCTACGTCGCCACCGACTTTGGCCGCTCCAAGACGCGCCCCTCCGGCTCCCTCTCCTTCGGCTCCGGCCACGATCTCAACAACGGCAACCTCATCATCTCGCCGCTCGTCCAGGGCAACCGCGTCTGGGGCGGCATCGACCCCACCACCGCCATGACCTTCGGCGACCGAGGTGACGGCACCCGCACCATCTTCCGCGAAGGCCACACCTACAGCGCCATCGCCCACGCCCTCGACATCGACTTCAACGGCCGCCTCGACATGGACTTCATCCTTTAAGTCTTTGGTTTAGAGGCGCCAGGGACACAAAAGCTGTCCCCGTGTATTGAAGGTTGTCATGGCGGTGGTTGCTCCTGTTGGCTGTGATTCTGCTCGCACAAATATCGCAGCCCCATGTAGGTGCGGGAGCAGCTGAAAGTCTCCGAAGCTGAAATCTTGGAAATCAAAGATGTTTACCGAGCGAACGCCGCCCAGTTCTTCTTCGAATACGAAGGCTTCGTTGGTGCCAGTTTCAACCTGTATTGCCATTAGAAGGCCGTCCTCCAATGGGAAGACACCTTTCAGGTCAATCTCATCGTCCGACTCGAAGAAGGTCGTTCGAGGGCCTCCGGGGCCGTCTGATATTCGCTGCCGGACGACTCTGACCACATCGCCCTCTTGGACCACTCGGTAGAGATCATTGTCATCGATGATGGCACCACGCGAGCGCTGTCCTGTTTCGTTGATGGATGTCTTGTCAAAGCGCCGAATGTTTCCAAAATCCACCTGTGGGCTCAATCCGGATGTGCTGACGCGGGTCACCACCAACTCTCTGTTGAGGCCACCGGCATTGTTCTCCTCGCTGAATTCGGTTGCGATGAGGAACGTGAATGCAGGGAAGTCCAGGTGGAGACTTTCGATGCTGTAGAAGAATCCTAGTTCATTGGTGCGTATTGTGTCAGAAGTGCCCGCCTCATCGTCTCGGAACGCCTGAACCAAGAGGTTTCTGGCTGTGTCGATCCCCACAAGCCAGAAGACGTTCTGACTGATGTGCATTGTTTTGATGTCTCGAAGTTCACGCCCGATGTCGGCAACAACAGGGAAGGACACCACACCTTGCTGGCTGACGCGTGTGATGCTGATGCTGTTGTTTCTGTTTCGAACAACGACATACTCCCTGGTGGATGGATCCCAGTGCGCAGTGACTTTGTCTTGGAGTTCTTTAAATCCAAGCCCTGTCACCTCGTGTTCTGTTTGCCCTGTGGCGTCCATAAGGGTTGCTCTCAGATCACCTTCAACGCCCGTATGATAGAGGTGGATGAACTGGGTTTTGTCTGCGTTGTTGAGGAAGGACGAAAAGCCCAAGATTTCATTGGTCTCAAACAGTCGCCTGTTCAGTTGATTCTCCAAGCAACACAACTCATCGGTGCGGCCGTCGCAGTCATTGTCGATGTCGTCGCAGAAGGTCTCTTCAAGTTCGAAGTCGAGGCCGTTGTCTTGTGCGTGTTGTGCGTAGAAATCGGCGGAGCATTCCTGGGGGGCGCCGGATTGGCATGAGGCCAGCGCTCCAGCACAGACGCCGTCGGTCAACTGGCATTGCGGCGCGGTGAAATCGTCGTCGTCTTCGTCAATGTCGCCGTCGCAGTCGTTGTCTTGGCCGTCGCAGACCTCTTCATCGACTTCCAGGTCGTCGTCTTCAGTGTCGACGAGGCCGTCGCAGTCGTTGTCCTGGCCATCGCAGACCTCTTCGCCGGTGGGCTCACACTCGCAGCCGTTGCCGCCGGTGCCCAGGTCTTCGTTGACGTCCACCAGTCCCGGTGTGCAGGCCTGCTCGCAGGCACCGGCCACGCAGGCGGCTTCGGCGCCGGTCTCGGCGTCGCAGGGCTCGACATCGTCGTCCATGGCGTCGACAAGGCCGTCGCAGTCGTTGTCAATGCCATCGCAGACCTCTGGGCCGTCAGGAACGCACTCGCAGCCGTCGCCGTTGGGGTCGTTGATGTCATCGTTGACGTCTACAAAGCCGTCGAGGCAGCGGTAGATGCACTGGCCCTCAAGGCATTGGATCCCTTCGGCGTTGTCCGTGCCGGGGCAGCCGTTGCATCCGCCGCAAAACTCAAGCTCGATGCGCGGATTGACGCAGTCTCGCCCGCAAGCAATCTCCTCGGTGTCGCATTGGGGGGACTGACAGAGTTGGTTCAGGCAAATCTCGTCGTCCTGGCACTCTTCGTCGCGGACACACTCCTCAAAGAGGTTGTCTGTGTCTGTGCACCCGGCTTGAGTGCCCACAATGGCCATCGCCAGCGCCCATGCGCTCATGCAGCGAGTCATTGTTTGAATGGTTGTCATGGTTTCTGCTCCACGCCTGTCATTGCAACCACCGTGCATCTGGGCACACTGTGGTGTTTGAGTATCATTGAGGTTATTCAAAAACAAACATCATCTCAAGGCCAAAAGCGTCCGCACCGACCATGGGGCTGACGTCAATGTCACCGGCGCGTTTGGGCGGGTCAGGGGCCAGGACATCTCTGTTGCTTGGCCGCTCCAGGAAGTAGAACCCCAGGGCTCCCAACGCCATGACGCCGCTGCCCACAAAAAGCCCGGTGCGCAGCGTGCCAAGCTCATCCATCAAACCACTTGGTTCTTGAATCCGGTGGCGGTGCGCTCTTGTGGCGGGGGTTATCGGGCGCAGGTGGGGTTTGGTTGCGGGAAAAATGTGTTTTGGGGCTGAGAAAGTCGGTTGAGTGGGGTGTTGGGGGTGGTTTTAGAGCTTTCCGAGCCATTTGAAGGCGTTGAGGAGGGCGGCTTTGCCGCCGGTTTCGACGATGTCGCCGTGGGCGACGATGATGCGGTCGAAGTCGAGGGCGGTGATGGCGCGCAGGTCTGCGCGGGCGGCTTGTTTGTTCATGCCGAAGCGCTCAAGGAGGGTGGTTTTGCAGCCTGGGTAGCCGCCCATGGCGCGCATGATGGCACGGGTGGTCCAGGGGGCGGTGGGGGGAATGTTGAAGACCAGATCGCAGACCACCAGCGAGCGGCTGGGTTTGTGGAGCATGACGACTTCGTTGGTCAGCGAGAAGCAGGTCAGCGCGACCAGTTCGATCTCGTCTCCGAAGGGGTGGTTGTCTTGGGCGAGCACTGCGTGAAAGGGCACGTCTGGGCGTTTCTTGTCGAGGCCTGGGGCGGCCCAGGCTTCCCAGCCGGCTTCGGCCCATGGTCCCACATAAAGGTGGTGGTAGAGGCTGGGGGCCAGGACCCACCTGGGGGTGCCAAGGTGGTTGAGCGCGGATGGGTCCATGGCGATGGGAGAGTAGACCAGCAGGCCTTTGGAGAGTTGGAGGACGGTCATGCGCGCGCCCAACTCCATGCCCATGAAGCGCAGCGGCGCTTGGGCGACGTGGAGACCTGGGGCGAGCTGGCGAAGCGCGGTGGGAGGGGTCATGGGGCGGTCTCCTGGTGGGTTTGGGGTCGATGGTTGCTCCGTTAGGGGCGCTCGATGTGTCGCGGATAGACTCTAGGCATGTTTTGTGTTTCATGGAAGCAATGCAGGTGGCAAAGGGCTTTGCGTCAATGAAAAGCATGCGGGAGGGCGACGTGACTTTGGATGGGATGGACTGGGATGGGCTGCGGCTCTTGCTGGAGGTGGCCAGGACGGGGAGCTTGCTGGGGGCAGGGCGAGCTTTGGGGGTGGCGACGTCGACGGTGTCGAGGCGGTTGACGGCGTTGGAGGAGGGCTTTGGGGTGCGGCTTGTGGAGCGGGCCTCGGATGGGTGTCGATTGACGGTGCAGGGGGAGTTGGTGGCGCAGTCGGCGCGGGCCATGTCGCGGGAGTTGGGCCGCGTGCGCGAGCAGATGGCGGGGGCGGTCAGCGGCAAGGTGGTGGTGGCGTGCAGCGATGGGTTTGTGTCGGCGGTGACGGATTTTGTGGCCCGGTTTGAGGCGGTTCACCCGGAGTGCGTGGTGGAGATCGACGTCAACAACGACTACGTGCGCGTGGCCAAAGGCGAGGCGGACGTGGCGATCCGCATGGCGCATTTGGGGGAGCCTTCGCTGGTGTATCGGCGGTTGATGACGATGGATTATGGGTATTTTTGCGCGTCGGCGTTGCGGGAGCGCTTGGTGGAGCAGGGCGGTGGGGTGTTGCCCAGGCCTGGTCAGGTCCCCTTTGTGTCGGTGTCGCCGCCGCTGGATCGAGCGCCGCAGGCCAGGGCAGCCACGGCGGCGGGTTTTGTGAAGGTGAAGGTGCGGACCAACTCGTTTATGGCGCAGTTGAGCGCGGTGCAAAGGGGCATTGGGGTGGCGACGATGCCGGTGCTGGCCTCTGAGGGGCTGGTGCGGGTCTTTGAAGGGCTGGAGGTGCCCGGCGCGGATGTCTTTTTGGCCATGCGCCACAGCTCCACACGTCAGCCCCACATCCGCGCCTTTGTGGACGCGTTGATGGGCGACTTTATGCCGCAGTTGTTGGGTGCTGGTTGAGTGTGCGCTGTGTTTGAGGGCTGCGGGCGCTGGTGTGTTGTCACCCATGTGGGTGCTTTTGCGTTGTCTGAGCGCCGAGATTTCGTCGAGACGACGACAGTTCGTCGTCTTGATGGTGTCAGAGGCGATGCCTTTGGCGTTGGTTGATGGGTCTTGGTGGCGGCCTTGAGGGGCAGGGCGCTGCGTTGGCGAGTGTTTGCTGGGGTTTGGTATGCGGCTTGCTTGTTTCATGGGGGTGAGCGCCGGGTGGTCGAACGTGGGCGCGTCCTTGATGGGGCGAGCTCCGGCCACCGGCCAGGGCGGGGAGGGTCTCCGCCCATGACCATCACCCATGTTATGGAGCATTATGAACAACCGCACGAGCATGATCATCGGCTTTTTCAATCACCATTTTCAGGCGGGGGAGGCCACGGGCGCCCTCTTGGAGCGAGGCTTTTCCCCCACCGATGTGCACCTGGCCATTGGAGATGAGCCCGAGGGGGAGATCGCTGATGGGTCTGAGTTGCTCGGCGCGGACGTGCTCGAAGACGGCGGCTACGCGATGGGCGCAGGTGCGGCGTTGGGGTCGCTGGCTGGGGCGCTGGTGGGTCTGGCGACGTTGGCGATCCCTGGAGGAATCGTGGCGGGTCCCGTGTTGCTGGCGGCTTACGGCGCGGGTGCAGGGGCCGCGGTCGGCGGCACCTTGGGTGTGTTGACGGCGTTGGGCGTGCCTGAAGACCAGGCGGAGTATCTCAAGGGCCACAAGGCGCTTGTGGGGGTGTTTGTCACCAAGGCTCGCGCGCGAGAGGCGGTCGAGGTGTTGAAGCAAGCCGGCGCGGATCCGATCATTGAGCACATCAACCCACCGAAAGGCGCGCGCAAGGCCGGGGCCCGTCAGCCCCACACGGCCCCGACACAGGGATCGCCCTCCAGGCAACGCCTTGGCGGCGCGGTCGGCAACCCCTCCTCATCGTTGGCATGGGGGTTTTGAGTCGCATGCGGTGCGTTTCGAATTCCCACACGAAGAAGAGAGGAGTGTCATGAATTTTGTTCAAGTCAAAGATATTTTGAGGCTCATCCATGCGGCCAGCCGCCGCTTGGTGGGGGTTTATGAGGGACGCTGGGCTGAGGTCAGCGATCCGGCCATTCGGTGGTGTCTCAAGCGCGCCATTGCTCACGAGAGGAGCGCACAGGCGAGCATCGAGCGGTATCTGGAGCAGGCGCCCGAGCATGTGCTGGGGGGCTGGTTTCAGTCGGTCGGGGTTTGGCGCCTTGATGAGGTGATGGCCGAGGTCACACAGGCGCCGCTGCGAACTTCTGCGGAAGCGGCGGCGTTGGTGGTGCGCTGTCATGAAGCGTTCATTGAGACCTACCGGCATCTGTGTGCGCAGGCGTTCTCTCGCGATGTCGGTCGAGTCCTTGGAGGGCTCCTGGGGGCACGTCAAGAGCGCTCACGCAGGCACGCCTGGCAGTCGCTGCGGACGCTCATTTGAGCCCCATGCGTTTGAGCCGTGAGGTCAAGGTGGTGGGGGGGAGGCCCAGGAGCGCCGCAGCGCCGTTGTGGCCACGGATTCGTCCGTTGGCCTTGGCCAGTGCGCGCTTGGCGTTGAGTTTTTCCATCTCGCGCAGTTGGGCGTCGGTCAAAATAAGGCTCCCGCTAAGGAGCTCGGGCAGCCCGCCTGGGGCGGGGTTGGCAGAAGGCCTGCGTTGGAGGTGCTCAAAGCTCAGCCGCCCAGTCAGTCGAGCGCGAATGAGCGCTTGCTCCACAACATTTTCGAGTTCGCGGATGTTGCCAGGCCAGTCGTATTGGAGCAGTGGGTCCAATTCGGCCTCTCTCAGGGGCGGCGGCGCACCCAAACCCATTTTGCGTGCCAATCGCTCCACAAAATAGCTGGCCAGCAGCACCACGTCGTCTCCTCGCTCTCGCAACGGCGGCACCGGCAGGGGGAAGACATTGAGTCGGTAATACAAGTCCGAGCGGAAGCGCCCAGCTTGGACCTCCTGGGCCAGATCCCGGTTTGTGGCGGCGACGATCCTGACATCCACAGTGCGCGTGCGTGACTCGCCGACACGCTCATAAGTCCCCTCTTGCAAAACCCGCAGGAGCTTGCTCTGCAGCTCCAGCGGGATCTCTCCGACCTCATCAAGAAAAAGCGTGCCCCCGTGCGCGGCGGCAAAGCGCCCTTCGCGGCTGCGCACAGCACCCGTGAAGGCACCCCGAGCGTGCCCAAAGAACTCACTCTCGTAGAGTTCATGAGGGACGCAGGCGCAGTTGACCTTGACGATGGGTCCTGAGGCGCGCTTGCTGCGCTTGTGGAGCTCGCGGGCGACAAGCTCCTTGCCCACCCCCGACTCCCCCTCGATCAAGACGCTGGCGTTGGTTGGGGCGACCATCTCGATCATCTCTGTGACAGCTTGCACCGCTGGCGATGTGCCGACGATGTCACCGTAGGGTTGGGTCTCCGAGAGTTCCTGACGCAGGCGGACGTTTTCGAGCTCCAGCTGGGTTTTGAGCGTGTTGATCTCGGCCATGGCGCTTTTGAGTTCGGCGGTGCGCTCGGTCACCCGCCGCTCTAAATCGGCGTTGGATGCCGCCAGGTCGCGGCGCAACCGGCACAGCGACAGGTGGGTCTCGATGCGGACCATCACCTCGCCGTGCTCGATGGGCTTGGTGACGTAATCCACGCCACCGGACTCAAAGCCCTTGAGCTTATCGGCCTGATCGGAGAGCGCGGTCATGAAGATGACGGGGATGTCGTGGGTCTTGGGGTCGGCCTTGAGGCGACGACAGGTCTCAAACCCGTCAATGCCTGGCATCAAGACATCAAGCAGCACCAGGTCCGGTTGAAACTCCCGTGCCCGGTCAATGGCCTGAGGCCCATTGGTGGCCACCATGAGGTTGTGGCCTGTGTCCCCCAGCGTGTCTACCAGGACGTGGAGATTGGCAGGGGTGTCATCAACGAGGAGGATGGTGGCGTTTTCTGGCATCGTGGTGTCCTTGACACAGTGAATCGATGAAGTCGCGCAGTGCTTCCATTTCAAACCCTTCGATCATCTGGTCGATGTGCGTCCACAGATCTTCGAGCGGGCCGTGCTTGGCTTTGTGTTGCTCTTTGAGATGGGCCGATTCGCGGCGGACGGCGATGATCAGCCCCTGGCGAGCAAACTCTCGCAACCCAGACAATCCCTGGAGCACGTCTTCTGGGATTGGAGAGAGTGTCCTGGAGGAAGTCTGCGTTGGCAACCTCTTGGGTTGGGTGTGGATCCAGCCAAGGTCCAGAACCTGGCCGAGCGTATCGAGCAGCTCCTCAAGACAGACAGGTTTGGGCAAGAAGGCGTCGCAGCCCGCGATCATGCTGCTGGTGCGATCCTCGTCAAAGACGCTGGCCGACAGCGCAATGATTTTGATCTTTGCCAGCGCCGGGAGGCTGCGCAACCTGCGCGTGGTTTCAAAGCCATCGAGTTCTGGCATGACCAGATCCATCAGGATGGCGTCGGGTTGAAACTCATCGGCGAGTTTCAACGCCTGAAGCCCATTGTGGGCCTCTTGGACTTCAAATCCCAGCGGTTCGAGCATGTTGATCAGGATGGAGCGGTTTTCCTTGCGGTCGTCCACGACCAGCAGCCGCTTTGGTGAGCCGCTGTACCCGATGCGGTGTTGCCGCGCGACCAGCGGCCGTGCCTGCTCCTGACTTGTGGGGAGCAAGATCTCAAAGGTGAACGTGGCGCCTTGGCCTGGGAGGCTATCGACCTCAAGGCGGCCTCCCATCATTTGTACCAGCCGGTTGCTTATCGCCAGTCCCAGCCCAGCGCCTTGGTCCGACAACGCTTCGCTCAATCCATGGGCTTGCCGAAAGGGCTTGAAGATCTCCTCCTGGTGGCTTTGCGCGATGCCGATCCCTGTGTCTTTGACTTCGAAGCGCAGCACCCCGGGCACCGAAGGGTTGATGCTGGCATGCAGGCGGATTTCGCCTTCTTGAGTAAATTTTACGGCGTTGCCCAGCAGATTCAACAGCACCTGGCGCAGCCGCCTGCTGTCGCCCTCCACAACCTGTGGCAGCCGAGGTGAGAGCGAGGCGAAGAGTTGCAATCCTTTGTGGTGCGCCTTGGGGCGATGGATGGCCACCACGCTGTCGAGCAGCTCGTGTAGATCAAAGTGGGTCTTGTCCAACGCCATGCGCCCGACCTCGATCCGGGATAAGTCCAAGAGGTCGTTGATCAGCGCCAACAGGTGTTCTCCGCTGCTGCGGATGGTTTGCACCCCGCGGCGTTGAACGTGGGTCAGCGTGCTCTGGCTCAGGATCTGTGCATAGCCAAGGATGCCATTGAGGGGGGTGCGCAGTTCGTGGCTCATGTGGGCCAAAAAGGCACTTTTGGTGCGGTTGGCGCCAAGCGAGGTGGTCTCTTTGGGAGCTTCGCCCTTTGGTGCTTGTGGCCTGCGGGCCGTTGACCGGGCCGGCTTGAACACCAGGATCGTAAATGGCTCGCCTTTGCAGTCCTGCTCCAGCACAACCACATCGGCTGAGGATTGCGCGGCACCGGGGGGCAACGCGGTATGAAGCGTGTGGGAGCCTGTCGCGCGGCATTGGGCGGTGATCGCCTGCCAGCGCGCCGTCTCCAGCCGAGGCAGGATTTCGGTGATGTGCAAGCCAAGCACCTCTTCAAAGGCCTCGCCAAAGAGCGCGTGTGAGGCGCTGTTGGCGTAGATCACATGTTGCGACCGGTTTAGGTAGACGATGGCGTTGCCGAGGGCTTCGATGCATGCATAGGCCAGGTTTAGCGACACTTTGGGAGGGAGCGCGTGTGGCAAAGCAGGCGTGGCCACCGCGCCCCACTCCATGTGATGCCCCGTTGGCACCAGTGACGCAGCACGTCCGGTGATTTTTGAGCGAGTGTCTAAACTATCAGAAGTTTGCCTGGGCACGTCTGCTCTCCTGGTCGATTCTGTGGCCATGGTTCACTTCAGGGTTGTCCTTGGCCGTTGTGATCATCGCTCAATCAACTGTTTCTGGGAGATCGGCGCGTGAGGGACTGTCTTGCAGGAGGCTTTCAAGCATCCAGCGCTGTGTCTCGTGCACACGCAGGCGCTCTACAAGGAGATCTTCACTGACGGGGTCGTTGACCTCACGCGCCATACCCAGGGCGTGACGCAGCGACTCGCACACGGTGGTGTGGGCCTTGACCAGATGTTCCACCATTTGCGCTGACGACAGGATGCGCTCATCCATCTCGACGCTGGTCATGTGGCGCATCATGGCAAAGGTTGAAGGGGCGTAGCCGCCCAGCGCCCGGATGCGCTCGGCGAGCTCGTCGACGGCGTCGATCATCTCTTTGTATTGCACTTCAAAGAGCGTGTGGAGTTGGTAGAAGGTTCGCCCCTCGACGTTCCAGTGGTAGCCCTGGGTTTTGAGGCAGAGCGCGTAGGTGTCTGCCATGGCCGCCGCCAGGCGCACAAGGATGGGGTTGGACAGTGAGGGGGTCGGTGCGATGGTGTTATTGTGCATGGGTTCCTCTGTGGGTTGAGTGATTGAAGAGAGCGGATGCGCTGGGTGTTACGCCAGCGACCATTGGGGGCCGTCTGAGTAGTCCTGGTGGGCTTCGATCTGGCCAGTTGTGTCGTGAATGATCAGACGCCCAAAGCGCACCTGGGCCATCGCTGCGCCCCACTTCAGGGCGTGCTCTTTGGAGCGAGACAAGAAGTCGACGAAGCGGCGGCCTTGTTTGCGGACGGTCCAGCGCTCGTTTTTGTAGGTGATGTGGTAGATGCTTGAGTTTTGCATGGGTCCTCCTTTGTTGGGTTCGACACCCCGATGCAATGAGCAAGCGCAGTGCCAACCTATGAAGCCCGTCTTACAGGGCTTCAACCGTTGGTTTCTGGTGGCGTCCGATGAAATCTCGCCGGTGTGCGACGGGATCTCGTCGGTGTTGTGGGGCGCCTATGGGCTTCAGGGGTTGATGGGGTTCGGGTGGGTCAAGCGTTTTCAAGGCGGCGCCATTGTGTGAGGCGTCGCCGCTGACGTCGGTTGAGCGCGTGATCCCACAGGCCTTTGGAGAAGGTCATGTGCAGGATTTCTGAGCGTGCGAAGAAGTAGCCGACCATGGTTACGGTGGCCAAGATGTTGGCGGCGAGGATCTCGACGACGTGTAGCGTCAAGGCCAGCTTGGCGCCGACGGTCAGTGCCAGCACAATGATGGGGATCTCTACGATGGCCAGCATCAGGATGGCGAAACCACCCATGGCGGGGATTTTGGCGATGAAGTTGGCCAGCGCCTTCATCCCCAGCCCAAGGACGATAAAAGCCCCGAAGTGAAGCGCGCTGTATCCTGCGATGTGGCCCCATGTCCCGCCGATGCCGTTGCTCAGGGCGTCAGGCCCTTCAAAGACCAACGCTCCGAGCACCGCAGGGGTCTGCAAGGGCGGGTGGCCGGCCAGAACGTTGGTGAAGATGAAGAAGAGCGCGACAACGCTGGCGCCGAGCAGGCCCGCGCTGATGCCATCCTTGATGTCAAAGAGGGGTTTGATGGGTTGGGTTGAGATGGTGTCCTCCATGGTTGAGTGTTGTTGTGTCGGTATGGGTGACCGACGGTGATGGGTGGGTGTGTGAGGGCGAGCCTGGTTTTGGGCTTGCCCTCAGGCGCTGCGGTGTTGGGCGCCGCGCGAGGCTTGGAAGACCTCGGGGTTGGCGATCTCCACCACGCGCTGCGGAAAGGGGATCTCGATGTTGGCGTCGTCAAGGGCGCGTTTGATGCGCGTGGCGACTTCATCGCGGGCCAGACGCAGGTCAGCCTGGGTGGGCTCGGTCCAGAAAAGGATTTCAAAGTCAATGGAGCTGGCGCTGTGGCTTAGGACGAAGACAGCAGGGGCGGGCTCTTGTTTGATGCGTTCGCAGCGGTTGAGCGCTTCGTGCATCACCTCGCGCGCGTGTTCGATGTCTTCGCCGTATCCAATGCCCGTGGTGAAGATCGAACGCCGGGCATCCAGGGCTGTCTTGACGGTGACGGCGTTGGTGTAAAGATCGGCGTTGGGGACGACGACGCGCTGGCCATCAAAGGTGCGCACCTGTGTGGAGCGGATGTTGATGTCTTCGACGGTGCCGTCGATGTCCTTGCATTTGATCTGGTCGCCAATGTGAAAAGGGCGCTGCGCCAGGATGATGATCCCCGCCAGGAAGTTTTGAAAGATGTCCTTGAAGGCAAAACCCACCGCGACGCTGGTCAAGCCCAGGACGCTGACGAGGT
Source organism: uncultured Pseudomonadota bacterium (assembly GCA_937123825.1). Lineage (GTDB taxonomy): Bacteria > Myxococcota_A > Bradymonadia > Bradymonadales > CAKZKQ01. The sequence continues at coordinate 12,834 of CAKZKQ010000478.1, forward strand.
CACCGACCCCCAACCCGGGGAAGATGATGGTCGAGGCGATGACGACACCCGTTGCGATGCACAACACACGCACAGCGGTCTCGGCCAGACGCCGCAGGCTGACGTCGTGGGTCACGCGCCGCGTCAAGGGCCCCGCAAGCCTGGGGGCATAGCGCGACGCCCAGACAAAGAGCGCCAGCACGCTGCCGGCGATCAAGAGCAGCGGCAAGACCTCCAGACCGCTGCGCACAAAGCCAAAGACGACCTCCTTGCTTTCTTTGATCAGGTTCATGGTGGCCTCCATCACACTCGCCTCGCTGTGCGTGTGTGGGTTGTGGAGAAGGGGTTTGATGGAGCGCTGTGCTTATGAACGGCTCGGGTCATGGGGCCTCCTGGTGTGGGTTGAAGAAGCGTTGGGCGCGCAGTTCGCAACATGGGAGGTAAAGGCATGATCCATGCCATCCGAAACCAAGCCACAAATGAGAGGTTTGCTTTGGAGCCGTCTTCGAGCACTGCACGCGCGCGCGGAGGTGGGTGATTTGCTGGGGTCACGGCTTGTTGGAGGTGGTCGTTGTGCCCGAGCAGCTCTTCGGCGACCCCATCGTCGCGCTGCTGGACGCCGCCGATGGCCCCGCGTTCACCGTCGAGTCTGCCAGTCCCATCTTGAGCGCTCAAACCATCCACGAGGGGTCTTTGGGGGCAGGGGCGACGGGATCTCGTCTGCGTGCGGCGAAATTTCGTTGTTTTGTGGGTTGCATCAAGGTGAAGTGCCGTCAATACGGTGTTTAAAAACCTGGCACGGCTGTTGCTTTACTTAGGGGGTGTCTCGAAAGACGCGCCGCAGGCCGCCTGGAGAGATTTGAAACGATAACCTTATGCAAAGGAGTGCCATGAAGACCACCAAGACCACGATCCTGTTGACCGGCCTGTTTCTGCTCAACGCCGCCGGCTGCGCCTCGGAGAACCATGCCAAAACTGCCGACGACTTCACCTATGAAGAGAAGTTGGAGATGACCAAGCCCACCGGCAAACCCATTCAGAAGGAAGTGGTCTTCGTTCCGGTTGAAGTCGATGACACGCTCGCGGAGATCTGCGGGATGGAAAAGACCCGTGCCTACTTTAAGGAAGACTCGGCCAGCATCATCGCAGAGAGCGCCCAGCGGCTCGATGCACTGGCCAAGTGCATCAAAGAGGACCTCGGCGGCGATGACCGCATCGCGATTGTGGGGCACACCGACCCCCAGGGTGATGCGGAGTACAACGCCAAGCTTGGCAAAGAGCGTGCGATGAATGTGGCGCGCTATCTGGTTGAGGAAGGCGTCGCGTCCTGGCGCCTCAGCGTCGCCAGCGCCGGCGAGACCAAAGCCAATGAAGACTCCGATGAATACGCCTACAACTTTGATCGCCGCGTTGACATCCGCTTGATCAACTGACGCGCGGGCGGTCTAAGCGCGAAGTCTGTTGGCAAGTCGCAGTCCGGTGCACACAAGCCGGACGGGCGAAACGTTTGCCAACGAACTTATCCCCCAGGCCACCAGTCTGGGTGGTGCCCGCTCCCCTTTGGGGCGACGCTGGCCAGACCCATCACAACAACCCCCATACCCCCACCTCTTGAACAACATAGGAGACCCATGAGCAGGCTCAATGCCATCTTCCTTACGATCTGTGCTGCGCTGCTTGGCCCCAACCTGGCCGCAGCCAACGAACCCATGCCGAACTCCTTCTCCGTGAGCTTCGAACCCTCAGTCTTGGAAAAGTGCGGGATTTCTACCGCGCACGGCTCAATACAGATCACCCCATTGATGCTTTCATCGCTGGAGTCCAGTGTTTTTGAGCCGCTGGCGGCCTGTGTCCTCGAAGGTGAGGCGTTGGGCAGGCAGTTGATCGTTGCTCCTGAGTCGACCCACGCCGACGATCGAGACCTGGCCGACGCGTTTGCGGGCCACCTGTTGAACTTTGGCCTCGGTGAGCACCACGTTGAGGCAATGGCCTCCAACGCGGTTTCGCCAGCGTTGCCCGCGTCAACGACGACGCCGACACGGGGTCTGGCGCTGAGGATCATTGACACCCGCACCGCGTACAGCGACGGCGAGGTGATCATCCCAATCGGCGAGCGCCTTGTGGACTTTTGTTCTATGGAGACGTTCAGTGTCTTCTTTGAGGTGGGCTCGGTGTCACTGGACTGGAAAGCGCGCCAAACCCTCGACCGCGTGGCCACTTGCATGCGCAGCGGCGAGTTGGACACCGACGAACTGCTCATCGTGGGCAACGCCGATCCCATCGGCAGCCCCAAGGCCAACAAGCGGTTGGCGCTGGAGCGCGCGCGCAGCGTCACCGTCTACCTTGTTGGGGCGGGAGTGCCGGCCAGCGCCGTCTCTGCCATGTCGCTCGGTGAGCGCGCTGCCCAGGGCTACCTGAGCGCCGCTGCCCAGCGCCGCGTGGACATCGCGGCCGTTAACTGACCTGCCCCCCGCGCACAGTTTGCCTGTGCCGCACACCCCTCTCTTTTTCAAACACAAACACATGGAGTGCACATGACAGAGTATGCCGACGAACAATTTTTTGACCTCATGGACCGTTTTGATAGCTTGATGCTGACGACCCAAACCCCAGACGGCGCCATGCGCGCTCGTCCCATGGCCGTCGCACACCGCCGAGATGACGGTGTGATCTACCTCCTGACTGATCTTGACGCAGGCAAAGTGGATGAGATCGCCCGCGCGCCTCAGGTGTGTGCGACGATGCAGGGCCGCCAGCGCTGTCTGTCGCTCTCGGGCAAGGCTGAAATCATTCAGGATCGGCGCCTTATGGAGGAGATTTGGGAGGACGGTTGGGAGCGGTGGTTCCCCCAGGGCGCCACGCACCCCACGCTGGCGGTTCTGAAGCTCGTGCCCAGCAATGGTGAGTATTGGGATTGGAGCATAAGCCAGAAGCTGCGCTTTGTCTGGGAGGCGGGCCGGGCGCTGCTGACCACCGGCAAGCTCGATTTTGAGCGGCTCAATGTCAACTTTGATGGCCACAACGATAAAGTCTCCTTTGTGTAAACCCCATCCCCACGCAGCGCGCTCTGCGTCATACAACCCGTGGCCTCAGCAAGGCTCAAAACGCATAGCCGGTGAAGACGCCCGCGGTTGGCAAGAAGTCGTCTCCGAAATCGAAGTCCGAGACGCTCGCGGGGCGCTCATTGGTTTTTTCGCCAAACTCTTTGTCGTACATGACGGCGTTGTGGATGGAGAGGAGTCGGGTGGTGCCAGCATAGGCCCCGATGCGAAAGCCGCTGCGGTGTTGGTAGGTGTAGCGCAGCTCGCCGTTGAACCAGATGGACAGGTCGGATTCAATCAAGGTGTCGCTCAAAAGGGTTGTGGGCGTGTCAAAACCATAAATGGTGGCCGACAGGCCCGCGCCCAGGCTCAGGCGATGATGGCTGCCAGCGCTCGACGTTTTGTTGATGATCAGCCAGTGCGGCGTCAGCGCTACCGCAAACCCAGTGACGCCAATGCCGCCGCCGACCTCCAGGGCAAAGTCCTGGTTGAACGTGTGATTCAAACCCATACCCACCCAGCCATTGGCGCCGCCGATGCTGCCATGCAGATCAACGGCGGTCTTTTTTGGGGCCTGCAAGTCAGGCACGCTCAGCCGGGCGGCTTGCGCAGCGGCGGTGTTGTTCCACACAAACAAGACGGCGGCGACCGTCAAAAAGGCGGCAATAAAGCGCGACGTCTGGGCGCGGTGTGCAGTGTTGTTCATGGTGCCATCTCCTCCTTCTCGTTGGCGTGTCGAGTCGGAGAAAGAGCAAAAATCCAGCCAAGTTGTCAGTTGATGACACTTTTGACCACGTTTTTCCCTAAAGGCCCTGCTGAACGTGTCTCAAGAGGGAGACTCTTGAAGGCGTCGTTGTGGATGGAGGTGGACAGGGTCTTGTCCAAATGGTGTCACCGAGTGACAAAATTGGTACAATCCTCTGCCATTGTGGAGTCAGCCTACGCAGTTCCCCTTCATTCAAAGGGGCCGAGTCATCGCCGATGACCCACAGGCCATCAAGCCACCAAAGGCCTGACGCCAAACCCAAGCAATTCAAAAAGAAAAACGCAGAGAACCCAAACGGGCCGCTCCAAGTCGGGGTAGCTGGATTCGAACCAGCGATCCCCCGGTTATCAACCGAGTGCTTTACCGCTAAGCCATACCCCGAGCCGTGACGCTGGTTTGAAGTGCGCCACTGCCGTTTTCCTTGAGCATGGGCTGTGCCAGGTCTTTGGTTATGTTGCCCGGATTTGTGCACGGAGGCCGTCAGTGACGTTGCTGGTGGGGATTTTGAGGCTGGAATCCGTGCGTGCTCGGTGGGCGTAGGGGAGCGCTGTTTTTATCAAAGACGAGATGCTGGGCGAAGGCTGCGTTTTGGGGCTCGGGTGGGGTGGTGCGGCGCAGTGCGGGCGGTGGCATACAGAAGTTGGACAGGGGTTGGGCAGAGTTTGGACGTGGCGAGGCTGATTTGGCTTGACTTGGCTTTTGGCGCCGATCCAATGTGCGTGGCGGCGGCGTCGGGTGGAGGCGCCATGGCATGGATTGGGCGCCCGGCGCAAGGCAGCGCCCGGTGGTTTGGGGTCGGGTTGATGTCTGGACCTGAGATGAACAAACGATGGCTGGCGATGATGGTCCTGCTGGCGGCGCTGATGGCGGTGTCGGTGGGGTGCGGCGAAGACGCCCAGGGTGATGGCGCGTCAGACGGCAGTGTGGATGATGATGACGACGCTGCCAACAATGATGATGGTTCTGGAGAGCCGGACTTTGAGGCGCCGCTTGTGTGCTCGGGCACCGGCGACCTCTTTGCGACCCACGTCTTGGAGGTGACCTACGGGCCGGGCCAGGAGTTTGGGCGCGACGCGATGCCGGAGGTGGTCCTGGGGCCGCCGCTTGGAGGCGGCTGCTGCGAAGGGTCGCTGGACGTGGTCTCGCTGGGCAACGGCGGGTCGATCACGCTGGCCTTTGCCGACAACGCCATTGTCGATGCCCCCGGCGCCGACTTTCTGGTCTTTGAGAACCCTTTTGAGGCCGGTGAGACGGTCTTTGCCGAGCTGGCCACCGTCGAAGTCAGCGCCGATGGCCAGCAGTGGCACGCCTTTGACTGCTCGGCCACCGAAGCCCCCTATGGGACCTGCGCCGGGCACCACCGTGTGCACCTCCAGGATGACGAAGTGACGGCGCTCGATGCCGAGCAGCACGGCGGCGATCCCTTTGACCTGGCCGATGTGGGTCTGGACGAGGCCCGCTTTGTGCGCATCACCGACCGCGAAGATCAGGTCGGCTTCCAGGGGACTTTTGATCTGGACGCCATCGGCATCATCCACCCCGCCTGCCCCTGAACCACGCCCATCCCCATCTTACTCGTCGCGCCCTTCAGGCTCGCCTTCGCACTGTGCCAGCATCGACCGTCGACCAGAGGGGCCAAGTCCACGCCCAGCATCGGCGCGTCAAGAGGCGTCGCAGGGGGTACTTTGGCCAGATGGCGCCGCGCAGGTCCTTGGCGGTCTGCTCGACTCTGGGGCCGGGCAGCAGCAGGTGATCGCCGGCCAGCCGGTAGATTCGCCCCTTCTTGACGGCTTCGAGCGTCTTCATCTTGGACCAGACCTGACGGACCTCTTTGTGCTCGGGGTCCGGTTTGGCGTCTTTGCGGGCGTCAAACTCGATGATGATGTCGGGGGGGTTGGCCAGCAGGTACTCCTTGCTGATGCTGGGCCACTTGTTGTCCCCGCCAGGCAGGGCGTTGCGGCCGCCGACCAGTTGGGTCAACTCGTCAAGAAACGAGCCGGGGCCCGCCGCATAGATGCCCTCAAGGGTGCCGGGCTTGCGGCCGATGACCAGCAGCACCTTGGGGCGCCCCTCTTTGTTTTCGGGGGTGACCTTCTGGGCGTCGAGCTTCTGGCGCAGCGCCTTGCTGTGTTTGGCGCCCAGTTGGGGCTCCCCGGCGGCCTTGGCGATGGCCTCGTAGCCCTCAAAGACCTGCTGGAGCGTGTCGGTGGGCTGGATGAGGGCCTTGATCTTCTGGCGCTCGGCCAGCTTGTGCACGGCGGTGTTGGACGGCACGGTCAGCAGCAGGTCAGGCCGCAGCGACACAATGACCTCCAGGTTGGGGTTGACCAGACCCCCCACCCGCTTCTTGTCCGCCAACTCCTCGGGCGGCCAGGTCGCAAAGTCGCTCACCCCCACCACACGGTCCCCCAGCCCCATGTCAAAGGCCAGCTCGGTCAACGACGGCGCCATCGACACAATCCGCATCGCCTTTGGGGTGTTGGCTGGCTCCGCGTCTGCCTTGGCACCCTGGGGTGCCTCGCTTTGAGCGCCGGTTGCCTTGTCGCCTTTGCTCTTGTCCGCCGGTTCGGCGTTTGGCGCGTCATTGGCCGCCGCCTTGTCCGTCGAAGCAGGCGCCTGACACGCGCTCAGCGCCGCCACCATCACCCACGCCGCCAACCACCCGACCCTCTGTTGAGATCTCATCCGTTCTCTCTTTGTAATGATGCCCATCTGGCCTGACATGACCCTTGACCGGGGCAGTCTAAGGAGGTCCTCCAAAGCTGTCCACCGAGGCAAAGAGGGGAGCGGTGTAGAAGGTGTTGGGATTTATGAACGGCTTATTTGCCTGAACACAAGTCATGTGTTATCGCTGTCCACCATTCGATTTCTGTGAACCTTTTTCAGAGGAAAAGCCATGAAGTTCCGAACATTGTGGGTTTTGTTGTTGGCCCTTGTCCTTGGTCTTGGCTCGGCCTCGTGCGCGTGTGGCGGCGAGGAAGAAGCTGAAGGTGATAAGGGTGGTAAGGAGACCACTGAAGGCGGCGATTCGGACGAAAAGCCCGAGGTGAGCGACAAGAAAATCGAGATCCCCGGTGATGGCGACAGCACTGAAGCCAAAGGCGGTGGTGACGATGACGACGATGAGGACGACGGCGAAGAGCGCGTCTCGCTCGACGAAGACCTCAACCCCCTTGAGAGCCGCCTCCAGCGTCTCCAGCGCGTCTCGCGCAAGGGCAAAATCCGCGACGGCTTCCAGGTCACTGTCCTGCGCGTGACCCTCGACGAGGGCACCAGCAAGGTCCGCTTCCGCCGCCGCGAAAAAGGCATCCAGGCCACCATCGTTGGCGCCATCTCCAACAACACCGGCCACACCCTCTACAGCGGCTTCCTCAGCGGCGCCCTGATCCTCGACTTTGGCGGCGGCACCACCAAGGTCCAGCTCAGCCCCGACGGCCTCAAGCCCTCCGCCTCCGACAGCAAACCCTGGCGCAACGGCACCTCCCGGCTCTTCGAAGTCTCCACCTTTGTCTTCTCGCCGTTGATGCTCGAATACATGCCCAAGAAGACCGAAGTGGCCCTGATGGCGGTCTTTGAGGACCCCATCAACTTCAGCTTTGAGGCCCCCGTGTGGCGCGCCGAAGTGGACTGGCTGGCCGTGCGCGGCGCCGCTGTCAGCGGCAACGCCCGCGTCATGAAGTCCGAGGGCCTGCGCGCTGGTCCCCGCGGCAAAGCCAGCGGCAAGACCCAGGTCGGCGAAGACGTCGAGTTGCTCTACCAGAAGGGTGACTGGGTCCGTGTCAAAGCCCAGCAGGGCGAAGGCTGGGTCGAGGTCCGCAACCTGCTCTTCAAAGACCTCAAGTCCATGTACGGCGCCAAAGGGCACGCCACAGGCAACGATGCCAGCGACGATCTGGTCGCCATCAGCGTCAAAGGCACCCGCAACGAGGCCTCTCCCCCCGAAGGCACCAAGATCAAGGACGGCCAGCGCTTCTTCCTGGTCGATGTCTCCCTCCAGAACAAGGGCGAAAAAGACATCAAGTGCACCGACTTCTTTGTCGACTTTGGTCCCAAAGACCAGCGCACCCCCGACCGCGCCACCAGCAAGTTTGCCGGGGCCATGAGCTGCGAAAAAGACAAGCTGGCCCCCGGTGAATCCACCTCCGGCACCCTGGCCTTCTTGCGCGACCGCCACGACATCCCCTTCGCCGTCGGCTACAGCTCCCCCAACAAGACCTTCCTGCTTGTGGACATCTGGAGCAAAGAGGCCGCCAAGCCCTACACGCGCTGAGCGCGTTCGGGTCGGCCGCGTGGGGGACCGGCAACGGAAAACCACGCAGATGCGGTCAGTCTCAAGGTCCGATTTGAAAGCCGCCCAGGAGCACCCTGCGCGGCTTTTGGTGTTTTTGCCCTGGGGCTTTGGGGCGTCAACGGCTAGCGGTCGCCTTGGCGCTTTGGGTCTGGTGGGCTTTGGAGGGGGTGGTGTCCGCCATGTCTTCTGGGAGCGTGAAGGCCTCCTGGGGCGCGGCAAACCCGCCGTCGAGCTGCGTGCCGTGGGTCTGGGCCATTGCCTCGATGGTTGGCCACAGCCGCTCTTGCCACACCCGGGCGGGCACACTGGGCGCATCGACCTCCAAGACCGCCAGATTGGCCAGCGCCTGCTCGTCAGGCATCACCGGGACCACCAGCCGCAGGCGCTTTGAGGGGGTGGTTTTGTCGCGAAGCTCCACCACGACCTCATTGCGTTTGGGCCGTCGGTAAAAGGTCACCCCAAAGGGCTGCTCCAGATCGATCTCCTGTGCGCCGACCTGGAGGCGGCGGCCATCGAGCCGCAGCGAGACCGCTTCGACGTCGCGTTGGGGCTGGGTGCCTGGGACCATGCGACCTGCGGGCCAGATGGTGTGGATGCTCAAAAACCAGGTGAAGAGGTAGCCCATCACCAGCACAACGCCGCCCATCTTGCCGTCCATGCCCTGTTGCAGCAGCACCCACGCCATGAAGAGCACCGGCAAGTGCGCCGTGGCAAAGGCCAGCATCCGCTCCCAGGCCGCAAAGACCGACTCGGCCTCCACGGTGGCCACCTGGTCATCGCCCTCAAGGTCCATTTCTATGGTGTCGGTCCCATCCACCACGCGTTGGGCGCGAGGCTGGGCTGGGCGACGCTCAAAACGCACCACCTCGCGAATCTCTCCAAACTCCAGGACACCCTTCTTGCGCAGCGTCTCCACCGTCTCGCGTCCCAGCGCCGCCGCTGGGGCTTGCGTCCGCTTGCCGTTGGCGTCTTTCCAACATTCGCCCCGGCGCGTGAGGTGGGCCAGCACCGCGCCTCGGTCGCCAAAGACTGTGCGCGCCCCCTCTTTGAGCACGAGCTTGAGTTCAAAACCATCGCCGGTGCCGGGTTTCTCCACCCGAACGTCGAGTGTCTCGGTCCCCTCTTTGTTGCGACCCCACTTGGTCTCGGCGCGCATCCCTGGGCTGTGGACCTCGATCCGGGCCAGGATCGCCACGGCGGCGTTGATCAGGTCCTGTGAGGGCGCTGCAGCCAGCGCCTTGGCCTTGCGCCGCACGGCCCAGCGCGCGGCGTACCCGACCAGGACCACCGAGATCACCATCGAGGTTAAACTCGCCAGGCTGCCCATGACCATCGCGATCGGCCAGCCCACCACCAGCGTGTACAGCAGCGCGCCGCCCATCAAGAGCGCCTGAAAGATCGCCGCAGAGACCAGCAGGCCCCCAAAGGTGTCTCGCCCGTCGTGGTCTTGCAGCGCCAGATCTGGACGCTGGCTGGTCAGGACCTGCAAAAAGCGCTTGATGGGGGTGCTCTTGTGCTGCATCGGCGTGCCGGAAGGTGGGTTTTCCATGGTTTCAGGGTGAAGCGCGTGGGAGGCGGTGTCAATGGTCGCATTCGCTGGACCGTGCCGAGGGTTTGTGGGTATGATTAAAACCGCGCTGGCAAGCATATTTTTGTCTCAGGAGCCACACAAAACCACCCAACCGCTGTGCACAACCACAGACCGAGCCCAAAACGTCGGCGCCGCTGACCGTTTTGTTTTGCGTGGTTTTTGTCTTCACATCCCCCGCACATCCCTCATGAAGAAGACCGTCATCATGGCCCTGGCGCTGCTGGGTCTGCTGGTCGCCGCCGGCTGCACCGAAGAACAATCCTCAGAGCAGGCCGGTGAGCTCCAGCCCGACGTCGGCATGCCCGACTCAGGGACCCCCGACGCTCAGACCCAGGACACCACACTTGAGCCCGACGCCGGCGAGCCCGACGTGCCCGAGCCGCCCGAAGATGTCCCCGAGCCGCCCCAGGACACCGAGCCTGACCTGCCTCCCGACGAGCCCGACGTGCCCGAGCCGCCCGAAGACACCGGCATGGAAGAGGACAGCATGGACGAGCCGGACACCGGCGGCCCCATGGGGGATGGCTGCGGTGTGGATCCTGGGGCCAACGACCGGGTCTGGACCGTGCAGCACGATGGCCGCCAGCGCGAGTTCAAGGTGCACCTGCCGCCCAACTACGACCCGCAAGCGCGCACCCCGGTGGTGATCAACTATCACGGCCGCGCCCTCAACGCCGACGCCCAGATCAACCTCTCGCGCATGTTGGAGGTCTCTGACGCGCAGGGCTTTATTGCCGTTCACCCCGAGGGAACCGGGTCGCTGGACCGCGGTTGGAACGCGGGGCTGTGCTGCGGCGACGCGCTGCGCGACGAGGTCGATGACGTGGGCTTTACCCGCGTGATGCTCGACGCCCTGGAGTCTGGCCTGTGCGTTGACTCGGCGCGGGTCTACGCCACCGGCATCTCCAACGGCGGGTTCATGTCCCACAAGCTGGCCTGCGAACTCTCGGATCGCATCACCGCCATCGCTCCGGTGGCCGGCACCATCGTGACCTTTGAGTGTGAGCCCAGCCGCCCTGTGCCGGTCTTCCAGTTCCACGGCGACGACGACCGGATCGTGCCCTACGACGGCTTTGCTGGGATCGCCTCGGTCGAGGTCACCACCGAAGGGTGGCTGGAGCGCAACGGCTGCGCCGACACCAGCGAGGTCTTCTTTGATGTGGATGACGTCATCTGCGAGGCGTGGTCCGATTGCTCACCGGGCGGCGAAGTGCGCCTGTGCACGGTTCGAGGCGGCGGCCATACCTGGCCTGGCGGCGAGTCGCTGGGCCTCTTTGGCGATCTGACCGAGACGATTTCGGCCTCTGAGATGATGTGGGATTTCTTTAGCCAGCACGCCATCCCTGCCGAATAAATGGCCCCCGCACGGCGCCATCAAGGTGAAGGCGCGCCTTTCGGCGCTCGCCGTTTTGCCCTCCAAATCACCCACATCGCCCAAATCAACGCGCCCGGTCCCATGGGAGCTGGGGCGCCTCCTGTCTGTGAGCACCCCCCTTTGCCCCCCGAAGAGGCGCCGTTTGAGGCGTTTGGAGGCACTGGTTCGGCGTCTTCTTCGCCTTGGGGTGCGTCTGGTTCGGCGTGCTCGGCGTCGTCTTCGAGTTCTGGCGGCATTGCGTCGGCCGCGTCGTCTTGTGCGTCTTGTGCGTCCGGCCCTGCGTCAGGCGTGGGTGGGCGATGCGGGAAGTCGTCCCTTGGCTCGATGGTGGCCTCGGGCAAGGGGCCAAGATCGGGGCAGGCGTCGTCGTCGGGGTCGTCGCAGGCCACCTGGAAGGTGATCTCAAAAGGGTCCTGGGTCACCGGGCCGTCGATGGTCTCCACCCCTGCGCCCAACTCCACCGTGTACCAGCCGCCTGGTTCCAGGGGCTCGTTGGGGGTCAAGCGGATCAACCGGGGCCAGGGGTCTCCCCAGCGGGTGTTGCGCTTGGTAAAGTCCACGGCCTGCTCGGGCGACTCGGTCAGCCCCCAGGAGAGCGCGGCTTGCTCATAGCGGGGCGCGGCGCCAAAGAGCAGCGTCACCCAACTGTCGGGAGAGGCTGGGTCAGCGCCCCGCAGTCGCCTGGGCAACTCTGGGTAGGCCGAGATCACCACCTGAGTCCCTTCAAACCGCCCGTGGAGCCTGGCCCACAGCGCTTGGAGGTAGCGCATGGTGGGAAAAATCTCTGCCCGCAGGCTCCCAGGCACCGACGGGTCCATGTAGTGCAGCCGCGTCCACGGCAGGCGATCCTGGCCGATCATCCCCTGGCCCCTGGCCACGTCGATCCCCACCCGGTGGTTGACGTAAAAACTCATCATCGGGCGCACGCTGCGCAGGATCACGTCCTCCGTAATCTCTTCGCCAAGCGGCTGGTAAAGCTCCAGCAGCGTCTCCATGGGCAGATCCTGCTCGGGCTCAAACCGGATCAACATGTCCAACGCCATAAAACCGTCCGAGGCCGGGTCGGCCTCGTCCTGCCCCCCATCGTCGTGAAACCCAACCTGGGGCAAAAAGAGCGAGTCAAAGACCTCGTCCTGCAAACCGTGGGAAGCGCAGCCCATCAAAAAGGCCACCCGCTTGCGCGACTCCAGCGTCTGCCACGGCGGCGGGTCATTGCTCTTGATCCAGGCGATGAAGTCCGCAATAAACGGCTCCCAATGCGAATGCTCGCTGTAGGCTCGGGACTTGCGCGCCAGCTCGCCGCCTTGCGGAAAATAACCCGAGTCCGTAAACGCCGCCCCAAAAAGCAGCGCATTAAAGACCTCCGGCTCCGACAAAAACGCCTTCAGTTCGCCTTGCGGCAAGTTCTCCGCCGCCCAACCCGTCACATGCACGTGGCCCCAGAGCCCATGGGCCTGGGCGGCTGCGCCAGTGCCCAGCCAGACCCCCATCATCACCGCGCCCATCGCCACATACCGCTTCATGGTCGTCTGGTCCCCATGTCTTTGTCATCATCGCCGCCCCTTCATTTGTAGCGCTTTGGTCTGGATGTCACCAGCGTCCTCTTGGTTGGCCAAACCTAATGACCGTGTCTGCAATCAACCAGGAGGAGCTGAAGATGTGGGGGACCATTGTTGGAGACATGGCCGGGGCGCCGTTTGAAGGCGGCAGGCCGATCAAGCCAGGCACGGCGCTCTTGACCCAGGGGGCGCGCTTCACCGACGACACGGTTTTGATGGTGGCCTACGCCAAAGCGCTCGCGGATGGCCAGCGCGACCTTGGTCTGGCCTATCGGCAGGCCTTCGCGCGTTACCCCAAGGCTGGCTTTGGGGGGATGTTTCGGCGCTGGGCGGTGGACCCCTCGGTGGAGTACAGCAGCTACGGCAACGGCTCGGCGATGCGTGTGGCCCCGGCAGCGTGGGTGTCCAAGACGCTCAAAGAGACGCTCGAAGAGGCGCGCCGCTCGGCCATGCCCACCCACAGCCACCCCGAAGGCGTGCGCGGCGCCCAGGCCATCGCCGGGGCGACCTTCATGGCGCGCGATGGTGCAAACAAAGCCCAGATCAAAGACTGGGTCCAGTCGCTGGGCTACGATCTGAGCCAAGACGACCCCAGAGCCTGGACACGGCGCTGGTTTGCGACCTGCCAGGCCACGGTCCCCAACGCGGTGCGGGCCTTTTTGCAGGCCGATGGTTTTGAGCAGGCCGTGGATCTGGGCCGCCGGGCAGGTGCGGACGCAGACACCATCGCTGCCATGAGCGGGGCCATCGCCGAGGCTTTCTGGGGCGTCCCGCAGCCGCTGCGCGCGCAGGCCAGTGAGCACCTCGACGATTGGTGCCGCGAGACCATGGATGGGTTTGAAGCCCGATGGCCCCAGGTGCGCGCTGCTTGAAGTGGCCTGCGCTTTGCCCTGGCGCAGCGCTTCATGCCCCGTCTGACACGGGATTTGAGGCATGTGGGGCTCGGACAGTGGGTGCGAGGCTGCCTCTGGCCTCAATCCATGTCCTTTGCATTCTTTATACTCTCTATACTCTCTATACTCTTTATACTCTTTATATTCTTTATACTACACCAGTCGTAGAAACTCCTTGACACCCCTGGGGGCTGCGCTTTAGGTTTCGTGGACGCTGGTGGTACTACACCAGTCGTAGAGTGTGCACCGCAACGCGCAACCGTGGAGAACGACGCCATGTCCCCGCCCCAACCCACAGACCTGGGCCACCTTGAGATGGACATCCTGCACATCCTGTGGTCGGCCAGGGAGCCGATGTCAGTGCGGGCGGTTCAAGAGGCGCTGGGCGAGCAGCGGACGTTGGCTTATACGACGGTGATGACGGTCTTGAGCCGGCTGACGCAGCGCGGGTTGTTGACCCGCTCCAAGCAAGGCAGGGGCTTTGTGTATCAGGCCAGCGTGGCGCACGAAGAGGTGGCGCAGTCCTTTTTGTCCAAGATGCTCCAGAGCGTCTTTCGCGGCGGCCCCAGCGCCCTGGTCAGTCATCTTTTGGCCGGTCAGGACGTCGATGACGAGGAACTGGAGGCGATGGCCCGGATGCTTGAAGAGGCGCGCCGCCGTCGGGGTCAGGAGGACTGAGCGATGGACTGGCTGCTGAGCCTTGGGTTGCAGACGGTGATGCTCTTCTGGCTGGGGGCGGCGGCGGTGTGGTTGGCCAGATGTCTGGGGCGGCCTTCGGCGCGCGTGGAGGCGGCCTTGTGGGTGTTGCCGTGGCTTAAGCCGGGGTGGGATTTGTTGTGGATGCGCTGGGGGTTGTGGGCCCGTTGGCAGGGGTTTGAGCTTGCCGATGCGTTGCCCAACTCATCGACCTTGAGCATCAACCTTGGGCTGCCAAACCTCTTTCAGATCGTGCTCAACACGCAAGGGGCGCCGGGTGGCTTTCACCTCCCCAGTGATGTGGTGGTGTCGTGGCTTGGTCCTTGGGCCAGAGGCGGGCTTTGTGTGCTGGCGGCGGTGCTGGCGCTGATGGGGTTGTTGGCGGCGCGGGAGCAGGTTGTGCGACAGCGCTTGTGGTTGCGGCGAGCCCTTGAGGTCAGCGCGCCGGTTCAGACTTTGACTGCGCGTTTGGGGTTTTGGCGCTGGTCGGTGCCGGTGCACATTACCCCGGGCGACGCGGCGCCGATGGTGGTGGGTTTGCGGCGGCCTGTGATCTTGATGGGCGTGGGCTTGTATCGGGCTTATTCGCCCCGGCAGTTGCGCGCGGTGCTTGGCCATGAGCTGGCCCACGTGGAGCGCTTTGACGCCGCGTTCAGGGCAGCGGCGCTGTGGTTTGGTGCGGCGATGTGGTTTGTGCCCGGCGTCCGGTGGGCGCTGCGGCAGTGGGAGGCGGCGGTGGAGCGGGCCTGTGATCAGGCCGCTGTGCGCGCCGGCGCCGACCCCCAGGCGCTGGTGGAGGCGCTGATGGTCACCGGACGACGTTGCCAACACCGGGGTCCCTGGTGGGTCCCTGGGCTTGGCGCCGGTCTGGTGGAGCGCACCCGGTCTTTGTTGGAGCCGCCAACGCGCGCCTCGCGCCTGTTGAGGTGGGTCGCGGCCGTGTTGGTGTTGATCCTCTTGCGGTTTGAATTGGGCGTTTTCTAGGGGTCCTCATCGTCGCCGCCGGTCTCTTGTGTCAACACAGGCCTGGCAGGGCGGTTTGACAGTGGCACCCAACGGTTTGGAGGGCAGGGTTTTACCCTTTTGTACTACATGTGTAGGAGGTTTTGATGCAGCAAAAGAACATTCTCTGGAACGCTTTGGTTGGGTTGCTCGTGGTGGTCTGTGTCGGGTGCGCCAGCGGCCCCAGCGCCCAGGTCCCCCGCGTCTCGCTGGCGGGCCTTGGCCCCAACTCGCCGTTGGGCCCCAACACCCAGGAGTTCATCCTGGAGGTCAAGTCGGGCGACTCGGTGCCGCTGAGCATGGGCACCGCAGGCAGCCTCTTTAGCGCCGAAGGCCTCGAAGGCTCGCTGGTGGCCAAGAGGGACATGTGGCTGTGGATGGCAAAGTCGGGCATCCAGATCAGCTTTGATGGCGTCTCCTTTGAGCCGCTCTCGGACGCCGTTCAGGGCTCTCTCGATGTGGGGACGGCCGCCAACGAGCAGGGCGTCAGCGTCAAGGTCAAGCTCCAGGCCGATCCGCGCTGATCCCCACCTCCACTCCAAAAGATGTCCCTTTGAGCGCTCCTGCTCGCCCATAGCCTCGCTCATCGTGGCTCCGGGCAGTGGAGCACCTGCCAGCAGCGGTGTTTTGGGGCCTCCCGGACCCGCTTTGCGCTTGGAAACGCCTTTTTCAGGCGTTTTGTGCATTTTTTGCGCTTTCCTTAAACACACTCGCCGCCAGCGGCATGACCAAACCGACACCGGACACAAAAGGCTCGATCTGGATTGGTGTGTTCTGGTTGAAAGTGGTGCTTTGGGCGGCTGCGACAAATGCCCATCATGTCGATGGGGGTGGTGACACCTCGCGCCAACGCACCACAGGAAACAAATGCTGGGACCAGATCATCTTGCCACGCGAGACATAAGGGGAAACGTTGAAGATGCGCACACTGCACCAATGGGGTTTGTGCCTGGTTATTTTGGGATTTTTGGGCTGTGGGGAAGACGCGCCTTCCTCCGACGACACCACCACCCAGGTGTGCACACCTGGTGAAAGCCAGGCGTGTGTCTGCACAAATGGCAACAACGGTGCGCAGGTCTGCGATGACATCGGCTCTCGGTTTGAGTCATGCATTTGCGAGGATGGGAACAACGATCCCAACAACGACGACAACAACGACGAAAACAACGACGACAACAACGATCCCAATAACAATCCGAATAACGACCCCAACAATCAGCCCAATAACGACCCGAACAACGATCCCAACAACGATCCTGGCGACCCCGTTTGTGAGCCGTCTTGCGGGCCAGACGAAACCTGCGTGGATGGGCAATGCGTCGAGGATGACGATCTTCCGCCGGTTGAATGCCCCTCGGCCAACTTCCTGGACGTCACCGCGTTTGAAGGCCCCGGCGAAGGCTACCCCGATCCCGAATTGGAGGTGACCTGCACCGAAGACACCATGATTGTCGAGAGCAACGGCATCATCCACTACGAGTTCGTCCCCATCACCCCCGGTGATCTTCGAGTCCGCGAGAATCGCTGGGAAGTGCCGCTGCGCCCGCAGCTCGCCCAGGAGCGCACTGACATTGCGTTGCTCGGCACCGTGGCCTTTGCCATCAACGGGATCCCCATTTTTGGACCCAACGAGGGCCCCCCCTTTGGTGACCCTGTCTACAACACCATTGTGGACTGGTGTCTGGGACACATCGGACCCAGCGGGTACCACCTCCACGCGGTGCTTGAAGAATGCCTGGGCGGCGAAGTGGGCGCTCAAGGCCCCAGCCCCATCCTCGGCTACGCGCTCGACGGCTTCCCCATCTATGGGTCCAGAGGGTGTGTGGATGAAGACTGTCAGGAAGTCATTGAGTTCAAGAGCAGCTGGGAGCAAACCGGAGACCCCAGCACCAACGCCTGGGACAACAACCAGTGCAACCGCCCCGAGTGCCAGCAGGCCGCCGGTGAGTACCTCGACCAGTGCAATGGCCGCGTCGGCCCCGACGGGACCTACCGCTACCACGCTACCACCACCTTCCCCTACATTCTGGGCTGCTACAGCGGTGAGATCGAGGTTGACGACGGCGGTGACGACAACAACAACATGAATCCCCCAGACCTTCAGGCCTGCCAGGGCGAGAGCGACTGTGTGGGGGCCTGCGACGCGGGCGCTTTGGGGTGCACCTGCCATCAGGTCCCCATGGGCGATAGATTCTGTCACCCGACCTGCAACAACGACGACGATTGCGCCGGCCAGGGCATGGGCCTGACCTGCATCGCCGAAGGCGTCTGCGCTCCCGGCCGCCCGTAACGTCTGCTGTGCTCTTCTCTGCCTCTCTACCCACCCTTATCCTGCGCAGAGCACACCCCTGGGTGAAGGCATCCGCTGGCCTTTTCCTGGGGGGAGTTGTGTGTGATACCAAAATGGAGACGAAAGGCTTGCTTTGGGACGAGCAATAACGGATGGCAGGGGTGAGAGAAGACATATCAGTGCAGGCAGTGGCGAGGGCAGGACGGGCAGATCGAGGAGAGGCGCGCAGACGATGCATCGCATCGTTGAGCACCTGCGACGACGATATGCCTGTTCTGAACCGCCAATGCCTGTGCTGAGATGGCTGAACTCACCCCAGAGACCTTGGGATGAGCGAAGCTGTGGCAGCGCCACCGCAAGCGAGTTCCGTGGTTACTGGCGCCGTTAGGGCCGTCCCAAAATGAGTCGGACGTCTGCAATTTGGTGTGAGGGGAGGGTGTTGGTGAGGAGTCAACCGAGCATGTGCTCAAGGTTGTTGCGCCCCAGGTGGATTTTGAGCCCCAGCGGGGAGACTTTGAGCAGCCGCGCCATCTCTTCCAGGTCGCCGTTGGCCTCGGTGTAGGTCTTTTGGAGTTGTTCTGGGGTCAAGTCCTGGGGTCTGGGGATGCCAAAGCTGCCCATGAGCTTGATGAGGGTGGTGCGCGAGACGCTCAGGTGCTCGGCGATGCGGACCTGGTTGTAGTCGAGTTGGACAAAGAGGTTGTAGAGGTCGGCGCCGAGCTTCTCGGCCAACTCATTGGCGTAGGCTTCGAGGCTCTGGTCTTCGGGTTTGTCGGGCAGCCCTTCGGGGTCCAGCAGACGCAAGAGGGTCTTGCGGGCCATGCCGATGCGCCGCGCGATGTCGGCCTCAAAACGGCGAGCGGCGGCGGAGCTGCGCAGGCGCGCGCCGCTGGCTTTGGGGGTGGAGGTCGGGGTGGATGCCCTGAGGTTTTGGGGCAGGGCAAAGGGTGGCGGCGTGGGGACCGAGCCCATGGGGCCTGCCATGTTGGGTTCGTAGACCGCCGGGGTGGAGCGAGGCCTGGGTCTGGGGGCCAGCGCCGCAGGCAAAAACTCCGAGGTGCCAGACGGCATCGGCATCGGGAGAATGGAGCCTTCGGTGCTGGTGGTCATGATCAGGCCGGGGATCTGGGGGCTCTGGAAGGTGCCCGGCGAGATGTTCAGACGCACGGTCTGCTCAACGATGTTTTGCAACTCGCGGATGTTGCCTGGCCAGTCGTAGCGCAGCAGATCCATGAAGAAGGTCATGGGCATGGCCAGCCTGGAGGCGGGTTGACCGTCCCAGAGCCAGCCCAGCTCCGGATGGTGCTGGCGGCTTTGCTGCAAGAAGTGGGTGAAGAGCAGGGGCACGTCCCAGCGCCGCTGTGCCAGCGAGGGCACGTGGATGGGGTGGGCAGCCACGCGGTAGTAGAAATCCTGGCGCAGGTTCCCCGCGTGGATTTCAAAGTCGGGGTTGCGGTTGGTGGCGGCCACCAGGCGCGTGTCGACGGTTTGCGGGCGGTGTGAGCCGACGGGGGTGACCGTGCCTTCCTGCAGGACCCTCAGGAGTTTGGCCTGGAGCGTGGTGGGCAGCTCTCCAAGCTCGTCCAAAAAGAGCGTTCCGGTGTGGGCTTCGCGAAAAACCCCGGGGTTGTCTTTGGCGGCGCCAGTGAACGACCCCTTTTTGTGCCCAAAGAGCAGGCTCTCGGCCAGATGTTCGGGCACCGCAGCGCAGTTGACGGGGACAAAGGGGCCTGGGTTGCGGCCACTCATCTCGTGGATGGCGCGCGCGACCAATTCCTTGCCGGCGCCGGTCGGCCCCAGGATCAACGCTGGTTTTTCAAAGCGGGCCACCATGCGGATGTCGTCGCGCAAGCGCCACGCAAAGGCGGTCTCGCCGATCATCCCCATGCGGTCTTCGCCGCGCGGTCGCCACGGCGACACGTCGAGCAAGAGCAGCATGCGGTTGCCCAGCGCCAGCACGGTGCCTGCGGGAAGCTGGGTGGGTCCCTGGAGCACGCGCAGCGTCACGCCTCGGGAGCCTCCCAGGTCCACGACGGCGACCTGACGGCTGGCGCCCTGAACGGGGGCCACTTCAAAGCGCTGCTCTTCGTCCAGCCAACGCAGCACCACCTGCTTGCGGCTGACATAGGGGTCTCCCATGGATGAAGAGTGGTCGCCTGCACCGGCCACGCCCACAAATTGGGGGCCCGAGCGGCCCACAATCACCGGTTTTCCGTTGGGAAAGGTGCCGGGAGGGGTCACCGCGCCAACTTTGGACAAGTCCCCGTGGAAGAGGATCATCAATCGGGGGTAGCGGTGCTGCCCGTGGTGCATCAGCGGCCGCTGGGCGGTCGCCTGAGCGGGGTCGGTATTGAGCGTCTTATCCATATATTGCCCACATGTACATTCCGGCACCCATCATCCAATGCTCGGCGCCTGGATGCAATAAGAAGCTGTTTAAACCGCGTCTCTCTTGTCCCCAGGGATGCGCAAGAGCGCCCGATTTGGGCACCGATGGTGCTCTGGTGGGTGTCGATGGCTGCGCTTCTGGATGGTCTTCCACCCGAGCGCGCGATGGGGTACCTTCGCGCCGTCAAAACCCTTGCCTTTGGGAGGCCAGTCATTTCATGAACACATCCGCCACGCCCAACACTCTGACCATGGTCACGCCCGACGACTGGCACGTGCATGTGCGCGACGGTGCCTCGTTGGCGTCCGTCGTGCCCGCCACAGCCCGCCAGTTTGGCCGCGCCATCATCATGCCCAACCTCAAGCCGCCGGTGACCACCGCCAAGATGGCGCTCGCGTACAAGGCCAGGATCATGGACGCCGTACCAGACGGGGTGGACTTTGAGCCGCTGATGACGCTCTACCTCACCGACAACACCCCGCCGTCCGAGATCGCCGTGGCCAAAGACGCCGGGGTGGCCGCCCTGAAGCTCTATCCCGCCGGCGCCACCACCAATTCGGACGCTGGGGTGACCGATCTAAAGCGCGTCTATGGTGTCCTGGAAGAGATGGAGCGGCTGGGCGTGCCGCTGCTGATGCACGGCGAGGTGACCCACGACCATGTGGACATCTTTGATCGGGAGCGGGTCTTTGTGGATCAGGTCCTGGCGCCTTTGGTGAAGCGTTTTGAAGGCCTTAAGATCGTCATGGAGCACATCACAACCGCCGAGGCGGCCGAGTTTGTGGCCCAGGCCCCCGAGCGCATCGGTGCCACCATCACCGCCCACCACCTGCTGGTCAATCGCAACGCCATGCTGGTCGGCGGCATTCGCCCCCACTACTACTGTCTGCCCATCCTCAAGCGAGAGCGTGACCGCAAGGTGCTGCTGAAGTATGCCACCAGCGGCCCCAGCCGCTTTTTCCTTGGGACTGACAGCGCCCCGCACGCCGTGGGCGCCAAAGAGACCTCGTGTGGCTGTGCAGGGTGTTTCACCGCTCACGCGGCGCTGGAGCTTTACGCCGAGGCCTTTGAGTCCGTCGGCGCGCTCGACAAGCTGGAGGCCTTCGCCAGCCTCAACGGCCCCGACTTCTACGGCCTGCCCCGCAACGCCGGGACCGTCACCCTGGAGCGCTCGCCCTGGCAAGCTCCCCTCTCGGTCCCCTTTGGAGACAAAGAACTCAAGCCATGGCGCTCTGATGTGACGCTGGACTGGAAGTTGGTGGGCTAACTTCAACAGGGCCCAGGCCGCCTGTGCGACCAGGTTCTGACGTTGTGGAAGGGAGTGGTTCCTGATTTCTTAGGTCGGGAAGGTGTCCGTTCCGGCGCGGTGAGGGGTGGCCGCTGGTTTATACCAAAATGCAGACGAAAGGGTCGGACGTATGCATTTTGGTATCAGGCCAGGAGGCCGCGTTCGGGGACGGTGAAGATGGGCTCGGGTTGGAGGGTCTCCTGGGCCATGATGGCGTTGGCGCAGAGCAAGCCCGAGGTGCAGGCCGCCTCCATGAGCATGGCGGGGTAGGGCAGCTTGACCCAGTCTCCGGCCAGGTAGAGGCCGCGCACGGGGGTGCGGAAGCCGGGCCGGTGCCGGTGCATGCCGACGTGGAAGGCCGTAAAGTTCTCGTAGTCGTGGTAGACCCCGTGGAGGACTTTGGCGCCGCGCATCTGGGGGTCCTACTGGACAAGGTCTGCCAGGAGCGCCTGGCGGATGGCCTCGGGCTCGACCAGATGGTCGGGCAGGGCGTAGCTGTGCAGCTCGTAGATGCCGCCGCCGCTCTTTTGGGCCCAGTCCCGACAGTCCTTTTCGTAGTGGTGGTAGAAGGTCACCGAGTCCAGCGCGTTGAAGCGCTCGGTGGAGATGAAGTGGGGCAGGCCATGGCCCATGTCCCGGTCCATCCAGACGCGCCAGACGGCGTAGCGCTGCGCGGGGCGCAGACGAGTGATGCGGTCGGCCCAGGCGGGGTGCTCGTGGATCCAGGGGCAGTTGGAGAGGATGGCGCGGGTGCCGACGACGTCGGTGGCCAGGACCACGCGGTCAAAGCGTTGGCCGTGGACTCTGAAGCCGTCTTCGTCGCGCTCAATGGTGTCCACGCCCTGGCCGGTGTGGATGCTGGCGCCGTGCTGGGTCAGGTGCTCGACCATGGGCCCCAGGATGGTGTCCTGGTAGTTGCCTGTGGGGTAGTCGTAGAGCAGCCCGTGGTCGTGGCCCAGGTAGTAGAAGTGGAAGCTCTTGATCAACTCCGCCAGCGACATCCGGTCGGCGTCCGAGAAGAACGCCCGAGAGAAGGTGTTGAAGGCCAGACGCAGTTGGGTGGGCAGCTTGGCTTGGCGGTCAAAGTCCTCAAAGGAGGTGTCGTCAAAGTTGGCGAAGGTGCGCCCCGGGTCGTAGCGCAAGAATGGATCGAGCTTGCGCATGGCCGGTGAGAAGATCAGATCTTTCCATGAGAAGAGGCCCTTTTGGGCCATGGAGATCATGTTGAGGATGGGCGTGGTGTCGACGTCCTTGAAGCCCAGGCGTTGGCCGGACTGCTCGATGATCATGTAGTCATCGATGGGGATGAACCCTTTGCGAAGATCCAGGCTGTCGAGCAGGCGGTTGAAGTTGTAGTAGTGGCGGAAGAAGGCGTGGAAGCCGTGATCGACCCAGACGTCCTGGGCGTCGTCGCCCTGGCCGATGGTCTCCTGCCAAGAGCCCAGCTTGCCCCCCAGGTAGGTGTTGCGCTCAAAGAGCGACACGGTGTAGCCACGGCGCGCCAACTCAATGGCGGCCGTAAACCCCGCGATGCCGCCGCCGATGACCGCCACCGTGCGCTCCTGGTCGAGCTTTCGGGGCAGGGTGGGGTCGATGCGGTTGGCTTGCTGGCGAAAACCGCCAAAGCGGTCCTCTATCTTCTGTGCGATCCAGGGTTTGATCGATGCGGTGGCCATGGGCTCTCTTCTCTGGTTGGGAGGCGGCGCTTGGCGTTTGCCTCAGACGGTCGGGTCACGGATTGTGCTCGAAGGCTTCCTGAAGCTTCTCGGCAGTGCCGATCGGCGCGCGCCCCATCACCTCCAAACTGCGCGCGTTGTCGCTTAGCGTGGCGCAGATGGCGGGCAGGTAGGAGCGATCAAGCCAGAACCAGGGCCCCGGCTTTCGGTTTTTGGTACGCAGGCGCGCGATCATCAGATCGTGCTCCAAGAGATACTCTCCCACCGCTTGCCGACCTTCGGCGCTGGCCTCTTCAAGTTCTGCCAGAAAATCGGGTAGATTTTCGCGGTCATAGGTGTACTCTCTGGCCCGACGCAACAATTGGCTGATGGACATGGGCAACCCCCAGTGGTCAACTCTCTCTGTGCACATGGATGCTCGCCAGCGCCCCACAGGTACGCCAGCGTGAGACATCTTGCATCTTTGTGCCAGCATCAACAAGGAGGTGGAGCGGTGAGCAGAAACAAGAAGCGGGTCAAGGCGCTGTTGGCGTCGGGCACCCAGGCGGATCTGGTCAAGGCCATGGAGTTGTGCTGGTCTCGAAGGCGCCAGCATATGGATCTTGCCGAGTTGGAGTTGGAAGAGATCCCCGCAGGGCTCTGGCCGCTGATGGCCAAGCAAGCCGAACACATGAGCACGCTCTCGCTGTCGGGCAACAAGCTCACTGAGCTTCCCGACGAGATCGGCCAGTTGACCGGCGTGCGCTTTCTGCACCTCCAGGACAACAAGCTCACCGGTTTGCCCCAGGCGCTGGCCAGGTTGATCCAGATCAACACCATCAACATCTCCAAAAACAGGGGCATCAAGACCATCCCCGCGGTGATCTTTGCGCTGCCCAACCTGCAAAACGCCTACGGGGTTCGCGGGTGCACGCGCGGGGAGTGGCTGCGCCGTTTGGAAGGCTTCTTGCGCCGCACCCAGGGGCTCGAAGGCGCGCGCCGGGCCAGGATGTTTGATGTCTATCGTGCCGACGCGGACAACCAGAAGGCCCCGCTGTCGCACCTGGTGGAGTCGTTGGTGCGCAAAGAGCCGGACCTCTTTGCGATCGCCTCCAAGGCTTTGATGGCGCGCTCGGCCAAGGCCCCGCTGGATGAGACCTCCGAGGTGGTGATCCTGGGTTCGGTGGGCTTTAAGCGCAACGAACTCAAGGCGGCGCTGACCAACAAGGGCATCGGCTACGCCACCTCACTGACCCCCAAGACCACCCACGTCGTTGTGGGCTCCTCGCCGAAGAAGTTTGAGGCCATCGACGAGCCAGGGCGCGTGTGGACCTTTTTGAGTGAGTCGGACGCGGCGAGCATGATCCAGTCCCAGCCTCAGAAGCCCACGGACTTTGCCAACACCGAGGATCGGCGCGCCAGCCAGCATGGTCAGAACGTGGCCACGCTGCTGATGAGCGGCGATGAGGCCAGCCAGGAGCTGGGTTTGGGGCTTTTGGGCGACGGCGCGCTGCCCCAAGAGGTCGCCACGGGGCTTTTTGTGGTGGCCAAGCTGAGCCGAAACGCCAAACACCGGGCCAAGGCGCGCAAAATCCTTAAAAAACGCGCGCCGGTGTCGCTGCAAAAGGCCATCTCGGATCGTGGCAAGCTGGCCTACGAGGGCGAAAAGGCCGAGCGGCGCACCAGCGCCAACCTCAGGACTCTGGCCCGGCTTGATAAGAGCGTCGACTGGTTTGCCGTGGCGCGCTTCATCCACAAACGCACGCGTTATGGCCTGAGCTACGTCATGGAGGCGGCACCGCTGGAGCTTAAATTGGAGGTGCTGCGCGAGCGTTTGTCCAAAAACAACATCCTCGACTACAACGCGGTCTACACGCCCGGCTACAGGCCCGACTACGAAAACCCCTACTCCTATTACAGCGGCATCAAAGTCCCCGATTTTCTCTATGAGTTGACCGAGTTGCAGGGGCTGGATCTGTCGTGGTGTTGCTTTGACACCTTCCCCAAAGGGCTGTCGCGGCTGGAAAACCTCCAGGCGCTCGATCTGACCGGCAACATGTTCACCAAGTTGCCCGATGAAATCATGGATCTGAAGAACCTCAAGGTGCTCAAGCTCTCCAGCAACGCCTTCGATGGTCTGCCGCCCCAGATTTTGAAGATGCCGTGGCTCAAAACGGTTGAAATCCGGCGCAACCGCGCCGGCGGCGACAGCCACACCATGGCCCCCGTCGACATTGACGCAGCGCGCAAGCAGATGCCTGGGTGCTCATTTACGGCCGACACCTGAGCTTTGAAGACAGGGTTGGCCCCAGGTTCTGTCTGACAGTGGGGACTTGGGACAATTGTCAGACAGAGCCCTGAATATTGTGGGCAAGAACGAGTTGAAGGGCTGCGCGCTTGGCGAGCAGCCCTTCTTTGTTGGGTGGGTCATCTTCAGCAGTGCTGTGATGTGGGCGGCGCCTTCAGAGACCACGGTGAGGGTGGTCTCGAAGGCTTTGGTGCGTCACTCGCAGGCGCCGGAAGAGGCGGCGGAGGTGCCAGCGGCGTTGGCTTCGCACTCGTTGCCGTAGGTTTCGCCGTCGCAGCCGCAGACGGGCGCAAAGATTTCGGCGCAGACTTCGGGGGGCGTGCTGCAGATGCCGGTGGCGTCGGCCCAGCCGCAGATGTCCCGGATTTCAAAGTGGCAGTACTCGCCGCGCTCGCAGGTATCGCCCAGGCGGCCGCCGCAGGCGCGGGTGTTGTTGTCTTCGCACTCGCCTTCGTAGGCGATCTCGACGCCAGCAGCGCGGGCAAAGCAGTCGTTGGAGTAGGTTTCGCCATCGACGCCGCACACGGGAGCGTAGATTTCAGGGCAGGCGATTTCGCCGCACTCGCCGCCGTGGGCGATGTTGACGCCAGCGCCGTCGGCGAAGCATTCGTTGGAGTAGGTTTCACCGTCGCAGCCGCACACAGGGGCGTATTCAAAGGTGCAGGCTTCGGGGCGGCCGGCGCAGACGCCGGTCACGTTGAGGTCTTCGCCGCAGAACCCGGCTTCCGTTTTGCAGAACTGACCGCGGGCGCAGTCATCGTCGCTGGTGCAGATGTCGTCGGGCTCTTGACCGCATTCGCCCAGTGACGCGGCGGAGGTGCCAGCGGCGTTGGCGGCGCACTCGTTGCCGTAGGTCTGGCCGTCGCAGCCGCACACGGGGGCGTACTGCTCGGTGCAGACTTCGGGACGGGGACGGCAGATGCCGGTGGCGTCGGCGGCGCCGCAGAAATCGCGCACTTCAAAGTGGCAGTACTCACCGCGTTCGCAGGTGTCACCAAGGCGAGCACCGCAGGCGCGGGTGTTGTTGTCTTCGCACTCGCCTTCGTAGGCGATTTCTGCGCCAGCGGCCTCGGCGAAGCACGCGTTGGGGTAGGTTTCGCCGTCGGTGCCGCACACTGGGGCGTAGATTTCGGGGCAGGCGATGTCGTCTTCGCACTCGCCTTCGTAGGCGATGTCGATGCCAGCGGCGTTGGCGTAGCAGCCGTTGCCGTAGGTCTCGCCGTCGGTGCCGCAGACCGGGTCGTAGATGTCGGGGCAGGCGATGCCGTCACACTCGCCGCGGTGGGCGACGTTGACGCCGCTCTCGTCGGCTTCGCACTCGTTGCCGTAGGTCTCGCCGTCGCAGCCACAGACGGGATCGAATTGCAGGGTGCAGGCCTCGGGGTGTTCGGTGCAGGTGCCGGTGCCGACAAAGTCATCGTTGCAGGCGCCAGCGGGCAGCTTGCAGAATGCGTTGTCGCCGCAATCGGCGTCGCTGGTGCAGTCGCCGTCGGGCTGGTCGTCACACTCGCCTTCGTAGGCGATCTCGACGCCAGCGGCGTTCGCTTCGCAGTCGTTGCCGTAGGTCTGGCCATCGGCGCCGCAGACCGGCGCAAAGATGGCGGGGCAATCCACGGCGTTGTTGTCCTCGTCTTCACAGTCGGGGTCGGGATCGGCGCAGAAGTCGTCGCAGATGCCGTCGTCGTACCAGTCGAATTCGTCGCAGAAGTCGCGCTCGTCGCCATTTTCGGCGCGCTGGCGCGCTTCGTCTTTGGTCAACTCGGCGGTGTTGTCATTGGGTGTGTCGTCGCCACATGCGGCAGCCGTCAGCAGCAGCGCCGGGATAAGGGCGCAGATCAAGCGTTTCATGGGAGTCCTCCTATGAACTTTATGGTGTCGCCCGCATTGGGCGACAGGTTCTAGCCCGCGTAACTCTGTCTTATTCGCACTCGCCCAGGGACATCACGCCGGTGCCTGCCTGATTGGCGGCGCAAGCGTTGTTGTAGGTTTCGCCGTCGCAGCCACAAACCGGGTTCACCTCTTCAGTGCAGACCTCGGGTTGTGCTTTGCAGACGCCCGTGGCGTCGGCGGCACCGCACATGTCCTGGAGTTCGTATTCACAGTATTCGTTGTCGTTGCATGTTTGTCCTTCACGGCCACCGCAGGCGCGCTCATCGCCTTCGCAGGGGCCGTTGGCGGCAGCCGAGGTGCCAGCGGCGTTGGCCTCGCACTCGTTGCCGTAGGTGACGTCGTCGCAGCCACAGACCGGCGCAAAGATCTCGGCGCAGACCTCGGTCGGGGTGCTGCAGACGCCGTTGGCGTCGGCGCGGCCACAAATGTCTTGGATTTCAAAGCGGCAGAATTGGCCTTCATCGCAGGTGTCACCCAGGCGGCCGCCGCAGGCGCGAGTGTCGTTGTCTTCGCACTGGCCTTCGCGGTCGATGTTGATGCCAGCTTCATGGGCGAAGCATTCGTTGTCGTAGGTTTGGCCATCGCAGCCGCACACGGGGGCCAACTCGAAGGTGCAGGCCTGGGGGCGGTCCACACACAAGCCGGTGGCGTTCTGGTTGCAGGCGTCGTCGGCAATTTGGCAGAACCGGTTCGGGTTGCAGTCGCCGTTGTTGGTGCAGACGCCGCCGGGGGGCTCTCCGCATTGGCCAAAGTGGGCCACAGAGGTGCCAGCGCCGTTGGCATCGCACTCGTTGCCGTAGTCGACGCCGTCGCAGCCGCAGACCGGGGCAAAGATTTCCGTGCAGACTTCGGGGCGGACGCGGCAGGTGCCGGTGGCGTCGGCGGCGCCGCACATGTCGGCCTCTTCAAAGTGGCAGTACTCGCCGCCCTGGCATGTGTCGCCCAGACGGGCGCCGCAGGCGCGGGCATCGCTGTCGTCATCGCCTTCACACTCGCCTTCGTAGTCGATGTCTATGCCAGCGGCGTTGGCGTAGCAGCCGTTGCCGTAGGTTTCGCCATCCACGCCGCAGACCGGGTCGTAGATGTCCGGGCAGGCGATGTCGTCTTCACATTGGCCTTCGCGGGCGATGTTGACGCCGTTGGCCTGGGCATCGCACTCGTTGCCGTAGGTTTGGCCGTCACAGCCGCACACGGGGGCAAAGATCAGGTTGCAGTCGCCGACCAGCTCGGTGCACAGACCAGGGCTCTGGCCGCAGACGCCTGTGTCGTTGGCGCAGTATTGGTTGCCGTTGCAGTCGTCGTTGTTGGAGCACCCGGTGGGGGTGTCTGGGCCGGGGGCGCAGTGCGCGTCGTTGCAGCTGAGCCCGTCGATGACGTCGTCGCAGGTGTCGTCATTGTCGCAAGGAGCCAGACAGATGCCGGCGCGCGGCGAGCCGAGGCCTTTGCACAAGACGGCGGCGGTGCCGGTGTTGGTTGGGACACACGCGGTCAGCCCCTGGGTGCTGTCGCACTGGGCGTTGTCGTCGCAAGCGACGGTGCAGACGCCGCAGACACATTGCGCGCCGGGGCCGCAGGCGTCGTCGTCGTCGCACAGCGCCATCCAGTGTGTTTCGCTGGAGAGGTCTGGGGTTGACGGCGAGGTGTTGCCACAGCCAAGCGCGGTCAGGAGGGCCATCGCGCACAGCGCGAGGGTGATGAGGTGCTGGTGGGTGTTCATGCGTCGTCCCCTCCAGCGTTTTGATCGTCCCACATGACGGTCTGTCCCGTGTAGAAGAGCACGCGCATGGGTTCGGGGGGCGGCGCGTGCTGTGCGTTGTGATCATCCACGCGGTTGCGCAGCGCCGAGGCTTGTTGGCGCACCTGGCTTAGAAAGCCCAGGACTTCTTCACTCATGGGGTGACCTTCCCAGATGTCGAAGCCGTAGGTGCTGCCGCCGATGGCGTCGCGCAGGTCAGCGCGGGTCGAGCCCTGGTTGAGCTTGGTGCACAGCGCCACGACCATTGCCTGGTAGTGGTCAAAGACCGCTGCTTCCCAGCCCACTGGGGCTCCGTAAGATATCACGCATTCGTCACACGAGTAGAGCGTCTGTCCATCCTCGCCGGGGTTCTGGGTGATGCGGCCGTCTGCCAGGAGGCGTTCGAGGGCTTCATCAAGGGCATCACCGTCGAGCGCGATGCTGGCGGTGATGTCTTGTCGGGAGGCGGGTTGGAGGTGGTGGATGGTGATCCAGGCGATGTGCGCGGCGCGCTCGGTGGGGTCATCCTGGGGGGAGAGTCCCATTTCTTCGTCGCTGATGGCGCGGTAGGCCGTGCGATCGCCCCGGCCGGTTTTGAAGATCAGACCGGTTTCGACCAGATCATTGAGGACACCTTTGACCGTCATCGAGTCGTCGCGGCTGAACCGGGTGAGGATTTCACCTCGGGTGACCATGTTCTTGGACTGGATGAAAGACAGGACGGCTTCCCAGAGGGTGACGCCGCGGTCGGTGGCGGACTCACTGAGCCTGCGGACTTTGGCGTGGTAGGTCCGCAGCGCCATGCCAAACATGTCCGCGATGATCTTCTGCCCGACGCCCTGGGCCTGGAGCTCTTTGACCAGATCCAGAAAGACCTGGTTGGCCACGTGGGCCAAAGGCGCCCGCATGCCCGCCGTGGTGGCCAGTTGGGCCACCAGGATCATGGTCTGTCGGACAATGGCGTCAATGAGCAGGGCGACGTTCACGTTGGTCTCTCCAAGGGACGAGCATAAGAATTCCCGCGTGTCTTCCACGGATACAATTTATATCGCCTGGTGTGGGCGCAAAATAGTGTAAAAACCTGCACCACTTTGTGATGCGCGCTGGATCCCTGCCTGGTGGGGCAAGCTGCGTGGTTGGCCGAGCAGCGCGCCGGTCGGTCAACCACGGTGTGCTTGAAGGGTTGTTTTGCGTGCGTATTGGCCTGAAAAGTCGATTCCGGTGGGAAGCTCGGTCAGGCCGTGAAATGCGATGGCTTTGTCATGTCGAAGCATTTTTGATGACATTTGGTTCCGCCCGCAAGACACACTTGTATCCATACAAGAAAACCTGACTTTTGATGGATGGTCATCAAGGGCAGCTTTACAATGATGATTGTGGAGCGCGCAAGCGGTGTGCATCGATTTGGAGTTGTCGCATGCCGGGTGGTCATTTCAAGACCACCCATGGTGCCATGGACCGGTGCGGACAAGCCAAGCCTGGAGCCAGGCTTTGTGGTTGTGGGTCAGGCTGTATGCGGTGTTGGGGAGGGTGCGAAGGGTGGGGCGATAGGGCTGCACTGGGTCGCAGATGCTCTGCCCCTTGTGTGCGGCAGGCAGAGGCAAATGGGTTCAGTCGATATCGATGCCTGCAAGGCGCAACACTGCGCTGAGTTTACGGATACCGTGGGTACTTTTGACCGTGCCGCGCGCGATTGCGTACATGTCGCCCTGCGTGATGCCCAGATTCTGGGCAAAGAGCCATCCGGGATCGTAGGAGGCTTCGCGCAGCTCGGCCAACCGCTCCTGGGCTTTCTTCAAAATCTCGTCGTTGAAGGCGTCTCTGATTTCCTGCTCGGTCATATTCTCCATTCCTGTGGTTTTTGCGTCGATGCATCTGGACCGCTGCTTCACAGTGCAGCTTTCCTTTGTAGATTTACTCGATGAAAGCTCAAATCGCTACACCCAAAGGCGTTTCCCTTAGAACGGAGCGCCTTAAAGTGAGCCCTGGAATCCAGGGGAGTAGATGTGCTTAAAAACCCTGCCAAAGAATTGTAG
>CAKZKQ010000479.1 GCA_937123825.1 uncultured Pseudomonadota bacterium
GCCCTTCCAACCTCCACCACAAAAGCCGTCCACCCCTTTGGAAAGCCTCCCAAACCGCCACCACCGACCACAAACCCCCTTGGAAAGCCCTCCAAGCCTTCACCAACCCCCATCCAACCCCCAAAAGTGAAAGCACTTTCGACGAGAGGCCCCACTCCTACCGGCGAAGCGAAGCACGATCCACACATCGCAAATGCCAAAAGGGAGCGCAGCGACCGAACCAAAAGGGAACGAAGTGACCGAACCAAAAGCGCAGCGCAGCAAGCGAACCGAAAGCAAGCCCCAACAAGGCGCCGCGAACAAGTTCGCTCGCGCAGCGCGCGAACTTATAGTAGTTAGGTGGGAGAGATTGAGGTTGATTGAGAGCGGTGAGGAAAAATGGCTGTGGGTGAGGCGGGTGGTGCTGAGAAGGCTGTTGGGGTGGGGAAGGAGCGCGGTGTGAAGCTGGTTTTGGCGGCTTTGAGCGCGTGTTTTCTCTTTTTGTCGTTTGCGGACTGGGACATCTGGCCGTTTGGCTTTGTGTTTGTGGTGCCGTTGATGATGCTGGCCCAGCGCAGTGAGAGCGCCAAACAGGCCTGGTGGTGGTCTTTATTGACGGGCTGGGCGGCCAACTTTGGTGGGTTTTACTGGATCTCTGGGCTGCTGGTGGACTTTGGGCAGATGCCCTTTGCGGTGGCGTTGGGGATTTGTTTGCTGATGAATCTCTATCAGGGGGTGTCGTTTGCGATCTTTGGGACGCTCTTTCATGTCCTGGACAAGCGCACCAAGCTGCCTGCGATTTTGTTGGCGCCGGTGTTGTGGACCAGCATTGAGTTGATGTTCCCGCTGATTTTCCCCTACTACCTGGGCAATAGCCAGTGGACCTTCCCGGTGATGATTCAGGTGGCCGAGTTGTTGGGGCCGCTTTCTGTGGGGACGGTGCTTTTTATCGCCAACGGGGCGATTTTGGATGTGTTGCGGGCCTTTGGGCCGCTCAAGAGCGCTGATGGGGTGGATGCGGCGTTGAAGCGCCGGGCGATGATCTGCGGCGGCGTGGGTGCGGCGGTGGTGGCGGCCAACCTGGTGTATGGGGTGGTGCGCATGGGTCAGGTGGACGCTCAGATGGAGGCCGCCGAGAAGCTCAAGATTGGGCTGGTGGAGGCGGACATTGGGATTTTCTCCAAGGAGGATCCCTTTAAGTTGGCCAACAACCTGATCATTCACCAGCACCTGTCGAAGAAGCTCGTTGAAGAGGACAAGGTGGACTTGCTGGTGTGGCCGGAGTCGTCGTTTCAGGCCCCTTATGTCTTTGCGAGTACGGAGAAGAGCGAAGACCTGGAGGTGCTTAAGAAGTCGACGCGGGAGTATCGGCGTTGGTTCCCTCGAAACGCCACGTACATGCACCCCAGCAGCGCGCCGCTTTTGAAGGATGACGCTTCGGACATTGACGCGGGGACCAAGCGTTCGGACCGGTACGCGGTGCAGCGCGGGTTCAAGGTGCCGATCCTCTTTGGGGGGATTTCGTTTCGGGTGTTGAGCGAGGAAGAGCTGCGGACCAACCCGCCCAACAAGAAGATGACCCGGATTGTGGATGGAAAGCGGGTGCGCCAGCCGCGCAACTTCCGCGTTTACAATACGGCGACGCTTTTGGATGAGGAGGGCCGGGTGAAGGGGTCTTATGACAAGACCTATTTGCTGGCTTTTGGCGAGTACATTCCTTTTGCGGACTACTTCCCGTCGGTCTACGACATGATCCCGGCGGCGTCGGAGTTTACGCCGGGCGACACGATCACGGTCATGCCCTTTGGGGACCATCGCATTGGGGTGATGATTTGCTACGAGGACATCATCCCGGCCTTTGGGCGCAAGCTGGCCAAGGAAGATCCCCACGTGATCATCAACGTCACCAACGACGCGTGGTTTGGAAAGACCGCCGAGCCTTATTTGCATCTGGCGCTGGCCAGTTTTCGGTCTGTGGAGACGCGCAAGTGGTTGCTGCGCTCAACCAACACGGGGGTGTCGGCCTTCATCGACGCCAACGGGCGGCTGCGTGAAGCGTCGAGCATCTACGACGCCGAGGGGATCTCCTACGAAGTGGCGATGATGACCGGTGGGCCGACGCTCTACGTGATGATCGGGGATGTGATTGGTTATCTGGCCGTGGCGATGCTGGCGGGGCTCTTTGTGATGGCGCGCCGCCGCGAGGATGAGGGCGACGGGGCCAAGGCTGACGAGGCCAAGGGTGGTGAGTCTGGGGACAGCGAGGAAGCCAAGGAGGCCGCGTGAGCGTGCAGATCTTTGAAGCGGCGCGCCTGGAGGCCCAGAAGCGCTTGGATGAAGCCCGTCCCCACAAGGAGCGCAACCGTCTGGGGCAGTTTGCCACGCCGCCTTCGTTGGCGCGGGCGATCATGGAAGAGACAGCGCGGATGTTGCCGTCGAGGTCGAAGGTGCGGGTCTTGGATCCGGCCTTTGGGACAGGGGCGTTTTACACCGCGACGCTTGAAGCGCTCGGTCAGGCCCGGTTGGAGGGCGTGCGAGGCGTGGAGGTGGACGATGAGGTGGTGCGCGTGGCGCGCAGCCTGTGGTCTCACCTTCCTTTGGAGTTGACCCACGGCGACTTTTCGCGCCTGGAGTTGCCACATTTTGAGGCGCCCAGGGCCGATCTGGTCGTCTGCAACCCGCCTTATGTGCGTCACCACCACTTGTCCAAAGAGGACAAGGCGCGGCTGCGTCAGGAGGTCATTGATCGCACCGGGGTGGTGCTCAGCGGTTTGTCGGGGTTTTACGCCTACTTCCTGCTGCTGGCCGACGCCTGGTGGGCCGCCGACGGTCTGGGGGTGTGGTTGCTGCCTGGGGAGTACCTGGAGGTCAACTATGGCCGGGCGGTGAAGCGGTATTTGAGCACGCGCACGACCATCGTCAGGGTGCACCGCTTTGACCCGGACGACTGTCAGTTTGACGGGGTGCTGGTCAGTTCAACGGTGCTGTGGATCCGCAAGTCGCCGCCGTCGGCGCGTCATAAGGTGCGTTTTACGTCCGGCAACGACATCTCGGCCCCCGAGCATGATTTTCGTGTGCCGCAGCGCAAGCTGGACCCGGATGAGAAGTGGACGCGCCATTTCACCCAGGTCGAGGTGGTGGACGATAAGGTCCCCAGGCTGGGAGATTTGTTCACGATCCGGCGCGGGATGGCCACGGGCGCCAACCCGTTTTTCATCTTGAAGCGCCAGGAGGCCTTGGAGAAGGGCCTGCCGTCGGAGTGTTTGACCCCGGTGTTGCCCAGCCCCCGGCATTTGAAGGTGGACTGCGTTGAGGGCGACGCCGACGGGCACCCTGTCTTGGATGAGCCGCTGGTCCTGGTGGATTGTCGCCAGAGCCCAGAGGTGGTCGAGTCCAAATGGCCTGCGCTCTGGGCCTACTTTGAGCAGGGCGCGGCGCAGGGGTTGCCGGAGCGTTACCTGTGCAGCCGTCGGGAGCCCTGGTACACGCAGGAGCGCCGCGATCCGCCGCCGTTGGTGTGCACGTACATGGGCCGCAGCAAGGACGGCAAGGCGTTTCGGTTCATCCGCAACCGCTCCCAGGCGCTGGCGACCAACGCCTACCTCATGCTCTACCCCAAGGGCTTGCTTGCGGTGCGTCTGCAAGAGGATCCGGGGTGGATCGATGTGGTTTGGGAGCATCTGAGCCAACTCGACGCGGCGTCGATGTTGAACCAGGGGCGCGCTTACGGGGGCGGGCTGCGCAAGATGGAGCCCAAGGAGCTGCGTCAGGTGCCGGTGCCCTGGTTTGAGACGCAGACGGAGAAGAAGAAGGGATGAGCGTTGATGCCAGGAGGGTGCCAGCGAGCGCTGGCTCGGTGCTCATGGGGGCCAAAGGCACCCAGCGGCGGTTTGCGCTGCGTTGGTGGGGTCTTTTGCTGACGCTGGTGGTCGCCCTTGGTGGGTGTTACCAGATCATTGAGACGTTGGTGCCCACACCGAGTCTCTACAAAGACGGCTCTCGGATCCACGCCTTTCAGAGCTACAGCTTCATCTACTCGTTTGCCGATGGCAACAGCGCCCAATGGCTGGCCACCCTCGATGTGGTGGAGCGCGACGCGGTGCCCTTTTTGCAGGCGCTGCACGACGGCAAGCACCAGATGTCCCTGGAGGTCAAGCCGGTCCTCAACGAGCAGGGGGTCCAGTACGAGTATTACGTCATTGACGCTGTCTTCACGATGCCCGACGGCCAGCGAGTGACCCTGCCGGGCACGCCAGGGACGGATCCAGCGGTCTATGAGGCGGCGGTGAGCCAGGTGGCGTCGGGCACGGGGTTGGACAAGGCCATGGTGCAGAGCGGTCACTTTGCGCTCTACGGCATGGTGCAGGCGGCCACGGGGCTCAACGCCGAGAACGTGGTGCTGCGCCAACACGCCTTCAAGCTCCTGGTGCTGCGCGAAAAGGCCGAGAACGGCGAGCAGGCCGACTGGTTCGACGGCAACCGCGACCCCAAAGAGACGATCGCGGATGTGGACACCGCGCTGCAGCTCATCGCCCACGACCAGAACCGCGTGGCCGCCGAGCGGGCCACCATCACGGGGATGACGGCCATGGCGGCGGGCTATCGTGCTCAGGCGTCGTTGGACGAGTTCACTTTCTGGATCAAGCGCTCAAGGGCCAGCGCTCAGAAGTGGCGCCAGACCCACCAGCGGCCCACCATCGAAGACTTTGGCGTGCGCGTGGCGCTGCCGACGCCTGAGACGGTGCTCAGTGAGGTCACGGAGCGCTTTGGTTGGGTGGGCTCTGTGGTCAAGATCGCCAAGGGGGTGGCCACGGCGGACCTGGGCGACGCGCTCGAGGGTGTGGCCGAGTTGACCCCCGAGGACTCCACGGCGCGGGTGGTGCTGGAGGGGCTGGCTGCGGCGGTCAACGGTGACATCGACGGGACGCTGACGGCGGTGGCCGAGTTGGCGGGCTACACCCAGGAGTACGAGGCGCTCAAAGCCAGCCTGAACGTGGTGGATAAGGCGCTTAGCGCCCTGAAGTAGTTCCACTCAACTCCAAACAAAAGAAGACAGCGTTTTGCGCTCAAGGCTGGGGGACATCCATGGCCAGGCGGAAGCCCACAGAGGGCTCGCGGGAGCTGGGCAGCATGGGGGTGCGGAACGTGGCGGCGCAGAAGACGTCGGGCGTGTTCCAGGAGCCGCCCCGGCAGACGCGCTCAAACGAGGTCATTTCAGGGTCATGCTGCGCGCGCTCATCATAAGTGCTGCCGCTGGAGGTAAAGAGGCTGCGCGTCCACTCGCCGATGCCCCCGGCCATGTCTCGCACGCCAAACGGCGAGCAGTCCTGGGGGAAGGTGCCGACGGGCTCGGGCTGCGCGGGCTCGGGTCTGGAGCGCGAGGACTTGCAGAAGCTGGCCTCAAAGACGTCGCCCCAGGGGTAGCGCCGTCCATCGCCGCCGCGCGCGGCCTTTTCCCACTCAATCTCGTCGGGCAGGCGGTAGATGCGGTTGTCGCGCTGTGAGCGCCAGGCAATGTAGGCCTGTGCGTCGTACCAGGAGATGCCAAAGACGGGCAGAAACCACTCGTGGCCTTGTTTGTGCGGGTATCGCTGGCGAGCGGGGCCGACTATGAGGCCGTCGATGGGCTCATAGTGGCCGTTGGTGCTCTTTTGACAGAGGATGCCCGCGCCGCGGGTTCGGGGCATGTGCCCGATGGCGGCGGCGGGATCGGTGCGTTCCAGCGCGTTGATGAACTCCAGGTACTCGGCCATGGTCACGGGGTAGCGCGCCAGCAAAAACCCGCCGATGTCGATGTGTTGCCGCGCCAAAGTCGAGGATCCAGGGTTGTCGTCGCCGATGAGCGCGGGGCCGGGCGAGACAAAGATGAAGTCATCGGGGACATTTTGGGGGACACGGATGTGGAGGTCGATGCCGGCGCTGCGTTCCACGGCGAAGCTGGTCAGCAGCGGGGTGTTTTGTCCGGTGTTGATGCGGGCGCGGTAGCGTCCCATGGTCAACTTGGGCAGCTCCACTGGGGTGCGCCCCACGGACCAGGCGGCGGCGGGTGAGATGATGCGGTCCTGGACCTGGAGGCGCTCCAGTTCGACCTCCAAACCGGGAGGCTCGGTGGTGATCTTCAGTTGGCCATCACCGCGCAGTTGTTCATCAAAAGCGCCGGTGTTGTTGCGGGCCACCAGGTTTTTGTAATAGAGCGCCTCAAAGCTGTCCCCGCGCTCTTCGGCTTCCTCAAGACGGGTCCAGTAAAGCCGGGCCAACCCTTGTCGAGCGGTCTTGTTGTCGGGCTCATAGGCCAGCGCTTGCAGGTAGGCGGCCTCGGCCTCGCCCAGCATCCCGACGGCCTCGCTGCGCAGCCGCTCAAGCTCTTGTTGGGCCTCCCAGTGGGGGCGCTTGTTCTCCATCACCTCCCAGCCTTCAAACTCCAGAGCTTGTTCGTTGACGGCGCGTGCTTGTTCTTTGGCGCGGCCAACAAAGTGAAAGTAGCGCCGGGCAATCTGGTTGGCGCTGTCGACGCGGGCTTCGGCCATCTGGCGGTTGTGGGTGGCGTCATCGGCGGCCGGGTTCGCGGCGGCATGCAAATCACCGCAAAGGCCGAACAAACCATTCGCCAAAAGTTGCCTAAAGGCTTCCAGCGTGCCGAATTTTTGTTGGATCACGGCGCTATTGATATGATTATCCACCGTGCCGAAATGCGCGACACGGTCGCTCGCTTGCTGGCAAAGCTCACCCACAACGATCAGCCCGCCGCTTAAATGGCCGATAAAAAGAATCTTGCCGAGTGGTTAGCTTGGCAAGAATCCCACCACCCCACCGAAATCGATATGGGGTTAGAGCGTGTTCGTACCGTGGCCGAACGTCTTGGTGTGTTATCGCCATCGGCTAGGGTTATTACTATAGCGGGCACCAATGGCAAGGGCAGCTGCGTCGCTGCACTTGAGGCGCTGCTAAGTGCGGCGAACAAGCGTTTTGGCGCATATACCTCGCCGCACTTTAGGGTTTACAACGAGCGGGTTC
>CAKZKQ010000480.1 GCA_937123825.1 uncultured Pseudomonadota bacterium
TTGCCAGCGCCAGACAGCACATCCTGCTTGAGCCTGGCCGCCGCAACGCCACTGCGCCCATCCAGGCCCCCGAGCCCCCCACACAGCCCGTGCCCAGAGCCTCGACACAGCAGCCCAGCTTTGAGCCCATGGTCCCCACCGTCTCCGACGATGACCCCTTTCTGGCCCCATCGCGCCCATCGCGACCCAACCCCAGGCCGCAACCCCAGGCCCCGCCGGCCCAAAGACCCGCACCCAGGCCCGCAACGCGACCCGCGCCGCAACCAGCCCAATCCCTGCGGCAGGTCTTCTTTGTGACCTACACCGCCCCGGCCATCTTTCAAATCCAACCGCCGGGCCCCGTGGCCAACTACGCCATCTACATCGGCACCCAAATCCCACCCACGCCCCAGATGGCCGACGCCATGTGGGACGGCGTCCTCCAACCCGGCCACCCCATGCGCCGCTACACCCTGCCGGGGCAGGTCCAGGGCTTTTCCGACCGCCACCACCCCCCCGGACAACAAGCCTACCTGGCCATCTTCGCCACCCTCCCCGACGGCACCATCATCCAGCCCGAGCTGGTCATCCCACCCACCCCACCGGCCGCCATGGCCGATCTGACCTGAACGCCGCCGCGCTACCCATCGAACCACAATCGCTGCGACCCAAGATCAAAACCCTCCGGCCAGACAGTGTCGCCGTTGTACCGCACGCTCTCCAGGTTTGTCTCTGAGAGTTCAACGCCCACAAGCGACGCCCCCTGCAAATGGGCCCAGTGCAAGTCGGTCCCCCGACAACTGGCCCCCGCAAAATCACAGCCCTGCATCTGGGCAAACGACGCCACCGCGCCGTCCAGCACCGCCCCCACAAAGCGCGCCCCCCTGGCTTTGATGCTGCGCAGGTTCGCCTCGGTCAAATCCGCGTCGCCAAAATCACACCCCTCAAAGTCCAACGCCCGCGCACCCACCTTCGACACACAAGCCCCCACCAAAGACGCCCCCGCAAACACACCATAATACAAGCTCGCCCCAGACAAGTTCGCACCATCCAGACACGCCCCCTTAAAATTGGCGTTGTCCAAACGGGCGCCGCTCAAGTTGGCCCCTTGAAGGTTGGCCCCCTCAAAGTTGATCCGCTCCAAACGGCGCCCCGACAGATCCCGACCGCTCAAATCCGCACCCGACAACTGCGCACCGCGCAAATCGGTCTTCACCCCCTCAAAAGACTCCGGCAACACCACCCCAGGACCAATCAATCCACGCCCGGAGAGCACAAAACCCTCCGGCCAGCGCGTCGCCCCATCAAAGCGCGCGTACATCAACTCAGCCCCATCCAACTGCGCCTCACCCAGGTCCGCACCGTCCAGAACCACGCACCGCAGCCGCGCCCCCACCAACCGCGTCCCCTTAAACGACGCCCCACGCAAATCCGCGCCGCTCAAATCCGCGCCCTCAAGCCCTGCCCCATCAAAGACCGCCGCGGACGCGTCCACCCTCATCAAACGCGCCTTCTCCAAACGGGCACCGCTTAAATCAGCCCCCTCCAGCGACGCATCCAACAAGGACGCCCCCACAAAATTTGCCCTCGCCAAAACCGCCTGGCCAAAACGCTGCTTGTTGAGCTTTGCCCCCTCAAAGTCAGCCCCAGTCAAATCGGCGCCGCGGTAATCGGCCTTGCGCAGGCGCTTGCTGGACATCTTGGAGCCCGGCCCCAGCGCTCCGGTCTCCAGCGGCTCAAAACCCACCGGCCAACGCGTTTGGGCATCAAACCGCGCCCCAGTCAGCACCGCCCCGTCCAAAACCGCCTCGCTCAAATCCGCCCCATCCAAAACGGCGTAGCTCAAGTCCGCGCCGCTCAAATCCGCACCCACCAACACCGCCTGCTTCAACACTGTCTTCATCAACCGAGCCCCTCGCCAGCTCGACTGCGGCGCCTTGACCCCATCGAAACTCGCCTGCGCAAAGTTGGCCCCGTCGGCGTTGACCTCCACCCACGACCCCCCCTTAAAAGACGCCCCCATAAACTCAGCCCGGCGCATGTCTGCCCCATCCCAACGCCCACGCATCAACTGAGCGCCGCCCCCGCTGGTCCCCACCAGCACCGCCCCACCAAAATCGGCGTCCGCCGCCGTCATCCGCTTCAACCGCGCCCCACTCAAATCAGCCTCGGCAAAGATCGCACCGCCCTCAAAACGCGACCACTCCAACACCGCCTCCCGAAGCAGCGCCCCGCGCAAATCACAGCGCTTCATGTGCGAGCGGTGAAAGCTCACCCCCGACAAATCCGCACCCGAGAGCGACAAACCCTCATGCCTGGCCCCCGCCACCGAAGGCGCCCCATCATCCACAAACTTCAGCGCCTTGGCGGGCAACAACGGCCGAATCCGCTCCAACGCCTCCGGTCCAATCCGACGCGCCAACCCCACCGCCTCCAACCACACCTTGCGAGGCTTGCGACCCACCTGAAGCAAGCGCACAACGTGTGATTCATCCAACTCAAGCGTATTCCAGGGCTCCGGCCACCGAACAATGTGCTCTCTGGCGTAATCCCCAGCCACAGCGTCGCCCTGCACCAACGCCATCACCTTCACCCAAGCCACGCGCCCCGGCGCCCCGTAACACAACGCCCGCAGCAAACCCAGCTTCTCTTGAGTCTCCATCGCCTCACCTCCCAAACCACACCCAACTCAAAGATCGCCAGCAAGACCCACGCACGCAGCGCACCCCCAGCCAGACACAAGAACGCACCCCAACACGATGTCCCATAGAACATCGCCACAGTGCCTCTTATCTCTCACCACAATCAAGATTTTAAGGGAAGGAGGCTCAGCCTCTGGAGACCCTGGGATCGGGCGCCGAAGTCCCGTAGCGCGTCCAGACGCCGCGACCTTCGGTCAGCAGCACAGCCGTGCGCACCAACTCATCAAAGCCCACCTGCAAGCGCCGCAAGCTGCCCAGATACCGGGTCAGATCGGAGGGGATATAACCCATGTCGCGGAACAAAATCTGCGGCAGCGTCATCGGGCCCTGGAGCACGTAAGGCAGGTTGCTCAAAAAGCTGGTCATGTTGCGATGCACGCGCCGCACCGCCAACGTCCCGCTCTCGTCCACACGGCCCAGCGTCGGCAAGAGCAAACCCGGCTTCAGGTCAAAGACGCGCTCGACGGTCTCGATCATCGCCTTGACGTCCACCAGGACCTGATCCCCAAAGGCGTGCTCCACCACCACGCGCCCGCCAAAGAGGATCCCCTGCTCTTCAGGAGCCTTGTCCTCAAAGAGCACCATATGACCGTCCGCAGGCCCCGGTGCGTCCACCACCACCAGATCCAGACGCCCCAGCCGCAGTCGATGACCATCCACCAGCGGCACCACGTTCAGGCGCTCGGGCAGCCCCCCAAAGTACGCCTCCAAGGCCGCCTCGTGCGCCTCCAGGTTCATCGCCTGGCGATACTCATCGTTCTCCAACAACTGACCCACCAGGACCTGCCAGCGCTCGCGCCAACCATCCACAACCGGGCCATAAAACGAGGGCTGGCGCATGTCGTCCGAGCGCACAAAAAGGTCGGCGTCCTCAAAAAGCGCCGCGTTGCCCAGCGCCTCCGGCGACCAATCCGTGGCCACCACGCGCTCCACATTCCCCGGCGCAATCCCCAACTGCCCCAACGCCGACACCAACGCCTCGCGCTGGGCAGGATGACCCGTATTCACAAGACAAGGCGCCTGACCCAAAACCACATAGACGTTGCACGGCAGCGCCCAGGGCAGAGGGAGGCCCGGGTTGGGCAGGGTAATTTGAACGATGTCAGGCCTGGGGCGCCATAGGGCGTAGGTCATAACAAAGTGGCGTGTGGGATGGTCAGGGAAAACCCGTGACGGCGTTTACTGGTAGGTAAAGCGCAGCTCGTAGTCACAAATGTGGAAGATGTCCCCTTCTTCGACTTTCTTGGAGTCGATCCGCTCGCCCTTGTAGTCGATCCCGTTGGTGGAATCGAGGTCTTTGATGTAGTAGTCGCCGTTTCGGTAGATGACCGCGGCGTGCTTGCGCGAGATGTTGCCATCTCGAATGGTCAGATCGGTCATGGTCGAGCCACGGCCGATGATGAACTTGTCTTTGTCGACGATGTGGCGCTGATTGTTGAAGATCAACGACAGACGCTGACGGACCTGAGGACCCGGGGCCGCTGGCGGACGGGCCGGAGGCGGTGGCGGCGCAGGGTTGCCCCCATAACCCCCCATCCCCGGAGGACGGGCCGGAGGCGGCGGAGGCGCGGCGCGGTTGCCGGGCGGCTGCGGATAACCCCCTTGCTGAGGTGCGCGACCCATGTGGGGCGGGCTGGGCTGAGCGTAGGGATTGGACGGCGGCGCTGGCGGGCGGTTGCCCTGCACGGCAGGCATGCGCTGGAACGTGGGATGATCCATCCCACGACCACCGTAGCCTCCCATGCCGGGCGCCTGAGGAGGACGGCCACCCGGCGCGGCAGGCGGGCCCGCTGGGGCCGCTGGAGGCTGCTGCTGGCCGTACATCGGCGGCTGCGGCTGACCGTAACCCATCTGAGGACCACCACCCGCAGGCGCGCCCCCCATCTGACCACCGGCACCTTGGGAGAACGAGTAGTTGCGACTGCGCGCATAATGGCGCATCGCCTCGTTCACCAGGTAATCCATGGAGCAGCCCAGATCCCGGGTCATCACCTCAAAGAGGTCCCACAGGTAATCTCGGCAATAAAAACTGCGCAGTGTCTTGCGGTTGTGATCGCTCATTCGTGGACCCTGGCCCTCCTGTCAACACCGACCGTCACCCACGGTCAATTGATTCACAGGTCTTCGAACATACCTGAAGCCTTTGAAACATACCACCGCCCAGACACCCTGTCCAGCCGAACCCAACCCACCGCGACATCATCACCAAACCCGCGCCTCACCCACCAAATCCCACCGCCACACCCCCTCAAAACCACAATTTCACCCCGCTGCCCCTTGCAGCACTGCCTGCGCGGCCTATACAACCCCCCTGATGACTGATCTTGCGGCCCAAAACCGCACACCCACCCGGACCCACCAACACACGAGCGACCGTCATGAGCCAGCCACTGAGCAAGGAAGTCGCGCGCCGACGCGCCTTTGCCATCATCTCCCACCCCGACGCCGGTAAAACCACGCTGACCGAAAAGCTCCTGCTCTACGGCGGCGCCATCCACCAGGCCGGCAGCGTCAAGGCCCGCCGCGCCGCTCGCCACGCCACCAGTGACTGGATGGAGCTTGAGAAAAAACGCGGCATCTCGGTCACCTCCAGTGTCCTCCAGTTCAACTACCGCGACATGGAGATCAACCTCCTCGACACCCCCGGCCACAAAGACTTCAGCGAAGACACCTACCGCACCCTGGCCGCCGCCGACAGCGCCGTCATGCTCATCGACTGCGCCAAAGGCGTCGAACCCCAGACCCGCAAGCTCTTTGAAGTCTGCCGACTGCGCGGCATCCCCATCTTCACCTTCATCAATAAGATGGACCGCCACGGCCAGGATCCCCTCGACCTGCTGGCCGAACTCGAAGAGGTCCTCGGCATCCGCTCCTGCCCCATCAACTGGCCCGTCGGCATGGGCAAGGACTTCCGCGGCGTCTACGACCGCCTGACACAAACCATGGCCCTCTTTGGCGCCGACGACTCACACGGCGAAGCCGCCATCGAAGCCCACAAGCTCTCCGTCGACGACCCCGAACTTGCCAAAATGCTCGGCGCACGCGCCCACGAAGAACTCATGGAGGGCATCGAACTGCTCGACGTCGCCGGAGACGAGTTCGACCTCGAACGCATCCGCGCCGGCGAGCTCACCCCCGTCTTCTTTGGCAGCGCCCTGACCAACTTCGGCGTCCAACTCTTCCTCGACCACTTCGTCGACATGGCCCCC
Organism: uncultured Pseudomonadota bacterium; assembly: GCA_937123825.1. GTDB lineage: Bacteria > Myxococcota_A > Bradymonadia > Bradymonadales > CAKZKQ01. Next base: position 5,891 of record CAKZKQ010000480.1, read on the forward strand.
AACCCCGCTGGGCGCGTCAGCAACCACGGCGAGATCGAGCCCGACTCCGAAACCTTCAGCGGCTTTGTCTTTAAAATCCAGGCCAACATGAACCCCGCGCACCGCGACCGCATCGCCTTCATGCGCATCTGCTCCGGCAAGTTCGAGCGCGGCATGTCCGTCCACCACAGCCGCCTGGGACGGCAAATCAACCTCGCCGACGCACACCAGTTCATGGCCCAGGAACGCAAACACATCACCGAAGCCTACGCCGGAGACATCGTCCGCCTCTACGACACCGGCCTCTTCCGCATCGGCGACTGCCTCGTCAACAACGGACCCAACGACCTCACCTACAAAGAACTGCGCACCTTCAGCCCAGAACACTTTGCCAAAGTCCAGGTCAAAAAAGTCCTCCGACGAAAACAACTCGACAAAGGCCTCCTGCACCTCTCACAAGAGGGCGCCATCCAGGTCTTCCGACCCTACTTCGCCGGCATGGTCGAACCCATCATCGGCGCCGTCGGCGTCCTCCAGTTCGACGTCCTCAAATACCGACTCGCCGCCGAATACAAAGTCGACGTCGAACTCCACACCATGCCCTTCTCCTGCGCACGCTGGATCCAAGGCGAGGACTTCGACCCCGCCGCCTTCACTCGCCGTGAATCCACCACCTGCGTCTACGACCAATACGACCGGCCCGTCCTCCTGCTCCGCAACGAATGGGCCCTCCAATGGATCAAACAAGACAACGAAAACCTCGAGTTCCTCGCCTACGCTCCGTGAACTCGCTGGGGCGAGTTCACAGTTCGGTTGCCGCGCTTCGCTTGGCTGCCCTTTTGGTTCGCTTGCTGGCGCTGCGCTTGCGGTTCGGTCACTTCGTTCCCTTTTGGTTCGTTCGCTGCGCTCACTTATGGCATTTGCGATGGGTGGATCGTGCTTCGCTTCGCCGGTCGGCCTCGTCATCTCGTCGAAAGTGCTTTCACTTTTGGAGGTCAGATGGACGCTGGTGGAGGCTTGAATGGCTTTCCAAGGGGTTTTGTGGTCGATGATGGATACTTGAAGGGCTTTCCAAAGGGGTGTGCAGCTTTTGTGGTTGAGACTTGCGGGTGTGCGGCTCTTTGAAGGAAGCGGACCGTGAGGGTTTGGAGGGCGCAATGGGGATGGACGGCTTTGGGGCTTTCCAAAAGGCCGTACGACAGGCAAATCTTATGCTCCTGGCGCCTCCTCCCATGCACAGACACTCGGTCTGAACAGGAGGCAGGATAGGCGGCGAAGCTCGCCTTTCTGCCGGCTTTTGTGGGTGACAACGACGCTGGTCTTCAAACTCCAGGGCCACTCAGGTCAGCGGGCTATCGCCGCCCACCTTCGCCCTCACAAAGCCACTGTCGATGTTGGCCTCCAAATTCGTAGGGCCACTCAGGCAGGCGGGCTACCGCCGCCTACCTTCGCCCCAAAACCAGCCATCGTCCCCTCGAAAGGCTCAAAAGGTTCCATCAGCAAAGCCGCCCACCCCCTTGGAAAGCCCCCAAACCACCGCCAACCACCCACAAACCCCCTTGGAAAGCCCCCAAACCTCCACCGTCCCCCATCCGACCTCCAAAAAACGAAGCAATTTCGACGAAATGCCCCACTCCAACCGGCGAAGCCAAGACCCCAACCCATCACAAACCCCATAAGGAAGCGAGCGCAGCGAGCGACCGAACCACAAGGGAGCCAAGCGAAGCGCCGGCGACCGAACCAAAAGCCTGCGCAAGCAGGCGCACCAAAAGCAAGCCAAGCGCAGCGCCGGCGTCGCGAACCGCTCTCTCGCTCCGCGAGAGAGCTCAGGCTTGCCCGCCAGAGGGGCCCATGGTGAAGGCGCCGGGGGTGAGGCCGAGGTGGCGGACGGCGTCGTTCCAGATTTCGTCTTGTTCGGAGTTGAAGGTGAGGCCTTCGACCAGATCGAGGGGGAGCCAGGAGCCTCCAAAGAGTTCGCCTTCGAGTTGTTTTTGGCCCCAGCCGGAGTAGCCCAGCAGGACGCGGAAGGGGCCGGTGCGTTGGCCGGAGATGAAGCTGCGCAGGGTCTCGATGGAGGCGCCGACGGTGAGCTCTTCGCCGATGGCGATGGCGCCTTCGTCGGGTTCGGCGCCGGGGAGGCGTTTGTAGAGGACCCAGGCGATGTGTTTTTGGACGGGGCCGCCGAGCATGACGGGCAGATGGGCCATGCCGTTGGTTTCGGCAAGTTCGGCCAGGTCTTCATCGACGCTGCGCAGCAGCAGGCCCAGATCAACGGGCGTGGGTTTGTTGACGATGAAGCCGATGGCGCCTTCGACGGTGTGTTCGGCCATCAGGACGACCGCTTTGGCAAAGTTGGGGTCCACCATGTTGGGGGCGGCGATGAGGTAACCAGGGGCGATGGTGTTCATGTCTGGCGGTCGCTCCGGCAGTGCGGGGCCGAGGCCTGGGCGTTGTCGGCCGCGCTGGACACATAAAGTGTGGCGATTGGGTGCCGGGGCGTCAACCCACTTGAATCGGGGACGGCCGCCGCCTCAGCTCAACTTCTTCTTGACCATCCCAAAGAGGTCGTTGACGTCGGCGGGCAGGAAGACCTTGGTGGCCTGACCGTCGGCGAGTCGAGCACCGAGTTCGGCGCCCTTTTGCAGTTCAAGCACGCGCAGGACTTCGCCGCTGGCGGTGTTGTTCTGGAAGACGGCCTGGAGCATCTGGAAGCCCTGGGCTTCGGCCTGACGCACACGCAGGATGGCCTCTGCCTCGGCTTCGGCGGACAAGACGCGGGAGTGCTTGTGGGCTTCGGCGGCCAGGATGGAGGCCTGCTTCTGGGCCTCGGCGCGCAGGATGGCGGCTTGTTTTTCGGCCTCGGCGGACTTGATCGAGGCGG
>CAKZKQ010000481.1 GCA_937123825.1 uncultured Pseudomonadota bacterium
CCCCCAAACCTCCACCATCCCCCATCCGACCCCCAAAAAACGAACCAATTTCGACGAAATGCCCAACTCGTACCGGCGAAGCCAAGAACCCAACCCATCACAAATGCCATAAGTGAGCGAAGCGAACGAACCACAAGGGAGCGAGCAAAGCGAGCGACCGAACCACAAGCGAACGCAGTGAGCGAACCGAAAGCGCAGCGCCAGCAAGCGAACCAGCTCGCTCGCACCGCGAGCGAGCCCCTGGGCTTTTTTCCCCAAGAAAAAAGCCCAGGGAAGCTATACCCTTAGCTTCCCTGAGAGTGGTGTCGCCATTTGCGCACCCCGATGACGTTTAAGTCCGAAGTTTAGATTGAAGTCTCTGCGTCGTGCCTGTTGGACCATCGCCGCGTGGTACAACCATTGAATCCATGGAATCGATGGTTGTGGGGGCTCTTTGATTGAGCACAAGAGCCTCAAAGAGCGGCAAACCAGAATCGAACTGGTATCTCAGAGATGGGGTTTCCTCGAACGGTTGAGCCGGGGTTGACGACAAATACTCAATTTGGAGCAAAAGTTTCAGATTCAATGTGCACGACGCTGCCTCTTCCATGTTGGGCTACCGGATCGTGGGGTTGCGCCTTTTTGAGGGGCGCGGGGTGGTTCTTTTGGAACCAAGTGACCCGGGCGGGACTCGAACACCGCACTTGGACGACATGCCTGTCTGAGTTTTATCTTCAGTCTGAGTTTGGGGCCCACCTGCGATTTTTGCCGTGGGCCCATGCTCCATATCGAGAGATTATATGATGCCGGTGCGGGGGTTTGTCACCCCTGCGGGCTGGCAAAAATCCAGTTGAGGACCTTGGCGCCGACCTTCACGTCCTCAACTTTGAGGCTGTTGGCCTCTTCGCGGGCGTATTTGACGGCGGTCGAGAGCGTGTCGATGCGGTCGAGCAGGCGCTTGACGCGCTGGGCGGGCAGCGCGCCCGAGAAACGGATGGTGCGCCAGTAACCGACCACGACGTCCTCGTGCCAGACCTCGGTCTGGGCGGGGTGCTCTTCGGTGGCCTCGTACTTGACCAGCACGCGAGGCACCTTCTTGGTCCGGTGGGTTTCCTGGGGCGCGGTGGCGTAACAGGCCTGGTTCTCGTCCCACTGCCAGACCTCGGAGGCGTCGAGCACGGGCAGCTTATCGACAAAGGTCTTCAGGTCGTTGAGCTGCTTTTCAAGGAAGAGCAGATAGGTCACGGGGACGTTCTCAAGCAAGACCTGCCCTTCGACCTCGACGTTGGCGCGCGCCTGCATGTTGGCCCAGTCCTTGGTGGCGACGACGTCAAAGAGACGGGTCAGCTCTTCGGTGACCTCGCGCATGGCGTCCTGGGCGCGGACCTGAACGCGGGTCTGCTCGGCGGGCAGCAAATCGCCGTCGTCGTCGCGGGGACGATAGATCCGCGAGATGCCCGAGAGCAGTGCGGTCTTTTGCAGCTTCTGGTGGACCTTGGTGAAACGTTTGTAGGACGACGATTTAACCGCCTTTTCAACGGCGACAATCTTGTTCAGAGCAACCTTCTTGGTCATGACTTGGTCCTCCGGTTGACGCACGGGGGGTGTTTGGACGCAGCCATCCCGTGGAAAACCTGTGGGGCGCATCAAAGGGACGCGCGGTATCTGGTGTGTAACAATAAGCGGTTTATGGGGCACCTGGCGGCCAGTGGCTCGACACGCGCTGCGTGGTCCCACTGTGTTGCACATAAAGGTGCCGGCTAAAGCCTCTGGAGGGCGTGGTGGAGGTTGCGCGTTTGGGGCAATCTCTTGGTAGCATCACATCCAGGAAGCTCGGTTGGCGCAAGATTAAGCATGGGCTCACAGGGCGCAAGGCCCTTTTTCACCACGCGCCATCGGCTCGTCCCCACCACCCCCCCAAAGGAAGGCGGTTGCACCTTCGGAAAACAACGTGTCACAATACAACACCGGGCACGCAAACAAGAAGGAGACAAGGACACCCACCCTGCACGGAGACGCGCTGTGCCCCACCGACCCCACAACACCCTCCTGACACCCACAACCGCAGCCAACCAACGTGTTTTGCGTCACTCTATGACCACCCATCAGCCCCCCATTTTCAAGACCACAATGGTCCATCACAAAGCTTCCACAACCACAAAACACAGCTCGCCTGGAAAACAGCTCATAAACAATCGCGCCCTTCTTTTTGGCCTCCTCGTCGTCTTGTTCACGTTGTGCGCGTATGCACCAAGCGCCTGGGCCGATCCAGTTGTGCTTGAAGAAGAGGAAGAAGAGGAAGAACCGGTCGGTTGCCAACGCACGTTCGCGGTGGAGTTCTCATCCCAAACCAACGCGCTGCCCACCAATGGCACCATCATCCTACGCAGCACCAGCGTTGGAGAATGCCCCCCCGTCAACAACGATGCTGTGTTGACCATCGCCATTGGCACCCAAGACGGTGTCCCTGCAGATTTTGAGACCCTTTGGCTGGAAGATGCGTCGCTTCTAGAGGCCACCGCCGTCATCAGCCCGACCCATTTAGAACCGGGCGTCGAGCACACGTTTTCGGCATGCCACACACAACCAGAGGCTCTGGAGCCAACCTGCGTTGTTGAGAACTTTGTCACCACAGAAGCCGCCGACACGCTTCTTTCTGAAGACGAACACCGCTTCAACATCGAATACACCGACACCTTCATGCGTGGCAAAGAGATCAGCGCTGAATCACAAAGCTACATCATGCGGTTTCGTGCCTCGTTCATCTTCGAACATCTGAGCGATGACGTGGCCGCCTATCAACTGACCCTTGATACCAGCGAGCAGGTCCGAGCCCTCTTCGCTCAGGACATCGAGCGCGGATTCACCTTCACGCTCAAACCAGGCACTGTCGCATTTGAAGAACTCGACGCGTTGGCCAATCAGGAAGTGTGCTTGAGCGTTACCCCGCTGCTGATCGACGCCACGCTGGGCAATCCGCAACAAGAATGCTTCACCCCTCGGATCATCGAGTTGGAAGGCCGACCCCCCGGCGCCTCCTTTGACAACGGACCAGAAGCAGACGAGGTCGGATGCAGCGTCTCCAAAGGACATCGCGGTCCCTCCGAGGGCCACACGGCGCTGTGGGCGCTGCTGGCGCTTGGTGCGCTGATCGTCAGAAGGCGCTCAGGACGCTGAAATGCAGCACCCCACTCAAATGACTCCCAGCAAAACCCCCAAACACCATACCCACAGCGCTGCTTGACCCGACGTTGCCCATCCAACGCCACTCCTATGGCCAGACAGGGCCTAAAAACCACGTCCCACACCAACAAAAAATAAAAAACTGTCACAAAACAAACACCACTCATCAAAGGTGTGTTTCATCACCCAACCCACGGGAGCCAAACACACCATGAACACACATCACATCATCGCCGGATGCCTGACCGCGGCCACCCTCTTGCTGAGCACACCACAAGCCCACGCAGATGCCGAAGGGTGCGGCCTATACTTGACCTTTCTCGCCCCCCACGAAACCCAGCTCGACCACCCATCTGGCGACCCCATCATCTTTCGCGTCGACGACAGTCGCTGCCGTTTTGAACACATCATCGACGATCCAGAGTTCTCAGCCACCTTGTCTGACGAAAACAACATTCTGATCGAAGGTGAGCTCCAATCACTCGGAGACAAACTCATCAGCTTCACCCCCAACACGCCACTGCTCCCAGAGACCCAATACACCTTCACCGTCTCCCACGACACACCCCACATCGGTAATGTCCCGCAGTCCATCTCCTGGACCACCACACCCGCACAAACCCCGCGTCCATTGCCAGACGACATCGAGGTCGATGTCGTCGAGATGATCACGCGTCCCTTTCAATACACCCAGGGCCGTTTTGGAGTCGCTTACAACGGCAAGCTGGCACTGGAACCGCCCAACGACACCGTCGCCGCCTACAAAATTTACGGAGACCACTACAGAACCAAACAAGCCTTTCCCATCAGCAACGACGGTACCTACCTCGCCCTGGGAAGTATGAACGGAGAATCGCTTGAGGTTGAGGAGGCCGAAGCGCTGGCCTACAACGACGTCTGCCTCACCATCGAAACAGTCCTGCGAGACGCCACAGAAGGTCCCACCGTGGAACTCTGCGTCACCCCAGAGGTTACCCCTACCGAATACGATCCCAACGCCCCGCCCCAACCTCAGGAAGAAGAGGAGGAGGAAGGAGGAGAAGAGGAAGGCGACGATGAGGACAACCAGGCTGAAGAGGAACAAAACAACGAAGACATCGGAATGGGCGCCGAAGACACCCAAGACGAAGACACTGCCGGATGCAGCGTCTCCAATGGACATCGCGGTCCCTCCGAGGGTCACACGGCGCTGTGGGCGCTGCTGGCGCTTGGTGCGCTGGTCGTCAGAAGGCGTTCAGGACGCTGAAAACCGCGCCAACGCAGCACCAACACCCTTTCCAAAGGCCACGGGGTGGCCCATCGACTCAAGCGCAAGCTCCAAAGTCGACAGCGCGTGGATCACATCGGCGCGTCGGTGACTGCCAAGATGCCCAATCCTCAAGATCTTGCCCTTGAGGTGGCTCTGCCCACCGGCAATCACCGCCCCCAACTCCAGACACCGGGTGGCCAGCGCCACCCCGTCCAGCCCATCAGGGACACGCACCGCCGTCACCGCATTGCACGGCGCGGCGCTGAACAACTCCAGCCCCAGGGCGGCCACACCCGCGCGAGTCGCCTGGGCACAGCGGGCATGCCTGCCCCAAAGCGCCTCAAGCCCCTCCTCTCGCAGGAGCCTCAAGGCCGCCTGAAGCCCAAAAATCAACGAAATCGCCGGGCTAAATGCCGTCTGCCCATCGCACTGACGGGCGCGCTCTCGCGCCAGATCCAGGCCATAGCGCGGCAAATCCCCCAAACGGCTCCAGGCCCGCTCAGAGACCCCCACAAAGGCCAACCCAGGCGGCACCGCATAGACCTTCTGGCTACCCGTCACCAGGGCATCAATCCCCAGCGCGTCCATCCCCAGGTCTTGCACCCCCACAGCCGTGATGCCATCAACCAACAAGAGCGCCTCCGAGCGCTCTCGCACCACCGCACAGAGCGCCTCGATGGGGTGATGCACCCCGGTGGAGGTCTCGTTGGCCGTGATCGTGACCGCCGCCGTGTTGGGGTGCGCCTCAAGCAGCTCCCCCAGCGCCTCGGGGCTCGCCGCCTGTCCCCAGGGAACCTCCAGCAGCACCACCTCCACGCCGTAAGCACGGGCAACCTCGGCCCAGCGCAGCGCAAACTTCCCGCCGCCTACGCACACCACCGGCGCGTCCGAGCGGGCAAAGTTCACCAGCGCCGCCTCCATCCCCGTGGAGCCAGATCCGGTCAACACCAACACGTCCTGCTGGGTCTGATACAACCAGCCAAGCCCCTGCCCCACCTCCCGCATGATCGCCTCAAAGGCGGGCGTGCGGTGGTGGATGAGCTGACCAGCCATGGCCAGGCGCACCGCTTCGGGCAGCGGCACCGGGCCGGGGGCCACCAAAGCGGCCTTTTGAGCGCTCATAAACTCACACCGTGCCGACGTAAAGATGCGCTGCCCCAAAGGTCATCTTCTCAAAGGTGACGTCCTTCAAACCGGCCTCCTCCATCAACGCCGCAAACTTCGGTGGGGTCGGGAAAGCCGCAATGGACTCCTGCAAATACCTGTACTCGCGGTTGCCCGAGATCAGAGCTCCCAGACGGGGCACCACGTGGTGCACATGGAAGCGCGCAAAGGGCGCCAGAATCCCCTCGTTGGGCTCGGTCAACTCCAGCACCACCACGCGGCCGCCGGGGCGCACCACGCGGGTCATCTCTTTGAGCCCCTTGAGCCGGTCAGGCACATTGCGGATCCCAAAGCTGATGCAAGAGGCCTCAAAACGGTCGTCCTCAAAGTCGGACATGTTCTGAGCGTCGCCCTCCACCAGCACAATCCGCTGGTCCAGCCCCAACTCAGACACCTTGTGGCGCCCCACGTCCAACATCCCCACGCTGGGATCCAGCCCGGTGACCTTGACCTTGGGATGGATCGTCACAATGTCCAGCGCCACATCCGCTGTCCCTGTGGCCACATCCAGCACCTCGCCGCGCCCATCCACATTCATCGCCGCCACCAGCTTGCGGCGCCAGGCCTTGTCCAGACCCAGGCTCATCAAGCGGTTGAGCAGGTCGTAGCGGCCCGCGATCTTGTCAAACATCTGGCCGCTGCCACCGGTGACGCGCCCCTCAGGATCGTAGCTCTGCTGTGGTGAAACTGACATGACTTCTACCTACCTCAATGTCTATATCCAGGCCCCCACTCTGAAGGCCAGAATCAAACCACTTGGCGACCCTTCAAGAGCGTCCGTTCGATCGCCTCTTTGAAGAGCCCCTCATCAACCGCCCTGCTGGCCGCCCAAACCCCAAAGGATTGACCGGCCGCACAGCCTCAGAGCCTCGCGTGGGCTTCGCTGTGCACGGGCGGCAAGCCCATGTCGCGGGCGATGCTCTGGAGTTGGTGCCCCACCAACGACTGCGGACCGTCACTGCGGGCCTGCGCGGGGTTGGGGTGCGCCTCCAGAATGAGTCCATCGGCGCCCGCGGCCAGCGCCGCGCGGCTGAGCGCCGGAATCAGATCCACGCGCCCTGCGGCGTGGGACGGGTCCGCAATGACCACCTGCCCGTGGACGTGCTTCAAGAGCGCCACCGCGGTCAGGTCCAGCGTGTTGCGGGCCACGTTGTCAAAGCTGCGAATCCCGCGCTCGCAGAAGATCACGGCCTTGGCTCCGGCGTGCATCAAGTGCTCACCGGCCAACAACCACTCCTCCACATAACCGTGCATCCCGCGCTTGAGCATCACCGGCATCCCGGCGCGGCCCACCGCGTCGAGCAACGCGTAGTTTTGCATGTTGCGCGAGCCAATCTGCATGATGTCCGCGTACCGGGCCACCAGCTCGACGTCGCGCTCGCTCATCACCTCGGTGATGACCCCCAGCCCGTGGGCATCGGCGGCCTGACGCATCCAGACCAGCCCTTCGGGACCCGCGCCGCGATAGGCGTAGGGCGACGTGCGGGGCTTGAAGGCACCGCCGCGCAAGAAGGACGCCCCTGCCGCAGCCACCATGGCCGCCGACTGATGGATTTGCGCCTCTGACTCGACGCTGCACGGGCCCGCCATCAAAATCGGACGGTCGCCGCCAAAATGGCGCCCCGAAACCACCACTTGACCCTTGGCCTGTTGGTCGACCAGGGGGTGCGGCGAGTTGGCCGAAGCGACGTCTGTGACACCTTCAATGGCCAGGATGCGGCCTTTGGGTATCGGTTGAGAGTGTGGGGCCACCTGAAAACCGACGGTGCCGTCGGTCCCAGTCAGCTTGGTTGTCCATTGCCCGAGAGCCTGCAGCTGGGCGCGGACCTCAGACGCGTCGGCGCCCGGCTCCAATTGAATCCACATCATGGATCCCCTCCTCCCCTGAGTCCCAGGGGGTGTTGTGTCGCCTCAGCGAACCCGCAAAATCGCGGCCTCGACCACCATTTCAAGCGTCTGGCGCGCCTTGCCCTCAGGCAGGTGGGCCAGTTGACGGCGAGCCATGTCGCCGCGCTCGACCGCAAAGCGGCGCGTCTCTTCAATGGCTCCGGTGCGCTGCAAGCGGCGCACGATGTCGCCCAACTGACCCGGCTCGGGCTCTTCAGCAGGGCTCGACATCAGGTCGCGCAGCATCCCGGCCAGCACTTCGTCGCGCTCGGCGCCGACGATGAAGGGCCAGGTCAGCTTGCCTTCGCGCAGATCCACAAAGGCGTTTTTGCCGGTCACGTCGGGGTCGCCGGTCAGGTCCAGCACGTCATCGACAAGCTGGAAGGCCCTGCCAAGCTCAAGGCCCATCTGGCCAAGCGCGTGGGTGACTTCGGCGTCCAGACCGCCCAGCGTGCCGCCAGCGATCAGGGCAAAGCGGAAGAGTTCGGCCGTCTTGCCTTCGATGATCTGCAGGTAGGCGTCGGGGTCGGGGTCAAAGCGGTCGCGGCGCTCAAGCTGCATGACCTCGGCGGTGACCATCTTGGCAATCACGTCGAGCAGCAGCGACAAGAGTTGCGGTTTGCCCAGGTCCGCGACCATCTTCAGCGCCGCCACCAGGAGGTGGTCGCCGCCCAGGACGCTGGCCGAGTTGCCGTAGACCATGCGGGCCGCCGCTGCGCCGCGACGTTCGGTGCCTTCGTCAAGGACATCGTCATGCAGGAGCGTGGCCGCGTGGACCATCTCACAGGCCACAGCGAGGTTGCGCACCTCGGGGGTCAACTCCAGTCCACCGGCGCGGGCGGCCAGCATGACGCAGACCGGGCGCAGGCGCTTGCCGCGCTGACGCAGCAGATGCTGGGCGGCCTTGCGGCCTTTTTGGCCCCGGGCCTGCTCATCGACGACGATGGCCTCAAGGCCGACAATGGCCTCTTCGAGGGTCGTCAGGTCGTCGCCGAGCCACATGCGCAGCTCCATGAGCCGCGCCGCCAGTGGATCGACGCCTTTGTTGGCCGACACGGTGGCCAGGGTTTTCAGTTCACGCAGGCGCAAGGGCGTGTTGGTGTTGCCCTTGTTGTCTTCGGCCGGCTTGTTGCCGGAGCGCTCCTGCTGCTCGACGTTGCCCACGCGGCCCAGAACGGCGTCCTGAGACGAGGCTATGGGGGTCAGGGTGTGGTCCTGCCTCATCCTGCATCCTCCTTAGGGTGTCCACCCCATGATGATATCGTTGAGTAGTTGTCTTCTGCTTCAGAACTCGTTGTGATTTGTGCGCGGATCTGGCGCCGCAGCAGCTTCCCAAGGCGACCCTTGGGCAGGCTCTGGGCCCACCAAAACCGGCTGGGGACCTTAAAGGGCGTCAGGTGCTGCCTGCACCACGCCTCAAGCTCCGCCTCCAGGGGGCGGCCAGACGCCGACGGGGCCATGACCAGCACCGCCGCGGGCCGCTGACCCCACGTTTCATCTTCAATGGCCACCACGGCGGCCTCGGCCACAGCGCTGTGGCGCTCGAGGACGGCCTCAACCTCGACCGGCGAGATGTTTTCGCCGCCAGAGATGATGACATCGTCGACTCGGCCCGCCACGTGCACTCGGCCATGCGCGTCGATGTGACCGCCGTCGCCGGTCAGCAGCAGCCCATCGGTCACCACGGGCCCGCGCACCCTCAAGCGGCTGCCATCGACCACGTCCACGCGGGCAAACGCCAGCGGCGCGCCGCAACCTTCGGCGGCGCCAAACTGACCGGGGGCGCGAGTGCAGACCTGAGAGGCGGCCTCGCTCATACCCCAGGTCACCGACACGGGCACGCTCAGGCTCGCGCAGCGCTCAAGCAAGGCTTCAGGGGCCGCCGCGCCGCCCAACAAGACGCAGCGCACGCGCTGATGCAGCGGCCCCTGACTCTGACGCGCGTCCAAAACGCGCTGGAGCATCTGCGGCACCAACGAAACGAGCGACACTCGCCCTTCATCAAGCGCCCGGGCGACTTTGTCGGCCTCAAAACGCTCGTGCAAGACCACTTCGGTGGCGTAAAAGGCGCAGCGAAAGAGGATCGAGAGCCCGCCCACATGGTTGAGCGGCAGGCAGTTAAGCCAGGCATCGCCCGGCAGGTGCCCCAGACGAATGGCCGAGCCAAACGCGCTGGTCATCAACTGGAGCGTGGTCAGGCGGACCACGCTGGGCGTCCCGGTGGTACCCGAGGTCATGACCACAAGGCGCGTTTCATCCAGCGGCCAAAAGCGCTCGTCGGCCTGCGGACCATCGCCGGGGATTTCCAGACGAATGACCTCGACCTGACGCTCCAAAGCCGCCATCACCGACGGCTCCACCGCCCCGGTCACCAAAGCGCGCTTGGCACCAAGGACTCCCAGCGCCGCTGTGGTCTCATCGGCGGTCAAACGGACCGAGAGTGGCGCCGCCGCAGCGCCAAGCCACCCCAGCGCGTGCAAACCAACCACAAAGCGGGCGTCAGCGTTGCCCACCAGGACGACCTCTTCACCGGCCTGAACGCCCCGGCCTTCCAGCACCCGCGCCACGCGGCCTGCGGCCTGCGCAAGCTGGCCGTAGGACCAGGAACGGGCGCGGGTTTGCAGCGCGGAGGCCTGGGGGTTGGCCAACATGGCGCTGACCAGCGGCAAAGGAATGGCGTTGTTCATGACCATGCCATCACCTCCTGCCCCACGCCCAGACCGGACGCACCAGGCACCACCATACGGCCTTCAACCACGGCGGGATAAGCCACGCCTTCGGGCATTCCTGCGGGCCTACCAGCCAGACCGCAAGCCAACAACGGCTCGGGCATGGCGCTTGCCAGATGCAGCGCGGCCAAGCGCCCCACCGCCGACTCCAGCGCATGGGTCAACATGACCGACACACCGCAAGCCCGGGCCTTGGCAGCCATCTCCAACGCCACCAGCGCGCCGCCCACAAACATGGGCTTGAGGACCACCACATCGGCGGCCTCAAGCTCCAAAATCTGCTCCAGCGCCTGGGTACTGACGACGGCTTCATCGGCACCGATCTTCACGCCCGTCTGACGACGAACCCGCGCCAGCGCTTCGATGTCGTCGGCGGCCACGGGCTGCTCAATAAACTCAATGCCATGACGGGCCAGCCGCTCCACAGCCACCGGCGCAGTCTCAAGGTCCCAGGCGCCGTTGGCGTCGAGGCGCAGCGCCACAGCAGACCCCACCGCCGCCCGAATCCGACCAAGGCGCGCATCGTCCAGCTCCAACAAAGCCGCCCCAACCTTGACCTTCAAGTGGCGCGCGCCGTCGGCAACGGCTTCGACCGCATCGTCTTCATCTTTGACCAGCACATGCACCGCGACCGACCTTCTGGGTGTCTGAACACCAAACAACGCCCCCAAAGGACGCTGCTCAAAACGCGCCACGGCATCCAGGAGCGCTGTTTCCAGGGCAAAACGCTCTTCCACGCCGCCCTGGAAGCCTTCCAGCGCCTCTTTCACCCCTTCCACGCCGCCTTTGACCGACCAATCGGCTGCGGCCGCCTCAAAACGCGCGGCGATGCTCTCCATCCCCAACCGCCCCGACCCAAAGCCAGGCCAGGTGGCCGCCTCTCCCAACCCAAACTCGCCGTGCTCAAGGTCGCGCACCTCGACCCAGACCCCCTGACGGGTCGTGAAGTGACCCGCAGCGGTGGTGATGGGACGCGCCAGCGGCAGCGTGTAGGGATGAATGAGGAGCCGAGGCGTGGTCACAGCATCACCCCCACGGACAAGAGGATCCCAAAGGCCATCTCAAGGCGCGCGGCGCCGCCGAGGTGGGGGTTGAGGTCCCGACCATCTTTGGTCCAGATGGCGCGGATTTCCATGGCGGCCAGCGGCAGCGAGATCAGCGGCAAGAGCCACCCCAGGCCGCCCATTCCGGCCGCCCACACGCCAATCACCACGGCGTAGGCAAAGAGCACCATCAGGGTGTACTGAATGCGGGCGGCGCGGGCGCCGAAGCGAACGGCGAGCGTGCGCTTATTGGCTTTGACGTCGGTGTGGCGGTCGCGCAGGTTGTTGACGACGAGGATGGCCGAGGCCAGCGCGCCGACGACGTTGGAGGCCCAGATGACCGGCGCGGTGACCTCTCCGGTGTGGATGAAGAAGGTGCCGCAGACGGCCACCAACCCAAAGAAGATCCAGACAAAGACGTCGCCCAGACCATGGTAGGCCAGCGGGAAAGGTCCTCCGGTGTAGGCGATGCCGCTGATGACGCTCAAAACGCCGATGACAGCGATGGGCCAGCCGGCAAGCCAAATCAGGTAGCCGCCCAGGACCATGGAGAGCGCAAAGGAGAAGATCGCGCCGGCCAGGACCTGACGGGGGCTGAGCCAGCCCTTCTGGGTGGCGCGGGCTGGGCCCAGGCGCGCGTCGGTGTCGGCGCCGCGCTCAAAATCAGCGTAATCGTTGTAGAGGTTGGTGCCGATCTGGATCATGCCGGCGCTGGCCAGCGCAACCAGGACCACATCCCAGCGGAAAGCCCCTGTGGCGGCGGCCATCGCCGAGCCCACCATCACGGGGACCACGCAGGCCAGCAGCGTGGCGGGCCGGGAGGCGGTTACCCAGACTTTGGCGCCCGAGGGTTTGTCTTGCGCGCTCATCACGCTTGAATCACTCATGGTGTCCACCTTCCAACGCCGCCGAGACCGCGCGCCAGGTCTGATGATGGCGCTCGATGTTCTGTGCGGCGTCGACAATGACCTCCACAACATGGATGCCGGGGCGATTCAGCGACGATTGCAGCGCCTCGGTCATGGATTTGAGACTCTTCACGCGCTGGTGAACGACCCCGGCGGCCTGACAGAGGCCCTCAATGGAGGCGTGCTGGCGCGTGGTGAAGTAGGGTTCGTAGGCCTGGGGGTGGTTGGCGATGGGCAGAAAGCCAAAAATCCCGCCGCCGTCGTTGTTGACGACCACAATCGTCAAATCCCCCTGGCAAGTCAGCAGGCCCCCGGCGTCGTGCAGGAAGGCCAAATCGCCGATGAGCAGCGCCGTGGGGCGACTCCAACCGGCGGCCTCTCCCAGCGCCGTGGCGATGGTGCCGTCAATGCCGTTGGCGCCTCGGCTCGACAAGACGGCCAGCGCCTTGCCCAGGCTGGGGGCAAAGCCGTCCAGGTCCCGGATGGGCATGCTGCTGGAGACGTGGAGCGCGGCGCCGTCGGGCAGCGCATGGGCCACGGCGGCCGCGATGGGACCCTCCCAAAGGGTCGTGGCGGCGCCGTCCAGGACACCTCGGGCCACCTCATCGGCGTGCCGCCATCGGGCGAGCCACTGAGATTGGCCTTGGCCTTTGACCTCTGCGGCGAGCGCCTCAAAGAGGAGCGCGGGGTCAGCGACGACCAGGGTGTCGGCGTTGTGGGTGGGGTCTCTCCAAACGCCGTCGGGGTCAATGAGGACCGTCTTGCCCTGGCCGTGCTCGGCGACCCACTGGCCAATGTATTTGGACGTGGGGGCCTGACCGACCTGGACGATGCAGTCGGGGGCGTGCGCCTTGGCAAAGCGGGTGTCGCGCAGGAGGGCGTCGGCGCTGGCAATGACGGCGCTGCGGTCGTGGTGCCCAAAGCGCACCTGAGATGTGGGCTCGGCCACAATGGGCCAGCCGAGCTTTGCGGCCAGTGTGCCAAGGGCCGTGGCCATGTGACCGTCGCCGCCGCCTCGGGGCCACCAGGGGCCGCAGACAAAGACACCGTTGGGGGTGTCTTCAAGGCGCTGGGCCAGGTGCTGGAGGTGATTCGCGGGCAGGGTCGCCGGGCCGCGCAGGATGGTGGCCGCGCCGAACCCGGCGGTGATCTCGTCGGCGCCGGGCTCCCATAGGGGTTTGCGGAACGGAAAATTGATGTGAACGGGTCCGGGCGGGCTGCCGGTGGCGGCCATCAGGGCGCGGGCGGCCTGGGTGCGCAGCCACCGGGGGCTGGCGTCCGAGCGCGGGGCGGCCAGATTGAGCGCTCGGCGCACATGGGCGCCAAAGAGCTGGTTCTGGTCGATGGTCTGGGGTGCGCCGCAGCCCTGAAGTTCGGGGGGCCGGTCGGCGGTCAGCAGCAGGAGCGGGACACGGGTGAGGTTGGCCTCGATGACGGCGGGCAGATAGTGGGCGCCTGCGCTGCCGGAGGTGCAGACCAGGGCCACGGGTTGGCCGTCGGTGCGGGCCAGCCCAAGAGCAAAGAACCCGGCGGCGCGCTCGTCGAGGATGACGTGCGGGGTCACTTTGTTGCGGCGCGCGAAGGCCAGCACCAGGGGCGTGCTGCGGGAGCCGGGCGAGATGACCACATGGCGCACGCCGCCATCGATGAGGGCTTCGACGAGGGTGGAGGCCCACAGGAGGTTGTCGTGGGCGGTGGTCATCGGTCCTCCCCGACCACGAGCGCGCCGCCTGCGGTCTGGAGCTTGAGTCCGGTCTCGCGCCACTCCATCTCTGGGTCAGACGCGGCCACAATGCCCGCGCCGGCAAAGGTGTGGGCGCGGTGTTTGTGGATGAGTGCGGAGCGGATGGCGACGGCAAAGACGCCGTCGCCTTCGGCGCCGACCCAGCCCAGCGGTGCGGCGTACCAGCCCCGGTCCATGCCTTCGTGGGCTTCGAGCCACTGGAGGGCAGGATCTCGGGGCAGTCCGCCGACGGCGGGCGTGGGGTGCATGCGTTCGACGAGCGTCAGGACGTCCTGGCGCTGGTGGAGGCGGCCGACGACGGGCGTCTCCAGGTGGATGAGGCGGCGCAGCCGGACCAGACGCGGCTCATTGGGCAGGTCGAGTTGGCGGCACAGGGGCGCCAGGGCCTGCCGGATGGCGTTGGCGGTGACGGCGTGTTCGTGGCGGTCTTTGGCGCTCTCCATCAGGGCGCGGCCCAGGGCGTCGTCTTCGGCCAGATTTTGGCCACGGCGAGTGGTGCCGGCCAGGACTTGCGTCTCAACGATGTCGCCGTCGTGGAGGCGGATGAGGGTTTCTGGGGTGGCGCCGACGAAGTAGCCTCGGTTGGGTCCGCCGATGCAGAAGACAAAGGCGTTGTCGTGGCGGTGGCGCAGTTGGCGCACGGTGGCGCCGACATCAAAGCGTGCGCCTTTGGGGGCATCGACGCTGACGTCGCGGGCCAGGACGACCTTTTCGAGGGTTTGGGCGCCGATGGTGTCGGTGGCCTGTGAGACGAGCGCGCACCAGCGCTGTCGTTCAGTGTCTGGGGGCTGTGAAATGTGCGCGGGGCGAGCATCGGCCAGGGCCTGAGGGCGATGGCGTGCGATGGCGCGGGCGTGTTGACGGGAGGCGTGGCGTGCCTGGGTGGCCATGGCGGTGACGACGGCGTTGGGGTCA
>CAKZKQ010000482.1 GCA_937123825.1 uncultured Pseudomonadota bacterium
GAACGCCTCTTTGCTGTCCAGCGCTTGATGTTTTCGGGCAACTTCTCGCTCATTGGAAACCTCCTGCACAACGGGCTTCTCATCCTACCACGCCCGTTGGCTTATTGGTGGCTTCACTTCTCTAGGGGGCACTATAGGGGGGTGAAAATCCTACCAAAGTTTTAGTTCAGGCCCTACGGTGCCACACCCTACAGCGGTGCCAATCTACAAGCGACCCGTTCTAATCAGTGCATACACCATGGTATACATCGTTCCAGAATTGTTCTGTTCTGCGTGGGAAATTAGTACATTCTTCAGGGGCTGAAGCTATACGACTTGCTTCCTCTCTGAGTTCCCTAATTGTATTGGGTAGGACTTGTTCTTCCTCATTTCTAAGCTGTTCAAAACCTTCGTCTCGAATAAAGCTTTCTCGGATGATGGGCATCGAGCTAATTAGTTGATATCTGTTTTCGAATTTATGTAGCTGGATAAGTGAAATCTCTTCCGGTGTGTTGAAATGCCTTCCAAATGTAATGGAGTTTAGGGTTGTTTCACTTGGAAGTCTTTCACCGGCAATATGTTCTAGGACTCGAACCCTAACTGAAGATCTTGCAACAATAGAACCACATCTTTGTTCTTCTTCGTAAGATTCCAAGTCTCCAATGTTTTCCAGTATTGCTAGAGTGCCAAGATTGCTTGCAAAGGCGCACATCGAAAGTTCCAGGTCATCTCCACATCCATCTTCAGGACATTCATCTACTCCACTGCGGGACACTATGTATTCAAAATTCATGTCTTCAATGTTGGTTTGAATGTCTTTATTTGTGCAGGATGATGACAGGATGGTTACAGTCAGAATAATAAATGATCGCATTTGTGTTTTATCTCTTAAGGTTATTTAGGTTGGCGCTTTCTAAGTCAGTTTTGATGGTGTTGGGTTGCTGGTTTTTTTTGTGTGTCAAGCATTGAAATCAAGAAAGACGATGGGTTGATTTTGAATTTTGCTATGGTTTTCTGCTCAATAGTTCATGCACGCCTTTGGTTTTAGGCTCCTCACCAACCATGAGGCCTCCATCGTGGATAAGATGCTTGGCTCTTGGTTTGTGACAGAATCATCCACACACAGCGGATGATTCGGTGAATGGCTGAATCATTATGGTCGTTGGCAAGTCAACGTTATCTGTTGCGAGTTATTGTTGTCTTGTTGATTCGTTGATGGAAGAGACTACATCAACGGGGTGTTGTTGAGCGCCTGCCACTGGCCGCGGTGGACGTGGCACGCCTCCATGGACTCGATGACCACAGAGGCGGTGGGGCGTTTGACCTTGGGGGTGGGGTTTTGCAGCAGGTTCAGGGGGTGCTCGTAGGCACAAAAGAGATCCCAGAGGGCGGTCTCGGTGTCGGCGTCGAGGGCCTGGGTGGGCAATGCCAGGCGGTGACGGGCCAGACGGCGGTCCATGGGGCGGGCCAGCGGCGCGGTGGGGTCGTCGAGCAGCTCCCACAGCGGTTGGTTGTCGGTGTCCTGGGGCCTGACGCGGCCTTGAATGAGGGCCAGGAGGCCCGATTTGAGTTGGGCGTGGGTGCGGTGGGCCTGGGCCAGGTTTTGAGGGCCGCATTGGGCGATGAACTGGTGCCAGGCATCCTGGGTCACGGCGGATTCAACGCTCCCCAGCGTCTCCAGCCAGCTTTGGAAATGGCGAGAGGGCATCATGGCCTCGGCGGCCGAGAGTTGGCCCAAGGTGGCCAGCGGATGCATCAGGACGCTGTCGGCGCCGATGGCCAGCAAGGTGGCCAGGCCTGTGCCCTGGCTGGGGATGATGACCGAGACTTCGCGGGCATGTTCGCGGCACAACGCCATCCATTGCAGTGCCAGCTCAAGGTCCTGGAGTTGGCCAGGACGCGTGCCAAATAGGACCAGATCAAGGCGGCGATGGGTCTGACGGTGGGCGGAGCGCAGGTGCTCAAAGACATAGCGCAGGACGTCCTGCGGGGCTTGCTGGCGCTCGATGTAGACCAGCACTTTGCTCTCGCGCAGGGCTTCGAGGCGCTTGATGTGGTTTTTGCGGGTCTGACTGAAGGCAAAGGGCTCTTCGGCGGGCCGCGTGGAGCGGCTGGGGAGCCATTGGTCGGGTGCAGAGAGGGTCTTTTTCATGCTCGCGCGCCATCCTTGGTGCGTCGCGGCGCCTTAAAGGGCGCCGTCGTGGTCTTTTGCGCGACAATCCTCCAAACCTCGGACGATCCATGTCGGGTTGGTGGTTGTCGGTATGAATCTGTGGAATGATCATGGCACGAAGACCAGGATCTGGCAAAGGGCCAGCGCCACCCAGGAGGACCCAATGAGTCAGCAGAGCACCAGACTCGATGAAGGCAGCAGGCGGCCAAAGCTCCCCAACAGCGTCATGTTGGCCGTCAGCGGCCTGTGTCTGTTGCTGACGTTGCCCTGTCTGGGCTTTCTAGAGTTGTCCTACGTCTTTGATGGCCGTGGCAGCCTGCCGCGCCTGGTGTGGCTTGTGGGCGTGCTGGTGGTCATTGCTGGGGCGTGGGGGGCGTGGCGTTTTCGTCAGGGAATCCGGGCGCAGGCTTCGGCCTGGGCTGCGCTGCTGGGCGTGCCGTTGTGGGTGCTGGGCGTGCCGTTGGTGGTGACGTTGGTGACGCCGCTCTTGTGGGAGATCGAGTGCAAGCACATGGAGAACAACACGGCGTGCCTGGTCCTGCTTGGCGAAGACCGAGGGGAGCTGCCGTGTGAGTTCTCGTTGGAGGTGTGCCAGCGGGTGCCTGGGGACGAGGGGTGCAGCACGGCGCTGGGCCAGTTGCCGCAGCGGTGCGAGGGCCAGCGAGGGCCGATTTGCGAGTTGTGGTGGGAGAAGTCAGCGCGCCTGCTTTGCGAAGAAGACGAGGACGGCACGGGGTGCAGCCACTACATCGACCACTGCGATCCGACGGTGCATAGGTCGGCGAGGGTCACTGAGTGACGGCAAACTCGGCGCGGCGGTTTTTGTCGTGCGAGGTGTCGCTGTTGCCGACCACGGCGGGCATCTCGGAGCCGTAGGAGACGGTTTTGAGCCTTGAGCCGTCGATGCCAAGCTGCACCAGGTATTTGCGCACGGTCTGCGCGCGGCGCTCGCCCAGGGAGATGTTGAACTCGGTGGTGCCGCGCTCGTCGCAGTGGCCCTCGATGGTGATTTGAGCGCCGGGGTTGCGGCGCATCCACTCGGCGTTCTTTTGCAGGACCTTCTGGGTGGGCTCGGTCAGGACGGACTCGTTGTAGTCGAAGTAGACGGCGGCGAGCCGGCCATTTTTAAGCAGCGAGTCGATGTCGTCGGGGGTTTTCTCGACGACGACGGGCTTGTTTTTAGCGTCCTGGCAGTCTTTCCAGCGGTCTTCGCCGGTCTTGCGGGCGCGGTCGGCCAGACTCTTGGCGGCCTTGGCTTTGGCCTCGGCTTTGTCGTACTCGCCTTTTTCCACCAGGCGCTTGGCCTCGGCCAGCATCTCCTCGGCTTCTTTGAACTCTTCTTCGGCGCACTCAGAGACGACGACGGCCTCGCGCAGGGCCTTTTCGGCGTCGGCCAGGGCCTTTTCGGGGGGCTTGGCGCATCCGACCAGGGTCATCAGGCAGACCAGTGCCATGAGGGTCGCGGTGGCCAGGCGTTGGGCGAGGATGGTCATGGTGTGGTGGGCTCCTATCTGTGTCCGGTCCGTGCGGTCAGCGTCCGCCCCAGCTGGGGGTGCTGAAACCGCCGCCCTGGCGAGTGATCATGTTCTGGGATTGGCCATCGGCGGTCATGATGTAGATGCGCGACCCGGCGCCGCCCCGGCTGGAGATGAAGACAATGTAATTGCCGTCGGGGGAGTAGCTGGGCTCTTCGTTGGAGCCCTGGTTCTGGGTCAGGCGCGTGATCTGGCCTTCGAGGTCCACGGTGAAGATGTCGAACTGGTTGCGCTCGTCGCGGCCGCAGAAGGCGATCTCGTTGCCTTTGGGGGACCAGTCGGGGGTGGTGTTGTAGCGGCCCTGGAAGGTCAGGCGGCGTTGGTCGGAGCCATCGGCGTTCATGACGTAGATCTGGGGGGTGCCGGAGCGGTCGGAGACAAAGGCAATCTTCTTGCAGTCGGGGCTCCAGGAGGGGCTGGTGTCGATGCCCCAGTGATCGGTCAGGCGCTTTTGGATCTTCCCGGTGGTGGGGTGGATGAGGTAGATGTCGGCGTTGCTGCCGCCCTGCGAGAGGGTCAGCGCCAGCTTGCCTCGGCAGTATGAGGCCCCGGAGTTCTGGCCGGGTTTGGAGGACACAAGGGTCTCTTTGCCGCCCTTCCAGAGGTAGAGGTCGGGGTTGCCGCGCTTGTAGCTGGTGTAGTAGATGCCGCCGCCGGCGCCAAAGGAGGGCAGGACGTTGATGCCCTTGTTGTCGGTGATTTTGCGCAGCCCGGCGCCATCGACGTCCATGACGTAGATGTGCTTTTCACCGGCGCGCGTTCGCGTGGCGAAGGTGATGCGGGTGCCAAAGATGCCACGGTTGCCGGTGTAGAACTCGATGATGGCGTTGGCAAAGGCGTGGACTTCGTTGCGCAGGTCGGCGCGGTTGACGGCCGAGGGGGTCCAGTTGAGCTTGGCTTGGATGCCGCGCTCGACCAGGAAGAGGCGCATGTCCATCTTGACCTGACCGCCAGCTTCTTTGTAGGCGCCCTTGACCAGCCCCGAGGCGCCGACGTTGTACCAGTTCTCGAAGTTGATCGTGGAGGGGCTCATGCCGTCGGAGCCGATGTCAAAGAAGAAGCTGTCGTTGGGCAGGATCGTGAAGTAGCCGCTGAGCTGGAGGTCCCGGCGCAGGGTGGTCATGATCTCGCGGGCGACTTCGGCGTCGCCGCCGCCCATGGCGCGGATCGGGGGCAGGGCGATGGGGATCAGGGTGCGGCGCACGGCGCCGCGGATGTCGACGGTGATGTCGCCTTCACCCACACCGTCGCCCTCTTGCGTGTGCACCGGCGAGAACCACAGCGCGGCGCCCAGCACGGCCATCATCGCGCCCAACACCAGCGCGCCAAGCCGCTGACGCAGCGTTCTATTTTGATTTCGGGCCATTTTATCTTGCTTCATTTCATCAACCCTCACCCTTGAGGTCTTGGGGCCACCGCAGCGGCTCACCGCGCCACCCTTCCTGGCTTCAACTGACGTTGGTGCAACCGCAGGCAGCCTTCCTGGTGCCTGACCTGGATCAGAACGCCGTAGACATCCGACATGTATTCCTCCAAGCGCACACCCACCGTCAAGGCCGGAGGATAACCTACACGCCTTTGCTGTGAAAGATTCTGTGGGGGAAGGTGTGCAAAAGAGGCCTCAAAAGGCCTCAAAAATGGGTTTGGCGGTGCTTTGAGCGGTCTGAGTGGCCCGGTTTGGCCTTGATTTCAGCGCACGACGTTGCGCCAGCCGGTCAGCGTGACGCCTCGGCTGACGACTTTGCTGCGCAGCGAGGCGTCTTCGGGCATGGGCAGCTTGCCGCCGCCGTAAGCGGGCATGAAGGATTTGACGGCGCGCTCGATGGTGGAGTCAAAGTGCGCGTCGCCGCTGCGGCGAGCAAAGCTGAAGCTGACGATGTAGCCCTCGGCGCTGATGCGGATGCGCACGGCGGTGCGGCCGGCGAGCTCTTTGAGCTTCTCTTCGCCCAGCGAGCGCGGGATCTGCCAGCGGCGCACCACGGCGGCGTTGACCTTGGCGTTCCAGGTCCGCATGAGGTTGGCGGCGGCGGCGTCCGAGATGGTGCCTTCCGGCACGCCCTCCTTGTGGCCTTTGGGCAGGTCTTTGCTGACGGGGCGGTTGGGATCGTGATCGAACTCGTCCAGGAGGTTGTTGCGCTTTTCTTCTTTGGGCTTCTTCTGGACGCGCTGGGCTTTTTTGTCCTTCTCGGGCTTCTTCTCGGCGATGGTGTCCTTGGGTTTTTGGTCGGGCACGACCACGTCTTCCTCCTCAACCTTGGGGGGAGGGTTGGTAAGACGAGGCAGCTCATCTTCGGGGCGCTCTTCGCCAAGGCGCACGAGGTCCACGGGGGTGAAGGGCGCCAGTTGCTCTTCGGTCTTGGCCTCGATGGCCTGCGAGCCGGTGATGGTGCCGATCATGATGGCGATGAAGATCGCCATGTGGACCGCCAGGGAGACCACCATGCCCTGGACCATCTGGGTGTTGGAGGCGGTGCGGGTGGATTTGGGGTTGTGAAAGCCGCTTGTGGGGCTTTGCTGGGGTTCTATTTCGGACATGGCGGGGCTACCTCGCGCGTGCTGAAGTGTCGGTAGAAGCGCTGGGGCATGGGAGCAGAGGCGCTGCCTCTACTTCTTGCCCTTCTTCTTGCCGCCGCTGGACTCGGCGTACTCGGGGTTGGTGACCATCCCCACGTTGTTAACGCCCGCCTTCTTGATTCGGTTCATTGATCCGACCACAAAACCATAGGGGATCTCGGTGTCGGCCAGGATGTAGAGGGTTTTTTCGTCCTTGAGGCGCTGGTTGTTGCCCAGCTTGGTCTCAAGTTCAACGAAACACGCCTCGTAGCGATCCTTCTCGGACTTGCCAAGCGCCCCCGAGCAGTCCGTGATCACCGCCTCGCCCAGCGTCACGACCAGTTTGCGGTCGATCTTCAGGATCAGCTTGTCGGTGTTTTGCAGGTCGACCACATTTGGGTTGTCCTTGGTCACCGGCAGATCGACGTCCACCTCGCGCTGTTCGGCCTGCTCTTCCTTTTTGATCAACGGTGTGGCGACCATGAAGATGATCAGCAACACCAACATGACGTCGACCAGGGGGGTGACGTTGATCTCGGAGAGTGTCGTGCGGTCTCCGCCGCCTGAGCTCATGCCCATCGCTTGCTGCCTCCGCGTTGGTTCACTTCAGGAAGTGCCGCTTGACGATGTTGAGGAAGTCCGCCGAGAAGTTCTCCATCTCATGGGTCTGAATTTTGATCCGGTTGACGAAGAAGTTGTAGGCGATGACCGCCGGGATGGCCGCAAAGAGGCCGATGGCCGTCGCGATGAGCGCCTCTGCGATGGGACCGGCCACGACCGCCAGCGAGACTTCGCCGCCTTGTGTGAGCTGGTTGATGTTCACAAAGGCGTTCATGATGCCCCAGACCGTACCAAAGAGGCCGACGAAGGGCGCCGTGGAGCCGATGGTGGCCAAAAAGGGCACTAGGGACTCCATCTGGGTGACTTCCTCGGTGATGGCGCGGCGCAGGGCGCGCTCGACGTTCTCAAGGCCGCCCAGAGCCGCGCTCATGGTCTTGTTGGCGTCTTCCTGGCTCTTGAGCTTGGTCAACTCAATGTAGCCGGCGCGAAAAACCTGGCTGACGGGGCTGCGTTTGAAGCGCTGTGAGGACTGGTAGATCGAGTCCAGGCGCTTGGACTGCCAGAACGTCTCCAAGAAGTCGTCCGACTCCGACTTGGCTCGCCGCAGGTAGAACCATTTGTTGCCGATGATGTACCAGCTGATGATCGAAAAGAGGATCAAGAGCGCCAGCGTGCCGAGCACCACGCCGCTGGCGTCCATCATCAGTTCCACGATCCCTTTCTGCTCGGCGCCTTCGGCGGCCGTCACCAGGTGCACAAAAAGAATGTCGCCCATGGTCTTCCTTAACTCGGTTCCCTATTTGATCAAAGCGCACGCGCTCACTGCCGTACTTGAAACAATATACTTGAAACAATACGTGACCGGAAAGATCACAGACTACGGCCACGGCGTCAACCGCCTGCGCGCATCAGCCACCCCATCGGACCTGTCATCGTGTACGGACGATCAACGGTCGCGCAGTTTGTCCAACTCGTAACGCTCTACTTTGCGGATCAGATTCCGGCGGCTGACGCCAAGCTCTTTGGCGGTGCGCGTCTTGTTCCAGCCGGTGCGGCGCAAGCTCTCCAGCAGCATCCGCCGCTCCAGCGCCTCCAGTGCCCCGGGCAGGTCTTGACGGGGCACCTGACCGACCGATGGGTCCAGCTCCGTGGAGAGGATGCGGGGGGAGAGCAGGTTTTCGCTGATCTCTTCCTCGCCGCTGGCCAGGACCACCAGACGCTCGACCTCGTTTTCAAGCTCGCGGATGTTGCCCGGCCAGTTGTAGCTCAGCACGCGCTGCTTGAGGGACTGGCTAATTCTTGCGGGGACGATGTCCATCTGGCGCTCGGCGCGGCGCAGGAAGTGCTGCACCAACAACTCGATGTCCTCTTTGCGTTCGCGCAGCGGCGGCACCACGATGTTGATGACGTTGAGGCGGTAGTAGAGGTCCTCGCGGAAGGTCCCTTCGCGCACCATGGACTTCAGATCGCGGTTGGTGGCGGCGATGATCCGCACGTCCACGCGCCGCACCACCGTGTCGCCGACGGGCAAAAAGGTGCCTTCCTGCAAGACGCGCAGCATCTTGACCTGGAGCGTGGGCGACATGTCCCCCACCTCGTCCAAAAAGAAGGTGCCGCCGTTGGCGATCTCAAAGAGACCCTGCTTGTCGGTCACTGCGCCGGTAAAGGCCCCTTTTTTGTGCCCAAAAAGCTCGCTGTCGAGCAGGTTGTCGTTGAGCGCCGAGCAGTTCTGCACCACAAACGGCCCCTCAAGGCGGCGCGAGTTGTAGTGCACGGCCCGCGCGATCAACTCTTTGCCCGTACCGTTCTCCCCCTGGATCAAGACCGTCGACTCCGAGTCGGCCACCTTGTCCAAGATCCGAAAGAGGTCCAGCACCGGGGTGGACTGGCCAATGATGTCGCCGTAGCGGCCCTGGGGGCGGACCACCTCGGGGCGGCGCTGGCTGTGGGCGTATTGGCGCATCTCGGCGCACGCCGCCTCGATCAACACCTCAATTTGAGCGCGGTCCTCGGGGCCCAGCCGGGTGATCTTGGCGGTGGCCTGACCGCTGGGCTCAAGCGAGAGCGCGCGCAAGCGCTTGTGGAGGTAGTGCGCGTCGTCATCCCCGGCGTGCTGGGGCCAGTAGCCCGAGACATAGAAGGTGCCGTAGAGATCGCCGCCAAGGTGCACCGGGCGCAACAGCGTCGCCAGCCCCGCGTGACAGCGCAGCTCCGAGATCTCTTCTGGGGGGAGGTTGCCGTCCCGCGCGGCCGCCGACCAGCGGCGGTTGGAGCCCGCGCACGAGCCAGACTCGTCGCCTCGGGTCATCAACTGAACGCAGACGGGCAGGTCGACCGCCGCGCCCGCCTCGCCAATGGGCAGCGCACGCCCGTTGACCAGCAGCCCGCACCACAATCCCCAGCGGCGGCGCAGCAACTCGCCGATCACCCTCACACCCTGGAGCCGCGCCAACCTGTAGCCGTCTAGCATCTGCTTTTGATTCCCATGGACCCCGATGGGAGCGGGGGACTTTGGGGTTTACGCTGGGCCAGGGGCGCTGGTTTGTGCCCCCGGCCGCGTCGGCGGCGCCTGAGGTCAAACCCCGCCGAGCGTCAACACGTAGTCCGCCGGGCCGTTGTTGGGGTCGGCGTTGATGATCTGGATGAAGTACTGCTGCGTCTGCTGCGAGTCGTTTCTAAACCGGATGAACTCGGTGTTGTCATCGTCTTCTGATGCTTCAACCTCTTCACCTTGGCTGTTGTAGACGTACATGTCCAGGTTTGAGTTGGCTTGCAGGAAGATGGACTGGTTGCGGCGCCCAGGGACTTCAATCACAAACCAGTCCTCGTCAAAGGACGGGCAGATGCTCAGGTTGTCCTGGCTGCTGAAGCGGCCCACCGAGGTGGCCTCGTCAAAGTCATCGTTGGGCTCCAGGCGGTCGGGGGAGCAGGGGCGCTGGTCTTCGACCGTGACCTCAAAGCGCAGCACGTTGCTGGTGCGGTCGACATCCTCGGTGTCCTGACCAAAGTCCACCACCACGGTGATGAAGTAGTCGCCCTCGGGCACCTGCTGGGGAATCTCAACTGTGATGTCTTCGTAGAACGCGCCGTCGCCGCCCGCCAGCGCGTCACGCGTGAAGACGCCCAGCGTGGCCACGCTCTGGTTGGGGGCGTCCACGGGGGTCAGGAAGATGGCGTCGGTGTGGGCGCTGGCCTGGGCTTCGCCCGCGTTGAAGACCTCGTAGCTGAACTGGAAGGTCCGGCCCACCTCGGGAATGATGAAGTCGCCCGCCGCCACCAGATCCACCTCCTGCTCTTCAATCAAGCACACGTCCCCTTCGTCGATCTGGTCATCGCAGTTGTTGTCGATGCCGTCGCAGACCTCTTCGGTGACCACGGTGGCGGCCACGCGGGTGATGACGTTGAGGTTGTTCTGGTCAGGGGCGTAGAGGAAGCCGTCGCGGTGGTAGGCCAGCGAGGCGGCCGCCTTGATCTGGGTCAACTCCAGCGCGTCGCCTCCTTCGCTGGTGCCACCCTGGCCGCTGCCAAAGCGCCACAGCGACACCTCCTGGGGCTGCTCGGCGTTGCTGTAGGTCATGCCGTAGAGGTTGCGACCATCGCTGGCGATGTTGCCCACCACGCCGTTGCCCGGGACCTGCAGGCGGAAACGCTCTTCCTCATCGTTGGGGTCAATGCCCGTACCAGGGTAGCGGAAGACAAAGGGGCTGTTGCCGTTGAGCTGCACCGTCCAGAACTGGTCGCGGAAGGCGTCGTAGGCCGCCGGGGACTCAAAGGTGTTGCGGCCATTCCAGAAGTAGGCCACCTCGGCGGTGCCCGCGTTGGGGTCGATCTCCCAGACCTGACCAGCCTGCTGGTTGGTGGCCAGGTTCAAGGCGTAGATCACCTCGCCGTCGGTGGCCACACCGCCAAAGCCAAACTCCTGGGCGTTTTGCTGCGCCCAATCGGCCTCAATGGTCACCTCCTCCTGCAAGACCAGGCCGCTGGGCTCAGGCACAAAGATCCGCACCGTCCAACCCCCAAAAGGCTGCCCATCCAGACCGTAAGCCACGTTGTAAATCCGCTCGCCGTCGCTGGCCAAAAGCACCGAGTAGGAGCTGCCGTTGTCCGTGATGAAGGGCGCGTCGGTACCGCTGTAGGCCCGGATGAGGCCGCCCTCGACGGGCACCTCCTGCCGGTCGCCGGGGGTGAACGGGGTGATGTCGCAGCCCACACCGTCGGCGCCGTTGCAGACCGTCACGCCGCGACCGCAGCGATCCTCACCGCAAATCTGGCCCGCTTCGGGGAACGACTCGTCGGTCTGACCATCGCAGTCATTGTCGATGCCGTCGCAGACCTCTGTTGTCCGCAAGCGCTCTCCAACGCAGGCCAACTGGCCGTCGACACACTCGGTCAAACCCGGCTCGCAGGCGTTGGGGTTCTCGGTGCACTGCTCACCCGTGCCCACAGCGTCTTCGTCGGTGTCGCCGTCGCAGTCATTGTCGATGCCGTCGCAGATCTCCTCGGGCACCTCGCCGCACTCACCGCAGGCGTTGAGCAGGCCTTCGTCGGTCTGACCATCGCAGTTGTTGTCCTGCCCGTCGCAAACCTCTTCGGGGAAGCGGCAGGCCTCAAACGCGCCTTCGATGCAGGTTTGACGGCCTTCGCTCTGGCAACCCTCCTGACTGCATGTCTGAACCAGCGGGTCTCCGGCCTGATCCTCATCGGTTTCACCGTCGCAGTCGTTGTCCAAACCATCGCAGACCTCTTCAGAGGGCTGCTGGGACTGGCAAACGATCTGACCGCCGACACAGGCTTGGCGCCCTTCACAGGGGTTGTCGCCGTCCTGACAGGCCCCCAGATTGTCCAGGTTTTCGTCAATGCTGCCATCACAATCGTTGTCGACGCCGTCGCAGACCTCTTCTGGCAAGGGGCCGCACTCACCGCAGGCGTTGAGCAGTCCTTCGTCGGTCTGACCATCACAGTCATTGTCGATGCCGTCACACACTTCCTCAGGCACCGGACCACACTCACCGCAGGCATTCAGGACGCCCTCATCGGTTTGTCCATCACAATCGTTGTCCTCACCGTCGCAGACCTCTTCAGGCACTGGACCGCACTCGCCGCAGGCGTTCAACACGTCTTCGTCGGTCTGGCCGTCGCAGTCGTTGTCTTGGCCATCACAGACTTCCTCGGGCACCGGACCACATTCACCGCAGGCGTTGAGGACGTTTTCGTCCGTTTCGCCATCGCAGTTGTTGTCCAGGTCATCGCAGATCTCATCGACCGGCCCCTGACCCCCTTCACAGGGACCCCACTGACCGTTGACACACTCGCGCTCACCGCGCTCGCATTGGCCTTCATCCAGGCCACAGGCTTCGCGCTGCCCAGACTCACAAGGACAACCCTCGTCGGTTTCGCCGTCACAGTCATTGTCGACACCGTCGCAGACTTCCTCAGGGACTTCGCCGCACTCGCCGCAGGCGTTGAGCAGGTCTTCATCCGTAAAGCCGTCGCAGTCGTTGTCGACGCCGTCACAGACCTCCATGGGCACCGGCCCACACTCGCCGCAAGCGTTCAGGAGGTCTTCGTCGGTCAAACCATCGCAGTCGTTGTCCTCTCCGTCGCAGACTTCTTCGGGGACGTCGCCGCATTCACCGCAGGCGTTGAGGACATCTTCATCCGTTTCGCCGTCGCAGTCGTTGTCGACGCCGTCACAGACCTCTTCACCTTCCTCCACGACGCCTTCACAGACCTCCTGGCCATCGACGCAGGCCGTTTCGCCGCGCTGACAGACGCCTTCTTCAGGGCCGCAGGCTTCTCCAAGACCAGGGATGCCGTTGTCGATCTCGCCGTCACAGTCGTTGTCCAGCGCGTCACAGACTTCGTCGCTCGGGAAGACTTCGCCTTCACAGGCCCCAAACTCGCCATCAACGCAGGTTTCAGCGCCCGACTGGCAGGCGCCGATGTCGGCGGTGCCCTCTGGGCCGCTGTAGCAGGCGCGCGCCAGCGGTTGGCCGTCGTCATCCTCGTCGACGTCGCCATCACAGTCGTTGTCGACGCCGTCGCAGACCTCTTCGGAGGGGATGCAGTCGGGGCCGTCGTCTTCTTCAATCAAGAGCGTGAGCGCGACCTGTCCGCTGGCGTCGTTGGCGTCGGTGGCGATGACCTCAAACTCAAACGTTCCGGCCTCTTGGGGGGTGCCCTCCATCTGGCCGTCTTCGCTCAACTCCAACCCTTCGGGAAGCTCACCTTCGACGCTGTACTGGTAGGGCTCCTGGCCGCCGCTGGCGCCAAACTGCGCCACAAAAGCACGCCCCACCCTGGCCGGACCGATCATGGCCGGTCCCACCGAGATATCCACGGGCACGACGCACTCACCATCGGATTCAAAGGTGCCGTTGGGGCACACCCTCACATTGGGGCTTGATGGATCAGACTGACACCCAATGGCCAGCGCCAACACACACAGCGTCATCCACAGCGCTGCGGGTGTCCATCTTGGTTTGGTTCGCCTCAACGGATTCTTTTGCGTTTGGGTCAACATCGTCGGTGATACCTTCTCCGGCATGCGGCTGCCGGCTGTGATGCTCTATGGCGCGTGGGCTTGTTGGAGGAGCTGTTGGGCTCAGCGCCGGGGCAAATCAAAGCTGCCCTATGGGGGGTTGAGTCTGATGGGGACCTGGTTCCCACCATGTTTTTCTTTATACTAGAAAATTTCACTTAAAACGGCAAACAGGATCGCCTTCCATTCGCCATCACACGACGCACGGTGTGCTTGACAGCCCATTTGGGTCGCTCTCTACTCTTCCTAGATGCTCAGAGAGGCCCTGCGGACTGCGCACAAGGAATCCTTTGAGACGCTGCGGGCAGTGCAAACAGAACCTGACATGGGATGCCGATGAGCACACCACCTTTTAAATCTCTCTTTGTTTTTTCTGTCCTGCTGGTTGCCGCCATCGGATGTGGAGACCCTGATTATTCGGGCTCGGGCTCGTCCAATGCCAACAACGACCCCGGCAACAACGACGTCAACAATGATTTGAACAACGACGTCAACAATGACCAAAACAATGACGTCAACAACGATCAGAACAACGACGTCAACAATGTTGAGGCGAGGATTCCCCTGCGCCACCGGGCCACCGCCGATGCATGCGATGACGCGCGCTCGGAGAGCAATGCGGGGCTCAACTACCCCGAAGACGAGATGTTGGCGTGTCGCCTGGATTCGGACTGCGTCGATGGCCCCAATGGCCGCTGTGTCGACTCTCGCTTTGGGCCTGATTGCACCTACGACGGTTGCTTTCAGGACGATGAGTGTGGGGGGCAGGTGTGTCTTTGCGGCGAGTCTTCCTTGGGGGTCAACCGCTGCTTGAGCCGCGGCGATTGCCTGGTCGACGCCGATTGCGGCCCTGGAGGCTACTGCTCGCCGTCGTTTGGCGACTGCGGCTCTTACAGTGGCGTGGTGGCCTTCTACTGTCACACCCCCCAAGACGAATGCATTGATGACAGCGATTGCGAAGGGCAGTTCGACTTTGGCGGTTACTGCGCCTTCAACCCCAGCGTGGGCCGCTGGATGTGCTCCAATGCCGAATGCGATGGCTGAGAACCCTTTGGATGGGGGCTTTGCGGCTTCTGTGCGTCGGCGGTCTTCTTTTGCGGTGAGATTTTGGGCCTGTTGGGGGCTCGCGGTGGTCTGTTTGGGACCATTGTGCGGCTGCGCGCCCGAGGATGGGGATGTGGTGCGTGCCTCTGAGGTGTCGCGCTATCTGGGCGACGCTGCGTTCCGGCGTCAGGCGTTGGAAGCATCGCTGGTCAACCCCCAAAACACCTACGCCCGGCTGCGGTTGGAGTCTTACACCGAGGACGGCTGGGGACGTTTGCCGTTGTGGAACCCTCGTTCGACGCCTGTGTTGGAGTTGAACGCCGAGCCTCCATCCCCTGAAGCGTTGGGGCCGGGGATGGCGTTGTTGCCCGACGATGCGGGGCCGCAGGCATTGCTGGCGTTGGGTGAGCAGGCATTTTTTCGTTACCCGATGCAGCCTGGGGACTACTGGCGAGGGGCTTTGGAGGGGGTTCAGAGTGCCCAGCGCTACGGTTTGT
The DNA here is from genome assembly GCA_937123825.1 of uncultured Pseudomonadota bacterium. Taxonomy (GTDB): domain Bacteria; phylum Myxococcota_A; class Bradymonadia; order Bradymonadales; genus CAKZKQ01. Next base: position 14,884 of record CAKZKQ010000482.1, read on the forward strand.
GGTCGGACGAGTCGTGGGGTGTGGGCGGGTTGATGTGGGTGGCCTTGCCTGACGGCTCGGTGGAGACGGCGGCGACCTGCGCCACGTGCCACGCAGCGCCTGTGGATGGTCAGGTTGTGGCGGGGTTGGGAAACCCGCTGCTGGATGTGGGGGCGTTGACGGCCCATTGGTATGGGCAACTCGACAGCCCATCCAGGGCGTGGGGTCCTGGCCGGTTGGATGTGACCGGGGATGGGGTGGAGAACCCCGTGACGATCGCCGATCTGCGTGGCAGCCGGTCGCAGCAGCACCTTCACCGCACCGCCACGCTGCACAACGATCTGGTGGCGTTGGCCATTCGGATTGAGACGCTCTTGATCACGTCTCATGGTCAGGCGCTGCGGCCGCCGCGTCAGGTGGCAATGGGGTTGGCCCTTTACCTCTATCAAGGAATGGAGCCCGAGCCGGTGCGCGCGCCAGACGAGCTGAGCCGTCAGGGGAGGCTGATCTTTGAGCGTCTGTGCGTGGGTTGTCACAGCGGACCCGGCGGTGCAGGGCCTGCGGTGCCGGTCGAGGCGGTGGGAGGGGACGCGGCGGTGGCGTTGAGCCCCGCTCGGGCGACGGGTTATTGGCGCGTGCCGAGTTTAAGAGGGGTGGCCCAGCGAGGGAGGCTCTTTGCCGATGGACAGACGGAGGGCCTGAGCGCGTTGTTTGAGGCGCGGGGCGACGGTGAGCAGGCCCATCCTTTCGGACTGGAGTTGGACAACGGTGAGCGCCTTGCGCTGATCGCGTACCTGGAAACCTTTTGAGGGGTTTGGTTCAGGGTTGTAGGCCGCTTTTGTTGTCAAAGACCGGTTCAACCGGCGGCGTTTCGGGCTCGGGTTGGCACTCGACCAGCGCCAGGCTCATCTTGAGCGCTTCCTGATCGCGTCCACTGCAAGACAAAGACACAAAGAAGTCTCCGCCCAGGTCAATGGCGTCCAGGACGTGGGTGCGGTGGTCTCTGGGGGCGGGCAAACGGCGAGTCATCTCGCGGTGGAGGGCGGCGCGCGGGTGTGGGGGGCTGGTGACGTTGTCGCGCTCTCGGGTGCTGACGCCCACGGCTTGGCCTTCGGCGCTGAGTTCAATGAGGATGTCGGTTGTTTTGGGGGTGGTGGCGCCGTAATCGAAGTCGGGGATGCTGGGGCCGACGCCGTCGATTTTGGGGGGCAGCGGGACGACGTTCCGGCATGAGAGGCGAACCCTCAGGCCGCCGTAGGGCGCTTCTTGGGCTTGAACGCGGTCGCAGCGGATCATCTCGGGGTGTCGCAGGACTTTGCGCCGCCACAGAGGTTGGCCAGCGCTGTCGAGCTTCCACAGGTATACCCCATGGCCGTTGGGCGCCACCACGTGGTAGCCGTCTCCCCAGCGCCCGGCGTTGTGGTGGAGCGCCTGGCCTCGTGGCAGCTCCAAAACCTGATCGAGGAGCGTGTTTTGCAGGCCCGCGCTGTGCGTGGTGACCAGCAGGTCTTTGTCTTTGACAGAGACGGCCATGACGCCTGTGGGCATTTCAAGGAGTTTGAGCCGGGCGCCAGTGTGGGGGGTTTGGAGCCGCTGGAGGTTCTGACCTCGGGCGTCGATGGAAAAGAGCTGGTAGGTGCCGTCGGCTTTGGCGCGCGCGGCGCCGTAGAGCATGTCGGTGTGTTCCAGCAGGAGCCCTCGGCAGGCAAAAGCGCTGGTGGCGCTGCCCAGGTCGTGCTGAACCTGACGCTGACAGCCGGTCCCGGTGCGCTCGGGCAGAGCGGTCATTTCGGGGCCTTCGGGGGCTGCGCAGGCGCCCACGGTCAGGAGCAGGGCGGGCAAAAATGACCCGAACACAGATTTTTTTAGATCTTCCATCCACCTGCCCCGTTGAACTTCAACGTCACACACCAGCAACCGTGCCCACAGAGCACGGGCGACCTGAAACCAGCTTGGCTGGCCGTTGTCGCGCTGCTTCTTTGCCCCACCGGCCCGCTTTGAGGGCTCACCATAAAGGTTTGCATCATGACGACCGAACTGACCAAACAATCCAAACGCACCTACACCATCTGGACCATCGCTGGCGCCGTGGCGCTGGTGGCTTTGATTGGCGGCCTGGCGCAGCGCTCCGAGGCCGACATCGTCGATGCGCCCAACAAAGTCGTGTCCCAGAACCAGGCCCAGGCCCCGCGCCTCGATGTGGTCTTCACCATCGACGCCACCGGGAGCATGGGGGACGAGATTGATGTGGTCAAGAAGGAGATCTGGGGCATCGCCAACAAGCTCATGGAAGGCAAGCCTCGCCCCGACATCCGCTTTGGTCTGGTCTTCTATCAGGACCGAGGCGACAGCTTCCTGGTCAAGAAGACCGACCTGACCCGCAATGTTGATTTGGTCCACAAAGAACTGATGGCGATCACCGCTGGCGGCGGCGGCGACTGGCGCGAGCACGTTGGCCGCGGTCTGCACGAGGCCGTCAACATGGAGTGGGACAGCGCCCAGGGCGTCTCCCGGATGATCTATCTGGTCGGCGACGCGCCCGGTCACGACGACTACCAGGATGGCTATGACATCGCCAGCGCCATCAAGACCGCCCGCGCCAAGAACATCAAGATCAACGTCATCGGTTGCAGCGGCATCAACGATGGCCGCTCCGAGTTTGAGTCCATCGCCCAGAACGGCGGCGGCGCCTACACCACGCTGACCTACGAGTCTGTGGTGACCGACGAGCAGGGCGTGCGCCGCTCGGTGATCTACTACGACGGTGAGATGTATGAGGCTGAGCAGGTGCTGGAGAAAGGCGAGTGGGGCCGCGGTGCCGACAAGCTGCTTGGAGAGGGCAAGCTGAAGAAGGCGCGCCCTGCCATGCGCCGCAAAGCCGCCGCGCCCGGTGCCGCCACGCGCAACAACCTTGACGATGTGGTTCTGGAAGGGGTCAAGGAAGAGGCTGCCGATATGGGCGTGGCTTACTGAACCGTCCACGGACTTTGGAGGGCCGCGTCTGGCGGCCTTGTGCAATAAAGGAAGCGGATTGACCACTTCAGGTCCGAGCCCTATCTTGTCTGCGGGGCCTTGAATGCCGTGCTGGTATTGTCCAGCGCGGCACACCTTTGCTGGGGGCAGCATCACCCCCAGAGCGGAGCAACCCATGAGCGCAGACATGGACGGCGACAGCGGCGGAGCCTCGGTTCTTCAGGAACTCAACCGCCACGCCATCGCCAACAACATCCCCCTGGGAACGCACATCGACCTGACCTACCGGTGTGATCTGGCCTGCAAGCATTGCTATCTCGAAGAGCGGATCAAGAAGGAACTGACGCTCCAGGAGATCGAGGCCATTTTGGACGACATCCAGGCCCTGGGCGGTCTGATGATGCTCTTTTCGGGCGGCGACCTCTTTTTGCGTCCCGATGCGCTGGATATTCTGCGCGCCGCCTGCCAGCGGCGCTTCTTTGTGCAGATCATCACCCACGCCAACCACATCAACGAGGCCGTTGCAGACGAACTCGCCGCGATGGGGCTCGCCGAGGTCAAGGTCAGCATCTACTCCAGCCGCCCCGAGATCCACGACGCCATCACCAAAGTCCCTGGCTCACTGCATGCCTCGCTGCGCGCCATTGATCTGCTGCGCCAGCGCGGCATCTCTGTGGAGATGAAGTGCCCGGTGATGGACGGCAACGAGGGCGCGCAGTTGGAGCTTCCCATTCTGGCGGCCAAGTACGATTGCCGCTACGCCCTGGACCACAAAATCCGCGGCGCGCAGGGCTCCACCCCCAGCAACCTCAAGCCCGCCGGTCTTCAGGGCGGATGCCTGGACCTGCGCGACCTCAACCTGGACATCCAGACCAAGGTCGACATCACCCGCATGCAGTTTCCTGCGGTCAACTCGCTGGCCGATCTGGACCACATGCCCGCCTCGCAGGCCGTCTGCACCGCTGGCCGATCCAGCGTCTACATCGACCCCGAAGGCAATGTGTACCCCTGCCTTGAGTGGGAAGAGCCGACCGGAAACATCCGCGAGCAGAGCTTTGCGCAGATCTGGAAGGGCGGCGAGGTCTTTCAAAGGGCCAGAGACACCACCCGTGGATCGTTTTCGGGCTGCACGTCGTGCGAGAACTTCTCTTTTTGCAGCCTCTGCCCCGGGCAAGCGCACCGCGAGACGGGTTCGGCCACGGGCGTCAGCCCCACGACCTGCCGCGACACCACGGCCAAGCGCCTGGCCTTTGGCGACAGCGCCATCCACTTTGATCTGGCCGATCTCTGAGCCAGCAACACCGTGGTCGATGTCCCTGACAGTGTCCTGACCCAAGAGTTTCTGGAAGAGGCCCTCTTTCTGGACCTGCTGCGCCTTGGTCACGCCGCTCGCCTGCAAGCCCACGGCCGCAGCATGCTGCCCTTTGTGCGCCCCGGGACGACCGTCCTGATCGAGCCGCCGCCCTTTGTGGCGCCGCCGCTGGCGGTGGGTGACATTGTGTTGGTGCACTCGGGCGGCTGCCTGCGTTTGCACCGGTTGGTGGGCTGGCGCCAGGGCGACGATGGCACGCCGCGGTTGCTTTTGAAGGGCGATGGGCTTTTAAAGGCCGATCCTCTGGTCCATCCCAAACATCTATATGGGCGCGCAGCGGCCCTTGAAGGGCCCCGCGGCAGAACGTGGCTGCTTGGTGGTGGCCGCAGAGCGCTCCACCGCGCGGTGGCCTTTGCCTCAAGAATTGGTTGGCGATTGGCGTCCGCATGCGGTATGGGGCAAGAGTAGATCGTTGTGGACATCAAGTGCCCAACCCCCACCCATACAGAGGTTGATGCATGGACAGAGAAGACGTCAAAGCCCTCCTGGCCCGCGTGAAGAGCGGCCAAACCGATGTGGACGCAGCCGCCGACGCGCTTGCAGCGATGCCCTTTGAGGACATCGGCGTGGCCAGGATTGACCACCATCGGGCGCTGCGCACCGGGATGCCCGAGGTGATTTTTGCCGAATCCAAGACCGCCGAGCAGATCGCGCTGATCGTTGTGGCCATGGCGGCGCGCGGCAGCGACGTGTTGGCCACGCGGATCGACGCCCAGAAGGCCGCCAAAATCGACGCGCTGCTCCAGGCCGAGCGCGTCGAGGGCAAGAAGCTGCCCGATTGGGACTACGACCCCATGGCCCGCACGCTGGCGCTGCGCTCCAAGCCCTTTGTGGATCAGGGCCGAGGCATGGTGCGCGTGGTTTGTGCCGGAACCAGCGATTTGCCCGTGGCCCAGGAGGCGTTGGTCACTGCCCGCATGATGAACAACCGCACGGAGTTGATCACGGACGTGGGCGTGGCTGGGCTGCACCGTTTGCTCTCGGTGCGCGAGACCCTCTGCCAGGACGAGGTGATCATCGCCGTGGCGGGCATGGAAGGCGCGCTGCCTGGGGTGATGGCCGGTCTGGTTGGCCGCCCGGTCATTGCCGTGCCCACCAGCGTGGGTTACGGTGCCGCCTTTGAAGGGGTGTCTGCCTTGTTGACCATGCTCAACAGCTGCGCCCCCGGCGTCACAGTCGTCAACATCGACAACGGTTACGGCGCCGCCGCCGCAGCGACCCTCATCAACCGCCGTCGCGATCTCTGAATCCGACTTCGTTCGATGAAGCCGCTCGCCGCAGCGGGCGGCACCCTCCCTTCAGGAGCCTCACCCATGCACCTTCACTTCGATCTGGTCGCCGGCATCGCTGGCGACATGGCGGTGGCCGCGCTGGTGGACCTTGGAGTCCCCATGGCGGTCGTTCAAGAGGCCATCGACGCGCTCGCCCTTGAGGGCGTCGAGATCGCGCTGCGCGATGTGGACGCCGGCATGGCGACCACGGCGCGCAAGTTCGATGTCATCATCGACGGCCAGGTCGATGCGCCCCACGATCACAGCCACGAACACAGCCACGATCATGGCCATGAGCACGAACACGCTCATGAGCACAGCCATGAACACGATCACGGCCATGAACACGCTCATCAGCATGACCACAGTCACGAACATGAGCATGCTCATGAACATGATCACGGCCATGAGCACGAGCACAGTCACGCTCATGAACACAATCATGACCACGATCATGAGCATGAACACGCCCATGAGCACAGCCATGAACATGAGCACGACCACGCTCACGAACATGAGCACAGCCACGAGCACGATCATGGTCATGAGCACGCCCACGAACATGGGCACAATCATGGCCACGATCATGGACACAGCCATGAGCACGGCGGCCAGGGTTCCTGGGCGGCGATCAAGGCCATGCTCCACGCCGCCGACCTGCGCCCTCGCGTGCGTCAGGTGGCGTTGGACATCTTTGAGCACATCGCCCATGCCGAGGCCCGCGTCCATGGGATGAAGGTCGAGGACGTGACCTTCCATGAGGTCGGCGCGTTTGACAGCATCGTGGACATCGTCGCCGTGGCCGCGTGCGTCGATCACCTTGGCGTGACGCGGGTGACGTCGTCGCCGGTTCCCGTGGGGCGCGGCTTCACCTGGAGCCAGCATGGCCGCATTCCGGTGCCCGCGCCCGCAACGCTCTTCATCCTTAAAGGGGCCGAGGTGGTCAGCTCTGGCCTTGATAAAGAGTTGGTCACGCCCACTGGCGCGGGGATCCTGGCGGCGTTGGTCGAAGAGTACATCGACATGCCCGCCTTTGTGCCCACCGACATCGGCCTGGGCGCTGGCACGCGCCGCCTTCCCGACCGCCCCAACATTGTGCGCGCCGTCATTGGCAAGGCCAGGAAGCAAAAGGCTGGCGCCGAGCTGGAGTTGAGCGCCGATGTGGTCATTGAGGCCAACATCGACGACATGACCGGCGAGCTTTGCGCCCACGTCACCGACGCGCTGATGGCGCAGGGGGCGTTGGATGTGTGGTGGACGCCGATTTTGATGAAAAAAGGCCGCCCGGCCCATCAACTCTCGGTCCTCTGCACGCCTCAAACGCTTCAGGACACCATTTTGACCATCCTGACCGAGACCACCACGTTGGGCGTGCGCCAGCGTCAGGTCACGCGTCACAAGTGCCTGCGGCGCTGGGAAGAGGTCTCGACGCCTTACGGGGCCGTCAAAGTGAAGCTGGGCATGGTGGGAGAGCGCGTGGTCAACGTGGCGCCGGAGTTTGATTCCGTGCGTCAGGTGGCCAAAGACGCCGGCGTGCCGGTCAAAGAGGTCTGGCGAGCCGCCGTGGCCCACGCGCCGGGCGACGGCGCGCAGTGATCAGAAGTTGATCTGGATGGGGGTCATCTCTGGAACCTCCAGGCCGCAGCCAGCGGCGGCGTTGAGGGCCTTGAGCTCGTTGGTGATGCGACCGGCGAGCTGGGGCTGGCCGTAGACCTCCATCAGGAGCGCCACGCGCAGCTTGCGGCAGGCGGTGTCGTCATCGCCGTTTTCGTGGTGCGCGTAGGCCGAGGCCCAGTAGCTGGGCGTAAAGAACGGCTGGATGTAGTTGAGTTCATCGCAGTTGGCCACGGCGATCTCGCGTTCCTCGGCCAGTTTCTTGGGATCTTTCTCCTGTTCAAGGGCGCCAAGGCTGTTCTCGCAGCCTTTGGCCGCCGAGATGTAGTCCGGGTCGTTCAAATCGGCCTCGCGGACAATCTGACCAAAAACCGCCGTGGGGTAGACCATCGAGTCCGGCGGGTATTGGGTCGGGATGGTGGCAAACTGGGCCACCAGCGCCCCCACAATCAGCAGCGCCGAGAGTGCCGCGCCCGCCCCATAGAAGTAACCGGCGCGGTTTGAGGCCTGATCCTTGAGCGGCATCACCTGACCCAGCGCCAGACCGGCCAGAAAGCCCCCGATGTGGGCCGCGTTGTCGACCTGATCCACGATCAACCCAAAGACCACGATGAAGCCCATCCAGCGCAGCATCACGTGGCGGATCTGGGCGCCTTGCACGGTCTTGACGCGGTGTCCCGCCGAGACCCCCACGCCGATCAGCCCCGTCAGCGACCCCGACATCCCCACCGAGGGGGTGAAGACCGAGGCGCTGCCCGACGGATCCATCCCAATGGCCTGCAAAAGCTCAAAGTAGATGAAGCCCCAGCCAAAACTCAGCAGCGTCGAGACCAAACCGGTGACCACAAAGATGATCAGCGTGCGGACCTTGCCAAAGGAGTTCTCGATCAGCGTCCCCAGCAGCCACAGCGCGTAGAGGTTGAAGCCGATGTGCATGATGTCGCCATGCATGAAGAGCGCCGTGATCAGGCGCCACCACTGGCCTTCGATGATGTAGGGCGGAAACGAGGCCCCGAAGTGGATCAGGGTGTAGGTGCTGGGGCCAAGGATGGAGGGGCCACCTGCGACCATGCCGACCAGCAGGTACATGGCCACGGCCAGCGCCGCCAGCATCTTGGTCAGCGGGCGGTCTTTGGGCAAAAAGTCTTCGATCCAGGCGCCCAGGGCGCCATAATTTTCCAGAGATTTGCCGCAAAAAGGGCACTCGGTCTCCTTGACGGGGACCACGCCCTTACAAAAACCACATTTGCGGTGTGATGACATGGGGACTCGTGGGTTGTGGGATGACGCGCGGCCTGACTCAGGGGTTGATGAGCAGTTTCAGCGACTGATCCTCATCGGAGACGTCCAGGCGGATGGTGTTGCCTTGGACGATCTGTCCTTCGAGCAGCGCGTCGGTCAGCAGCTCGATGATCTGGCTTTGGAAGAACTCCGAGGAGGGCGCCTGCCCGGCCTCTTTGCTGGAACGCCGCAACTTGGCTGTGGCTTCCGGCGTCCAGGTCAGCGTTACGCCATACTCTTCCTGCAGGCGGTTGGTCAAGTCGGTCAGGTAGCGCGCCGTGAGCGCCTCGACCAGGTGCTCGTCGTCCTCTTCGGTCAGGTCCTGGAAGGGGATGAACGCGTCGATGTGGCCCTTGAGCACGGGGTAGAGCTGGGGCATGCGTTTTTCCAGGATCGCCTCTCGCTCAGGCGCTTTGGAGCCCGTGTCGGGGCCAAAGCCGATCCGCGCCTGGTTGCTGCCCTTGGCAGTGTCCACCGTGAGGGTCATGATGAAGATCGCCTGACGCGCATCCGCGCTCAAACCGCGCGTGTCGGTGATCTCGCCTTCGTCACACAGCCGCAGCAGACGCTCCAAAACCCTGGGGTGGGCCTTGTCGATGTCTTCGAGCAGCACCACCGAGCTGGGCCTGCGCCGCAGCGGGGTGACCAGCATGTCCTCGTCTTCGTAGCCCACGTAGCCGGGCGGCGAGCCGATGAGGCGGCTGATGGTGTGGGGCTCGGAGAAGTCGGTCATGTCCAGGCGGATGAAGGCGCGCGGGTCGCCAAAGACCTCCTGGGCCAGGATGCGGGCCAGGGTGCCTTTGCCGGTGCCGCTGGGGCCAAAGAAGCCAAAGACCGCCAGCGGTCTGGCCTGACCCGAGGGACGCAGGCGCCCGGCGATCAGGTTGCGCGCCGTGAGCGAAATGGCCTTCTCTTGGCCCATGAAACGTCCGCCCAGGCGTTTTTCCAGGCCGCTCCACCAGTCATCCTGACCACGCACGAGGCGCTCGATGGGGATGCCGGTGCGGTAGGAGACTTGCTGGGCCACGTGGCGGCGATCGACCTTGGAGGTGTCCACTGGCGGGCCGTCTTTGGGGGCGTCCAGGGGGTGCGCGGCGGCGATGGCCGCGTCCATGAGGAGTTTTTTTGCCTTGTCGGGCAGGCGCTGCTCGGGCAGGTAGCGCACGGAGTGCTCCAGGGCTGCCTTGAGGACGTCTTCGCCGATGGTGACCTCGTAATCCTTCTCCAGCGAGCGCGCCAGCCCCCGCAAGATCTCCAGCGTCAGGGCCGTGTTGGGCTCCCGAATCTCGATCCGCTCAAAGCGGCGCTTGAGCGCGGGGTCCTGGTCGATCCAGCGGCGGTACTCGGCCTCGGTGGTGGCACCCACGACGGCGATTTCGCCGCTGGCCAGCGCCGACTTGAAGTGGTTGGGGATCTCGGCGGGGCCTTGATTGCCGGTGCGCGGTGCAAAGACGGCGTGGGCCTCGTCGATGAAGAGGATCACCCCCTTACTCGACTCCACCAGTAGGTTTTTGATCCGGTTCTCCAGCTCACCGCGGTAGCTTGTGCCGCTCATGAGGCTGGCGCCGTTGATCTCGACGACGCGCTGGTTTTGCAGCGGCGCGGGGACGTTGCCGTCGGCGATGCGTTGGGCCAGCGCGACGGCCAGGGCCGTCTTGCCGACGCCCGCCTCGCCGCTGAGCAAGGGGTTGCGCTGCTCGCGGCGCAGCAAGACGTTGATGACGCGCTGCAATTCACGGTCGCGGCCGATGATCTTGGGCAGTTTGCCTTCGCGGGCGTGGCGCGTCAGGTCGCGGCCAATCAGATCCAGCGTGGGGGTGGGCGGCGCCGCGTCCCAAACGGCGTGGGCGCGCACCACCTTTTCAATGTCCAGCGCGTTCTCAAGCACCCTGGGATCGCCCAGCAGCTTGGTCATTTCGCCTTCCAACCCCAGCGCCTGCACCAACTCCAGGCTTGAGCCGCCGTCGTGCAGGAACGCCTCCACCAGATGCCGCTCGCCCACAGGCGCGTCTTCACCCTTCTGCTCGCGCACCTGGCGCATGGCGTAGGAGAGCATGCGGACCATGCGCGGTGTGAGGGTCTTGCGGCCCAGGATGAAGTCGGGCAACGGGCCTGGTTTGACGCCGATGATCCGCAGCAGTTCTTCGCGCAGGCGAGAGGGCTCAAGACCGCGATTGTTGGCGGCGCGCCAGATGATGCTGTCCCGCACGGAGCAGAACGAGGCGATCAGGTGCGGTGTGCCAAGGAAGGGCGTCCCAGAGCGGGCCGCGAGCTGCATGGCGGCCTGCAAAAAGCCCCAGGAGACGTCGTCAAAGACTTCGCGCTTGAGTTGGCTTTTGGAGTCAAAGAGGCGGTCGCCGCCGCCTTCGGCCAGACGCTTGATGGCCCAGCGCACTGAGGCAGACTCGGTGACCTCGGCGCGCCACATGATGGCCCGCATCAGATCTTGTTCATCGATTCGGCCCGAAGCGCGCCCCTGTGCCTGCTCCCAGGCCTCATCGATGATGCGCGCAAAAGAGCGGCTGAACGCGTCGCGTTCCAGCGAGGCCGGCACATGGTGGCGATCCTCGATCTCACGGCCAAGCTCGCGCAAACGGTGCAAGACGTCTGTCAGATCGATGGTGCCAATGGTGTTGCCCGCGATGGCAAAACCAAGTTCGCTGTGACCGCGCTCCAAGAGCACGATCATCAAGTCCAGGGGGAGATAGATGCCGCGACCGATGTCGCGCAACCAACGCGTCACCGCGTGCATCACCTCTTGCGCTGCTGGGGTCAGTGCCTCCAGACGCAGCGCACCCGATTCTTCATAAAGGGGTGGGAGCATCAAACCGCTGTCCGGTAGTCTGTGGCGATCAAACTGCCATTCTCAGCCATCATAACGTATTTACTCGCCTTGTCATAGTTCCCAGAGAGCAGTTCCAGTCGGGACAACTCCATCAACACCTCTTTACGAGCCTGGACGGCGTTGGGATCGCTTTCCAGCGCGTGCGAGCGTTGAAGCGCCAACCATGCCTCCTGACTGCGCCCACAGCCGATCAGCACCAGCGCCAGGCGATGCCACGGGACCACCGGGGCGCTGCGCGTACCGTCAGCCAGGGCGCCGATGACGCCCAGCGCCAGCGCTTCGATGGTTTGAGCGTCGGCGCCGTCCTGCTCCACGTCGACCAAAAGCACACCCAGGAGCCGCGCGGCGGTGCGTTCCACGGTCGCCAACGCGCTTTCTGTGCGCGCCTGATCTGCCGCCCGGCCCAGCGCCGACGTGGCGGCCTTGAGTTGTCCAAGCTGCGCGGCCACGAGCGCTCTAGCGCAGAGCAGACGCACGGCCCGAGGCTCGCTTGCGGCCTCAGGGTTCATATCGGCCAATGCCGCCGCGGCCTGAATATCGCGCCCTGCGGCGTGGTGGTCGAGGGCTTCGAGCAGTTGGAAGAGCGAGCGCTGGGCGCCCTGCGCAGCGGCCACCGCGTCATCAAAGCCCCAGTCGCCTTCGGTGAGCAGATCGAGGACCGAGGCGAGCTGCACGGCGTGGTCTGAGGCGTTGGGCTGGCGAGCCTGCTCGAAGAGTTCGGTGATGTCGTCCCGGTATTCGACGTCGGCGTCGAGTTGTCCGGTGGCGTGTCCGCCCAGACGTCGCAAGATGGCGACCCGAAGGCGCGCTTCGAGGGCCTCTCTGGGGGAGACGTGTTGGGTCAGGAGGTTGTCGAGGCGCGCCAGCGCCATGAGGGCGGCGCGTTGGCGCTGGGCGTGTTGGGACGGGTTGCCCTGGGTGTCGGGCAGCGGCAGAGAAGCACGGCGCGCGGTCAAGACGAGCGCTGCGCGCCGCTGGTCGATGTCCAGGGCAGCCGTGTTTTCGATGGCCTCCACGGCTTGCTCCAGCGGTGCGGCGGCGGCGGCGGCCATGGTGCGGCTGTGGACCACGGTGGGGCCAAAGGCCGAGGCGTCGAGCCCTTCGAGGCGGTTCCAGGCGTCAGACCAGGCGCGGTGGCCTTCGAGCGCGGGGCCCATGGCGGCCTGGAGGCTGCCCAGGCGCGCGCTCATCAGGTCGCCAAGCTCGACGTCCAGGCGCTCGTCGTCGGCGGCCATGGTCAGGGACTCGACGGCGGTGGTGTATTGGTGGTGCAGCTCGGCGCGCCGGGCGCCGCCTTTGGCCATCTGGCGGCAGCGGGCCTCGTGCACCAGGGCGGCGGCGGCCATGGACTGCGCGGGGCCAAAGGCCCGCTCGACCATGATCTTGTGCTTGTGGAGGCGCTGATGGTCAGCGCCCGCGTCGATCTCTGTGGCCATCTGGTTCAGTGCGCCCAGGCTGGACTGCCACCAAACGGGGCGGTTGGGAGCTTGAAGCTGACCCATTTGGCGCGCGGCCTCCGCCAGGAGGTTTTGATCCTCCATGTGATCCATGGCGGTTTGGGTCAGGCGCGCCGCAGCGAGCCCCTTGAAGCGGGCATTGGCGAGGTCGTCGTCCTTGAGCGCCATCAGATCGGTCAGCACGCGCCAGGCCTGCTCGGTGCCTTTGGGGTCGTTGTCATCGCGGGCGGTCAGGTTCAGGCGCCACATCTTCAGGCGCACGCGCCAGCGGGCCAGCGTCTGGCTGCGCAGGCCCAGCCAGACCAACATGATGAAGAGCAGCACGGCCCCCAGCGCGGTGAACTGGTGGCGGAAGAGGACGATGCCAAACTGGTAGAGGCGCGCGCTGGTGGGGTGGTGGGCGCTGGCCTTCTCAAAGAGCCGGTCGGCCTCGTCGAGCATCTCGTGCGAGCCGCGGCGGTAGTGGAAGATGTGGCGCGCTTCGGCGTAGTCGACGTCCGCGCGGGTGGTGTCGAGCAGGTCGGGGTACTTGTGTGGGGTGCGCATGGTGCGCAGCGGGCGGTCGGCGCGCTCCATCAGGTCCAGGATGTAGCGGGCCTGAGGGAAGTCCTTCTCTCGGGCGCTGCGCCGGGCCTCTTTGGCGCTGTACCACAGTGTCTGGGACAGGAGCCGCGACATGCCGGGGTTGGCGGGGTCAAGTTCGTAGAGCTTGTCCAGGCGGTCCATGACGCTGGCCAGCGCGTAGCTGCCCTCGTCAAAGTCTTCGTAGGCCTTCCACCAACGATCCACGTCGTCAAAGGCGTTCTCCACCAGAATGTCCCGGAAGGGCTCGGGGGTCATGACCCCGTTGGCGAAGGGCTCGGCGATGGACACCGCCAGCCTGTGCCGCCCGTGCTTGAGCGCCCTCGTGGCCAGTTCGCCCATCAACGCCGGGCTGAAGCAAGACAAAAGGCCTTTGTCGTGTTCGGCAGCCTGATGCAGCGCCGCAAAGCGGTCCAACGAGAGCACCTCGGCCTCATCGCCAGACGCTGCCGAGAGTTGCCGAGACTCCACGCTGCACGCCATGGGGGTCAGGCGGCGGCGGTCTTTGGCGACGACCTCTTTGCTCTGCTCCAGAAGACTCAAACGCTTGTAGCCCGATGCGCGGGCGGCGTGGATCTGGTTGTGGAGCATGGTCTCCATGATGCCTGCGGTCCAGGCCGAGCCGAGCGGCTCCACGTTGACGTTGATGGCGTCGTCGTTGCCGCATTCGCTCGTTTCTTGGTGCTCTGGCAACTGGGCTGGTTTGGGCGGGGTGTACCAGCCGGGTTGTTCCTGGGCGGCCATGGCCATGGTGTATGCGCCGAGCTGCTCGATGGTGGCGTCTTCAACAAAGACGGCAAAGCGAGGCTGGGGCTGGCCCGATTGGAGCAGGCTGGTCTTGGCCCGTCGCACCGGCCCTGCGGTCATGCGCACGACCTGAACTTGTTTGGAGCGCAGGTAGATCTCGTTGTTGTGGACGCTGAGCCGCTCCAGGCCGTCGTTGGTCAGTTGGGACATTTCCAGGTCCCGGACCACCACCGTGAAGGGGTTGTTGTTGACCAGCCGGACCTCTTGAACGCGGGCGTTCGTGGGGCTCTCGATGGTGACCGAGACGTTGCTGTGCGAGGCGGTCATGTTGACTGGGTGCCACTGGGCGGCCGGAGGGGAGGCGCTGGCGGTGGCGCTTAAAGCCAGGGTCGCTGCCAGGATCGTCGCTGCCAATGCAACGCGCCGGGGCTGGATTCCGTCCAGGCGGCGCAAGCCTTCGTCCGTCGTCGGTCGTCGGGACTGCATGTGTCACTCCTTGTCATGGTGGCCCCCGGTTCTGACGCACAACCCGTGCAGATGGTCCATGTCTGCGGGTCGTGCGAGCATTGCAGAGCGTGGTTCTGCAGCGCGCTTGGGATGCAACCTCCATCAGGGTAATCATCTTCCCTGGATATGGCCAGTTGCGACATGACCCCAAAGGGGCGCTTCTGCTAATGTGGTCGCGCCGTGGGCATTCTTGGGTGGCCAGGAGCGCATGAGCGCGGCGTAGACAGTGCCTGGAGTGGGGACCACACGTGGTGAATGATGCGGGCTTGAGCCGTTGGGCGCAGATTGGCTTTGATGAGGTGGCGGCGCTCTTTGATGGGGCGCACAAGGGGCTGCCGCAGTTTGTTCAGGCGCAGCTTCACCCCTGGGAGGCCCACCTGCTGCGCAGCGTGGACCTTGAGCAGGCGGCCAACGATCTCTTGGAGGTGGTGCTCCACCGTCGTCAGCAGCGTCGTCCGGCCCATCAGGCCCTCATCTTGCCCTCCGAGCGCGGCCTGTCCACCTCTTTTGAGCGCCACTGTCTGGGTCCCATGGCATTGGATGCCTACTTCGAGCGCACGTTTGGCTTTGTGGAGCAAGCGCTGGTGACCCGGCATGGCCAGGAGGCCGCACACAAGATCATGGTCGAGGCGCGACTTGATTTTGGACCGGTGCGTCAGGAGGCGCTGCGGCGTTTGACGGTCGGTCCGGCGCTCTTGCGACCCTTTTTGAGCCCAGCGCGCTACGCCACAGCGCCCGCGCTTTGGGCGTTGGTGTGGTTGGCCAGCACAGGGGCCAGACGCCGCGCGGCGGTGCGCACGGTGCTGCGAGAGGTGGCCCCGGCCCTTGCCCAGGGCGATCGGATCCAGCGCGGGCTGGGGGCGCTGGCAGGGCGCTGGGCGCTGATGGGGGGCTTGTGTGTGTTGGGGGCTTCGGTCGCCTCGACCGCCAGTTGTCATGTGTTGGACGTGGCCGCGATGTACGCCGACATGCTCGACGGCGTGGAGGCGATCGTCCTCTACGGATCCGAGGGCGATGACCCCGAGCACGACACCCACTACGGCCTGGGTCTTGTCGATGTGCTGACCCAGTTGGATGAGGCCAAACCGAGCACCGTTTAAAAAGAGCCTTGCGAGGACGAGAAATCGCAGTCCAGGTCGAGGAGGAGAGCGCAGACGAACCGGGGGTTCGTCGAGCATCGACGACGAAGAGATGGGCTGTGAGAGCCGTCAGCGCTGGCTCGTTTTGAGCGGTGCTCGGTTTAGACCATAACCTGTCATTTCTTTGGAAGGGCGCGGGCTGTTACGATGTTCAATGGAAAGGGACACCGCGCCACAGTGGTCAGATGTCCTAAGCAGTCCGGGAGCCACAACGATGAAAAACCGCGCCACCCGATTCCTCGCCGAACACCTGCGCCCCGCCTCCGTCCGTGGCGGCGACGTGGCCGACTCGATCAAGAACGCGCTGGGCAAAGCCAGACGCGCCGCCGCGGCCCAAAAAGACGCCGCCAATCGCACCGGGACATGGATTGAGGCCTTGCCCTCCAAGGCGCGCAAGTGGCCTCTGGCCGACCCAAGCCCCGGCACACCGCCCGAGCTGCCCAACCCCGCCGAGGTCCTGGCCCAGGCCCGCAAGAAGGCCTCTCAGGTGGGGGCGATCACCGCTGGCGTGGCCACCTGGAGAGAGTCCGCCGACCTTTACCGCCGTTATCAGAGCGGCGAGTCGCTGACGTTGGGGACGCTCTGGGACTCGACACGGCGAGTGGGCAAGAGCGCCGCCGCCGCCAGTCAAGCCGCCAGCCGCCGCCATATGGTGACCGTGGGCCTGAACTCCGTGGCCAAGGTCGTGGCCTGGCAAACGGCCCGTCGTGCTGGGGACAACGCCCTCTGGAAGGTCATCCACAACACCTCCAAGAAGCTCTCGGGCCGCGCCGGGTTGGTGTTGATGGCGGTGGACGTCTACAAGACCATGCAGTCTGACCTTGACCGCTACCGCGACGGCCAATTGAGCCAGGACGAGTTCTACCGCAACTGCGCCCTGACTGGCGTGGGCGTGGCGGCGCCGCTGGTCGGCTCGACCGCTGGACCCGTGGGCACCACCGTGGGCATCGCAGTGGCCGTCAGCGCCGGTATGATGCGCAAATAACCCCCAGCGCGATGTTTGACTTGCCATAAACGCCTTGGCCTGCGTGCTTTGGAGTGCGCGGGGCAGAAAGATACACACCACCGCTCGAATCCGGTATGGTGCTGGTTGCTGCAGCTTTCAGGGACTGCGACGCACTGGTATTGGACTCTGGATCAGAGTGCGCTCAATGGCGCGCTTTGAGTTCAAGGGTCTCGGTCAAGGATCACCATCCGTGAGCACACCCATTCATCACCTGCATCTGGCGCGTCTGTGCCGCCTTGTTTTGTCGCTGGCGCTGGCGTTGAGCCTCCTGTCCACCGTCGCGCCGGTGGGCGCACAGCCCCAGACCGATCGGGTCAAGGCCCAGGAGATCTTCAAGCGAGGTCAGGGGTTCTTTGTGGAGGGCCGCTACAACGAGGCCGCCGTGGAGTTCCTCAACGCCTTTCAGCTCGATCCCCACCCGGCCATCATGTACAACGTCGCCCGCGCCCACGAAGAGATGGGCAAGCTGGTCAAGGCGCTGCAATATTACCGCGTGGCGCTGAGCCTCAAGCCCTCCAAGGCCGTCAAGGAGGAGCTGGAGCGCAAGATCGCCGAGTTGGAGTTGACCCTGCGCGCTGACGGTGTGGATGTCCTCAACCTCGACAGCGCCAACTGGGTGCCCAAAGGCAAAATCTCCATCCAAACCAGCCCCCCCGGCGCCGAGATCACCATCAACGGCCAGTCCGCCGGTCGCTCGCCCATCGATGAGCGTGTTTTGCCCCAGGGCGAGTACCGGATTCGGATCTCCAAGCCCGGTTTTCAGCCAGAGGAGCGCGTGTTGGAGGTTGTGGGTGGCAAGACCTACATCATCAAACCCGAACTCTTCCCCGGTGACGAGAGTGGGCCAGTGCGCCGCGCCGACATGGGCATGGTCGATGTGGTCGTCGATCGCCGCAACCTCATGGTCTTTATTGATGGAGAGCCCGTGGCCAGCACGCCCGTGGGGCGAATCGAGGTCACCCCTGGCAGGCACACGGTGTCGGTCGAAGGCGATGGTTTTCCCACCTACGAGGAGACCTTTGAGGTGGCCGCCGGGCAAGTGGCCCGCGTGGTGGCGCGCCGTCCCCAGATCATCATCAAAAAGGAAGAGCCCGGTGTTTTGCTGACCCGCGAGCAGTGGGGTTGGGTGACGGTGGGGACAGGCGGCGTGGTCATGGGCGTGGGTGCCATCTTTGGCGCGGTGGCGCTGGGCAACGCCAGCGATTACGAAAGCCAGCGCTCGGCCCCCAACCGCGCCGATCTGCGCGACAGCGCCATCACCAACGGGGTCCTGGCCGATGTGTCTTATGGTGTCGGGGCGGCGCTGATCGTGACCGGCGCGCTGATCATCGCGCTGGACACCGAGACGCCGCTTGAAGAAGAAGAGCAGCGCCCGGCCTATATGGACGATCTGGTCTGGCACATCTCTCCGCAGATCCTACCCGGCGGTGCAGGCGTCAGCGCCGACGTGTCGTGGTGAGGAGGGGCGCATGTGGATCATCCGTTTGACCATGCTCACCACCGTCCTGGCCTTTGTCAGCACGGTGGGTCTGGCGATCGCCTTTGCGCTGGCCTACAAAGGGATCGCGCTGCGGCCGTTTATGATGTCCTACGGCGGGTATTTCTTTCCGGTGCCCTTTGTCCTGACGGTGATCACCTACCTGCTGCGCCACAGCGCGGGGCTGATGCTCTTGCGTCGGGGCAAGCTCAAAGAGGCGCTGGTCTATTGTCAGCCCAGGGTGGACACCACCTGGACCGTTGGGCGCAATGAGGCGGCCCTCAACCGCTACGTCTGTGCAGAGGTCCACCGGCTTGAGGACAAGCCCAAAGAGGCGTTGGCGTTGCTTGAGGCCAAACACACCGCGCCGTGGCGCCTGGACGTCAAGCAGTTGCTCTACGTGGCCCGCGCGCAGGCGTTTTTGGCGTTGGGGCGTCCGACCGAGGCCCAGGCGATCGCCGAGGTCCTCTCGCAGCAGCGCCCCACCAGCGGCTCCAAAGAGGCGCGCGCAGCGCTCACCGCTGCTTTGGGCCAAACTTGAGCGCTTGTTTCGGATCCTCAGACCAACACAGAGAAGAAAGGCTTGGCGTCAGTTTTGGTTTAGGGCGCTGATGCCCAGGCCCAGCTTGCGCGTCAGTCGCCCCAGTATTTGTTGCTCTTCGGGGTTCAATACGCTCAACAGGTGCGTGAGGTGGGCGGCGTGATCCGGGAAGACCTGGGTGATTTTGTTTTTGCCTGGGTCGGTGAGGTGGACTTCGATCTGGCGCCGGTCTTGTTGTGATCGCTTGCGCTCGACGAAGCCAGCCTTTTCCAGGTTGTCCACCACCAACGTCATGTTGCCGCCGGACTTGAGGATCTTCTGGCCGATCTCTTTG
The DNA here is from genome assembly GCA_937123825.1 of uncultured Pseudomonadota bacterium. Taxonomy (GTDB): domain Bacteria; phylum Myxococcota_A; class Bradymonadia; order Bradymonadales; genus CAKZKQ01. The sequence goes on from CAKZKQ010000482.1 coordinate 34,009, forward strand.
AGGCACATCGGACCGAGGTGATAGAGCGCCTCCATGGCGGCAAACTGGCTCATGGTCAGGCCGTGGGCGATGATCTGGGCGTTGGCCTGGCTTTGCAGCGTCTCGGTGGCCCTCAGGAGCTTGATGTAGGTGTCCAGCGCCGTGCGTTCGACGTCGCTGCCTTGATGTTTTGTCCCCATAAGTACCTGTCTTCAGTCACCTTCAGCACACACCGAACCACGTTCGCGCACACCCTAGAAGACTAAGGGCCCGCTGGCAAACCCGACGGTGGTGTGTGTGCCTGTGAAAGATCTTTCAAGCTCTTGGTCCAGGGCGCCGATGGGTTCACTGAAACGCAGATTGAACCCTTTCTCAAAGGCGAGACGGCCCATGGCTTCACCAGGAACAACGCAGAACCCTCTGGCTGGCGTGACAACGTTCTGGCAGGGGATGTCGATGGGGCGCCGGTTGGCGCTGGGCACCCTGGTGCTCTTCTTTGGCTTCGCGGTGGCGTACGTCAGCTACCTGGGCTCCGAGCCCGACTTTGCCATGGCGTTCAGCGGCCTGGACGAGAAGGACGCGTCGAGGATCACCCAGATGCTCGATGAAAAATCCATCCCCTACGAGCTTGGCGCGGGCGGCACCGCCATCAAGGTGCCCGTGGAGCACCAACACAAGGTCCGCCTGATGGCCGCCGGGGAAGGGTTGACCGGCAGCGGCGTGGGCTTTGAGCTTTTTGATCAGCCTCGCTTTGGTATGACCCCCTTTGAAATGAAGATGAACTACCGCCGGGCGCTCGAAGGCGAACTTCGCCGCACGATTTCGAGCCTGGAGGAGGTGTCTGATGCGCGGATCCATGTGGTCCTGCCCAAGAAGGCCACCTTCCGGGAGGACGATCAGGAGGCCTCGGCCTCGGTGGTTTTGACCATCGCCCGCGGCCGGTCGCTCAACAGCGGTCAGGTCAGTGGGGTGGTCAACCTGGTGTCGTCGTCGATCGAAGGGCTGGAGCCCGAGCGCGTGACCATCCTTGACCAGAGCGGCAAGACGATCAGCGCGGCCAGCGACCCCATGTTTGGTGGCTCGGGGCCGATGATGGACTTTCGGCGCAAGATGGAGCGCGACTATGAAGGGCGCTTGCTGAAGCTGCTCGAATCCTCGCTGGGGTCTGGCAACGTGCAGGTCAATGTCAAAGCCGATGTGGGCTTTCGCAAGGTCGAGCGCGTTGATGAGCGCCATGATCAAGGCGCCGTCATTGAAGAGCAAACCCACAAGTCCATGCGCACCAACGTCAACGAAGTCGCCCAGGGCGTGCCCGGCGCACGTGCCAATGCGCCTGGAGGCGGCGGCGGCAACGCACAAGGCGACGAAGAGGGCCTGAAGACGGACGCCGCGACCCGCAAGTTCCGCCCCTCGACCACCATCGAGAAGGTCAACGAGGCCGGCGAAGAGATCAAGCGGCTCAACGTCGCGGTGATGGTCAACGGCACCTACGAGGGCGAAGGCGAAGAGAAGGCCTACAAGGCGCGCAGCGAAGAGGAGATGGCGCAGATTGAGGCGCTGGTGAAGGGTTCCATTGGCTTTGACGCCAAGCGCGGCGACATGGTCGTGGTCACCAACATGGCCTTTATGCCCGTGGACGTCGGGCCGGTGGTTGAGCCGGGCTTTGCGATGCCGCCCGACGCCTGGCCTGCGGTCCGCTACGGGGTGACGCTCCTGCTGGCGCTGATGCTGCTGATCTTTGTGGTCCGCCCGCTGGTCAAAGCCGTGGCCACCGTGGATCAGAAAGGCGCCGAGGCGATCGCCGAGCGCGAAGAGAGCGAGGTCATCGAGGCCACGCTCGACGAGCAGGTCCCGCAAGTCCACGCCGAAGCCATCGACGGGGACTTTGAGGTCGGCCGCCGCCCCACAGCGCGCCGCGCGGCCATGGAGTACGCCACCGAGCAGCCCCGCAAGACCGCCCAGATCCTGCGGGTCTGGCTGCTCGAAGATGGCGGCGACGGTGTGACCCTGCCCGAGTCGGCCAGCGATGAGGCCGCCTTCATTCAAGAACAAGTCGAGCGCCAGAGCGCGCGCGGGTGATGCTCAAAAGGCGAGCGTTGGCGCCGATAAGCCCGCTCGCCGTTGTCGGTTGAAGTGACCAGGAGGTCGTCATGGCGTCGAGGACAAGCGCTTACAAGAAATCAGGCGGTGCGCGGCGGATCAAACCCGCAAAGGCCGCACCCGAGCCCCGCAAACCTCGCCTCAAAGGCGCCGCCAAGGTCGCCGTCTTTATGCTCTCGTTGCCTGAAGACGCCGCCTCGGAGGTTTTTCGGCACATGGAGACGGCCGAGATCCGCAAGGTCATGGCCGCCATGGAGAGGATGCACTACGTTTCTGCAGAGTCCATCGGCGAGGTTTTTGAAGACTTCGCGGGCTTTGTGAAGAACGAGCCTGTGATGCTTGAGGGGGGGGCCGAATATCTGGCCGACGCTGTGCGCCGGGCCGTGGGCCCTGATCGGGCGCGCCAGCTCCTGGCCGGTGAGACGCCCGCGAGCAATGGCCAGCCCAAGCAGGTCTCGCTCGACTCGGTCGATCCCAAGACCCTGGCCAACGTGCTGGAGGTTGAGCACCCCCAGACCGTGGCGTTGCTGGTGGCCAACATGGACTCCAAGCGCGCCGCCTCGGTCCTGGAGTGCATGCCCGAGACCATGCAGCAAGACGTCATGAGTCGCGTGGCGCGCCTGGACCGCGTCAGCCCCGAGGTGTTGCGCGACATCGAAGCCTCGGTCCGCTCTGAGCTTGAGACCATCGGCACCGACGAGCAAGAAGACTTCAAGGGCCCCGAACAGGCCGCCGCCCTGCTCAACAGCATGGACCGTGAGAACGGCGTCGAGATCCTGGCGCGGCTGGAGGCCGTCGATGAAACCCTGGCCGTCCAGATCCGCCAGAAGATGTTCACCTTTGAGGACCTGCTCAACGTCGATGACCGTGGCATGCAGGCCATCCTCAAGGAGATCAACAGCGACGTACTGCTGACCGCCATGAAGACCGCCAGCGAAGGACTCAAAGACAAGTTCTTCCGCAACATGTCCTCGCGCGCCGCCGACATGATGCGCGATGACCTGGCCGCCATGGGCCCCACGCGTCTGGCCGAGGTCGAAGAGGCACAAAAAGAGATCGCCCAGACCGCCTTGAGGCTCCAGGAAGAAGGCACGATCGTGATCGCGGGCGCCGGGGAAGACGTCGTCTAACCACGATGTCCCCGCATGTTCGCCCCCGACCCGATCACCCACACCATCAGGAGCCCGCCCCATGTCCCGATCGCGCCACGCCGTCTACACGCGCCGTCAACTGGCCCGCGTCAAGATCCAGGATGTCAGCTTTGCCACCGCGCGCCCTCCCGAGCCCGAGGCCGAACCCGCCGTGCTCAAACCCGGATGGGAAGGCCAACCCAACCAGGAAGAGGCGCAGTCCGTGCGCTCCTGGTGGCCCGGTCAACAAGCCCCGCTGGTGGAACCCGAGCCGGAGCCCGAACCCGAACCCGCCGCGCCGTCTCCCGAAGAGGTCTACGAGGCCGCCTTTGAGCAGGGACAGGCCGATGGATATGAGGCGGGCTACAATGAAGCCATCCAAGCCGCCCAGCAAGAGGTCGAGGCCCAACTCCAGGCCCTTCAAGAGGCCTCGCAGGCGCTCTCGGCCCAGCTTCAGGAGCTTGCCCAGGCCCGCGCGCGCATTTTGAGCGCCGCAGAGACCGACGCCGTGGCGCTGGCGCTGGAAGTGGGCCAGCGTTTGGCCGCCGACGCGCTCATGCAAGACACCGCCTGGGTGACGCCGCTGATCCGGCAAGCCTCTGGGGCGCTGACCGAGGCCGATCGGGTCGTCTGCCGGATTTCCCCTGAGCTGGCCGAGCGGCTGCGCGCCAGTGGGCAGCCGCTGGAGGCCTTTGAAGGCGTGCAGATCGAGCTTGCTCCTGACTTTGGCCCGCTGGATGTGGTGGTCGAGACGTGTTTTGGGCGCGTGGACGCCGGTTTTGAAGACCGCCTGGAGCACCTGCGCCGCGCCATCATGGAACAGATCAACACCATCGCCGAACCCCCGTCCCTGGACGACGCCAGCTCGGCGCCCGAGGCAGCAATGAGCGTTGAACCTGTAGGGGAGGGCGAACTGTGAGCTTTCCCAGACTGGCGCAGGCCGCCCGGGTGTGTCGCCGCACCCCGCTGCTGCGCGAAGAAGGCAAGGTGACGCGCGTTGTGGGCCTGGTGATCGAGGGCCTGGGGCGCGGATCGTTTGTGGGCGAGCTTTGCCACATCGAGTCGGCCGGAACGGGAGACTGGATTCCGGCGGAGGTGGTGGGGTTTCGGGATGACCGCGTGCTGCTGATGCCCCTTGGCAATGCCGAAGGCATCGGCATGGGCTGTCGAATCCGCCCCACTGGCCGCGGCTCGATCGCGGCGGTGGGCGACGGACTCCTGGGCCGCGTGCTCGATGGCCTGGGCAGGCCGCTCGATGGCCGCCCGCTGGACAACGTGCCCATGCGACGGTCGCTGGTGAGCACACCGCTCAACCCCCTGGAGCGCCGCCCCATCCACGAGCCGCTCGATCTGGGCGTGTCGGTGCTCAACGGCCTGCTGACCGTGGGCAAGGGCCAGCGCGTGGGGATCATGGCGGGCAGCGGCGTGGGCAAGTCCGTGCTGCTGGGGATGCTCTCGCGCAACGCTCGCGCCGATGTCTCTGTCATCGCCCTCATCGGTGAGCGCGGCCGAGAGGTGCGCGAGTTCATTGAGCAGATCCTGGGACCTGAGGGGCTGGCCCGATCGGTGGTGGTCTGCGCCACCAGCGATCAAGCCCCTCTAGTGCGCATGCGCGGCGCCTATCTGGCCACCACCATCGCCGAACACTTCCGAGGCCAGGGCAAAGACGTGCTCATGGTCATGGACTCCGTCACCCGCTTTGCCATGGCCCAGCGCGAGATCGGTTTGGCTGTCGGAGAACCCCCCGCCACAAAGGGCTACACCCCGTCGGTCTTTGCCACCTTGCCCAAGCTCCTTGAGCGCGCGGGCAACGACGGCGGCCCCGGCAGCCTGACCGCCCTCTACACCGTCCTGGTCGAGGGTGACGACATGCAGGACCCCATCGGGGACGCCGTGCGCTCGATCCTCGACGGGCACATCGTGCTCAGCCGCGACTTGGCCGCGCGCGCCCATTATCCCGCGGTCGACGTCCTGACTTCGGCCAGTCGCGTCATGAGTGCCGTCACTTCTTTGGAACATCGCACCCTGGCGCTCAAGGCGCGCACTCTTCTTGCCGATTACAGAGAGGCGGAGGATCTGATCAACATCGGGGCCTATCAGCCCGGCTCAAACCCGCGGATCGACGAGGCCATCGCCCGTAAGACCGCCCTTGATGCCGTGCTGCAACAGTCCATGGAGCGCAACGTGAGCCTCCCGCAGACACTGAGCGCGCTCCGGGACGCCGTTGAAGGCCCCGTTCGCCGCTAGATGAAGCCTTTGGGGCGCATCCGGTGGCCGCTGGCAACCAAGAGGTACGGTCATGAGAGCACCACAACGTCAGAAACGTCAGGGACAAAAGCTCCACAAAGTGCGCCACCTCCAGGAGCAGGTCGCGCACGCCAGCGTCCGCAGCGCCCAGCAAAACGTCGACGTCTGCCAGCAAGCCGTGGCCAACCGCAAAGAGGCCCTCCAGCAAATGGAGCGCAGCTTCAACGCCCAGGCCCGTCACGGCGTCTCGGCCCAGACCTTCATGCGCCACCAACAAATGCGCGCGCTCCACACCGACGCCGTCATCATGGCCCAGAAAAACGAACACCGGGCCCAGATCGAGGCCAAAGAGCGCCAGCACGATTGGGATCAAGCCGTGCACCAACGCCGCGTGGCCGAGCGCTACCTTGAGCTGGCCCAGGAACGCTGGGCCGAGGCCTCGCGCCGCAACGAACAAAAGCGCACCGACGACGCCAACTGCGCGCGCGCTGCCCGCTAAATCTCAGGAGCCGTGTCATGTTCCACGTCTTTCGCAAAATCCTCGACAGCCGCCACCCTCGGCGGCGCTTCGGCTTCCTCTTTGGAGGCGCGATCGTCTTTGCGGGCATGACCATCTTTTCGCCCGCCACCCAGACACTGGCCGCGCGCGGCGAAGAGCCCCCCGCGCTGCCCGCCTGCGCCGACCAACGCCAAACCGCCGAACTCTACCGGCAACTGCGCGAGCGCTACGTCGATCTGCGCAAAGAGACCCTGGCGCTGGAGCGCGAGCGCGACACGCTGAGCAAACACCGCGACAAGCTCGTGGACGACATCGAAACCTTTGAAAAACTTCGAGGCAAGGTCGATGAGCGGCTGAGCGAGTGGGAACAACGCCAGGACACCGCGCGGCTGGAAAAACTCGACCGTCTGGTGGCCATCGTCGGTCAGATGAGCGCTCCCAAAGCCGCCGAGCTGCTCTCTGGGGCCGACGCCGACCTGACCGTCGAGGTGATCTTCAAGCTCAGCGAACAACACGCCGGGCAGATCATCGCGCGCCTGCCCGCTGACCGCGCCGCCAAGGTCACCGCCGCGGTCTCCAAACGCCGCTGAACCCCAAAACCCCAAAAGCATCCACCCCACGTCCCAACGAGGTGTCCCCATGATGACCCCGGTGATGGCCGCCGATCTGTCCGCCGTCCGCCCCGACGCCATGAACGTCGAAAACCAGGCCACCGAGCGCCTGGGTCAGGACAGCTTTGAGGTGGGCTTTGAACAACGCATGGCCCAGGCCAACGAACGCCTGGATGCCCGGCGCAGCCCCCGCGACAGCCGCCCCGAACCGCCCGAATCCGAGCGCCCCAACGAACGCCAACCCGACGAAGAACTGGCCGGCGGGGCCGTCAGCGCGGCCACAGACCGCGATGGATTCGACCCCAGAAGGGCAATGACCGCCGATGCGGCGCCCAACGCGGCCACGGGCACTTCAACCGCCGACAAGGGCGCCGTTCGAGCGCCCAGGTTGTGGCAAAACACGTCCCCGGCCCCCGTCGCCGAAGCCCAAACGCCGACCGAGACCGAACAAACGCAGGCCCAATTGATCCGCGCCGACGCCAACCCCCCCACCGAAACCCCCGCCGACGACGCCACGTGGTCGGTCTGGGCCCAGCGCAACCTCGGCGCCCAGGCCGCCGAAGCCGCTCCCGAGGCCGAAGCGATCACCACCGAAGACGGACAGGCGATCGACGCCCAAATGGAGTTGGACGCTGCCGTCGAAGGCTCCGACGCCGCGTCCACGGGCTCCGACGGCGGCGCCGAGGCCGGTGACTCCATGCCTCAAGGGGCGGCGAAGCCCGACCCGAGCGCCGACGGCGAGGCAAACCACGGAATTTTTGAGGTTTCGGGCAAAAGTGCCGATGTGCAGGGTAACGCTGAAGCTCGCCCTGGTGCCCGCACGCGCTGGGGAGCGGCCACAAACGCGGTTAGAGACGCCGTGCGCATGCGAATGCAGACGCGCGGCGCCACACAGACCGCCACGGTGGACGTCAAGGTCGATGGTGAAACGGTCACCATCAAGGTCAGCGTCCACGCAGGCCGCGTGGACGTGGACGTGCGCGGTCTGGACAGCGCCGAGCTTTCCAGGATGCGCAGCGCCCTTGGCCAGGAGCTGGAGCGCCACAACCTCTCGTTGGGCGACGTCCAGGGAGAGACCGCTGGCTGGCACAACGCCAACCAGCACCAGGGCCACGCCGAGGGGCGCCACAGCGCGTTTGACGGCTCGCCCGACCCTTCAAACGCCTCCAAAGCCCCGCGCGGGGCCGCCGAGCCGTCCGAAGGGGCCGCCGTTGTCCCGTCTCACGACGGGCTGTGGATCACCGCCTAGCGCAGCCTCATGATGTCGGCTGCGAGCGGCGGCTGACATGCTCCGGAGCAACCGCCGGGGGGAGAAGGGCAGGGCGCGGATGCCTTGCCGCAGGGGTTGTGTGACCCCCAAACCCTCGCCGTGCGCCGTCCGGCACGACAAGAGGCACTAAGACATGCAGGTCGGTGACACTTTGGCGCCCTTTGGCGCAGGAAACGGCTCTGTCCAGACCCAGGGCAAGAGCGACCTGGGCAAGGAGGACTTCCTGAGGCTCCTGACGACCCAGCTCAGCAACCAGGACCCGCTCAACCCCATGGACAACACCGCGTTTGTCTCTCAAATGGCCGAGTTCTCTGGCCTGGAGCAGATGATGAACATGAGCGAGTCCATCTCCCAGTTGGCCGTCGCGCAGGCGGTGGGCAACGGGACGCAGATGGTGGGATTGATCGGCAAAGAGGTGGCCTACACCGGCGACACGGTGGCCTACCAGGCGCCCGGCGATCAGTCCGTGGGGCTCCAACTCGACGCGCCCGCCGACACCGTCACCGTCACGGTCTACGACGCGCAGGGCAATCTGGTGAAGACCATCGACAAGGACGGCCCGCTTGAGGCCGGTGACAACGAGCTTGTCTGGGACGGGACCGACAACAACGGCAACCCGGTCGAGAGCGGCGACTACAGCTTCAAGGTCTCGGCCCACGACGCCGACGGCGAGCGCGTTGGAGCGCACCTGAGGCTGCGCGGGACGGTGACGGGGGTGACCTACGCGTCTGGCTTCCCTGAGCTGCTCATCGGCAACCAGAAGATCCCCGTGGGCCAGATCATCGAGGTCTTTGAGCCGGGGGCAGACTCAGGCAGCGCCGCCACAGGCGAGCAACCGGCGCCGCTGACCAGCACGACCACGGCGCAGCCCTACGCCAAGCCGATTTAAGCGGCGCCCTGGACCGAGAAAGCCAAGAACGAAGCAGAGTCGATATCAACGGATGAGATCTTAAACGGACAAGGACGGGACCATGAGCATCATCACCAACCTTTACCAGGGTGTCAGCGGCCTCAACACCAACTCCACGCGCATGGAGGTGGTGGGCAACAACATCGCCAACGTCAACACGGTGGGCTTCAAGGCAGGCCGGGTGCATTTCTCGGAGATCCTGGGGCGGACGGTCCTGGGGGCCTCGGGCGCGGGTCAGATCGGCGCTGGGGCGCAGGTCGACGGCGTGGAGCAGGTCTTTAGCCAGGGCGCGTTTGCCGCCACGGGGCAGGCCACCGATCTGGCGATCGCCGGTGAGGGCTTCTTTATGGTCAACGGGGCCCAGGGCGGGACCGACGGGACCTTCTTTACCCGCGCGGGGCAGTTCCGCATGGACAACGAGGGCTTCATCACCACCCCCGGCGGCCTGAAGCTCCAGGGCTTTACGGCGGGGTCCAACGGCGAGGTGGGCTCGAAGCTGGGTGATCTGAAGGTGCCGACCGATCCGATCCCGCCCAAGGGCACCGGGAGCGTGGACATGAAGGTGGGGTTGGACAGCACCACCGAGGTGCGGGCCGAGGATGAGGTCTTTAGCCTCGATGATCCCACCTCGACCAGCGACTTTACCTCCACGGTGACGGTCTTTGACAACCAGGGCAACGCCCACCAGGTCGATGTGCATTTTCGCAAGACGGCCGACAACCAGTGGACGTGGCACGCGGTGGCGCCCTCGGACGAGGTCGGCGGCGGCGACACGCAGTTTACCGAGATCGGCACCGGGACGCTGACCTTTGACGAGAGCGGCAACCTGCAGACCGAGACCGGCGGGAGCCTGTCGGCGACCTTTGGGGCGGCGGGCAGCCAGACCATCGCGCTGGACTTTGGGACCAGCATCGATGAAGGCGGCGACGGCTCTGGGGCGTCCAACCAGTTCTCGGAGTCGGGCAACCAGACCATCGCGCTGGAGCAGGATGGCCGCGCCTCGGGGGTCTTGCAGGGCATCCGCGTGGACACGGACGGGACGATCATTGGGGCTTACAGCAACGGCGAGGAGCTGGCGGTGGGCCGCGTGGCCACGGCCCGGTTTGCGGCGCCGACGGCGTTGAACAACGCGGGCGGGAACCTCTTTACGGCCACGGGGGCCTCGGGTCAGCCGGTCATCGGCGAGCCGGGTGTGGGCGGCCAGGGCTCGATCATGGGCGGGGCGCTGGAGCAGTCCAACGTGGATCTGGCTTCAGAGTTTGTCAGCATGATCACCGCACAGCGCGGTTTCCAGGCCAACGCGCGCACCATCACGACCGCCGACGAGCTTTACGCCGAGACGGTCAACCTCAAGCGGTGATCGTGGTTGTCGAGCGTCTGGGTCTTTTCGGGTTCGGCGCTCGACTCGATATCCCCACGCGTCATAGGGTCCATGTGCGCAGCGCGCTGCGTGGCCGCTTGGTTGTGTGACAGGTCCGGGGTCCATGGACCCGCGCTCATTTCAAAGCTCGCTTCAAAGCTCGCCGTTCCGGCGGGTTTTTTGTGCTTGGGCGAAGATAAAAAATTGGACCCTGTAGCATTAAGGGGTACACATACCTACATGCAGGGCACATTGTCCTACATGTAAGACCTTGTAAGGCACTGCACGCCTTTTGCGCACTGTGTAGGCATATGTAGATGCCCGCCAAAGCGCGGTCCACTTAATGTTCGTAGGGTCCAGCCTTGCCCAAGACGGGTGTCTGGCCCTTGACCATCCACGGAATGGAGACGTCATATGGCAGCCAAGAAGAAGCTCACGTTGTACTTCCCCGAGGAAATGCTCGAAGAGACCAAGCTGGAGGCGGCACGCCAGGATCGCAGCTTGTCCTGGATCATTCAGACGGCCTGGCGGCTGTCGCGCGACCAGATGAAGCGCTACCCGAGCGTCAACGAGTTGTTGGGCGAAGAGGAAGACGCCCAGCAGGTCGGTTGAGGACGCGCTGCTTGGCGATTGGATGACGTCGATGGACGGAATCAGGCCTCCGCCCATCGGGTCAAAGACGCCATAAGCGCATCATGAGCGCACCACAAGAAAGAAGAAAGCCCGCGGGTCAACCGGCGGGCTTTGTTGTTTCTTGGGCATGTGGGTGAGCGTCAGCGCACCGCGCGGTTGCGGTGCGTCGTGGGAGCGCTCACTGATCGGACTCTTCTTCGCCGGCGGGGTTGTCGTCGAGGGCGTTGCTGGCGACTTCGCGGGGGTAGCGGTAGATGAGTTCGTCGGCGGACTCAAGGTCGTAGTTGAGGTCCACGGAGATGCCGCTGGCGCCGCACTGGGAGTCGGCAAAGTTGACGGTGTAGTCCTCGCCTTCGACCAGCAGGCAGCTGAGGCGATCGCTGCCCTGGATGGGCTCGCACTCACGGCTGGCGCCGCGGACTTCGAGCGGGGTGGGCCGACGGATCTCGACCTGGACGCGGAAGCCGCTGCAGAACTTGCGCTCGCCGGCGCTGCGGGTGGCGCACTCCTGATCGCCGGGGCAATCGGCGGCGGTGTCGCAGGTCAGCGGCGGGGCGCTCAGGCAGGAGATCTCGATGGTGTCGCCGATGAGCGCGCCCAGGGCGCCCAGGGCGTCATCAAAGGGCGGCAAGCAGATGTTGGCGATCGCGTTGTTCTCGAAGGACTCGATGACTTCGCCGTAGCGGTAGCCGGCAAAGCCGTCGCCGCCCGCGTCGGAGAAGCACGAGGGCTGAACTTCCTGACCGGTCATGTAGCGCACGCCGGTGTCGGGGGCGATGATGCCGGCCATGATGACCTTGCTGGGGTCGCCGCCCTTGAGCTGGGTGAAGAAGTTGACGTAGTCCTCGACCGGAACGAGCTGGCCAGACTCCCACTCGCAGATGTTGCCGTTGGTCTTGTCGAGCGCGCCGCGATCGGAGCAGTCGTTCTCGTCGGTCAGGAAGATGACCGCCAGGAAGGCGCCTTCACGCAGGAAGCCGGAGTTGAAGTTGCTCAGCAGCGCGGGGCTGAGCGCCTCTTTGGCGCTCTCCAGGCCCATCTCAAAGCCGGTGCCGGTGGTGCCGACGCTGGCGTTGCAGCCGAAGTGGAGCTTGAGGCGGTCTTTGTCCAGGCTGCCGTCAGGGTTGCGGTAGTCCTGGGAGCTGAGCACCAACGGGGGATACTCCTGACCGTTCTCCGGGGTCGGGCAGGCCGAGATGTCGACGGCGATCTGGCATGAAGGGCCAGGGGCGCCGTCGGGGACGTTCTGGAAGCGGCCCGACTCTTCGGGGTTTTCCATGTCCGTGGTGACGACCGCCAGGCGGAAGTCGGCGCCGATGCCGTCGAGTTCTTCGATGAAGCGATCGAAGTTCTCGCGCAGATCGTTCTGCTCCTCACACATGGACCCGGAGTTGTCCACGACCCAGAGGATATCGACCTGGGCGGCTCCGGCTTGTGCGAAGGTGTCGGCGTTTTCGGCCTTGATGTTTTCGCTAAAGGGGGTCACCTCGTGCGTGTTGCAGGCGACCATGGCGGACACCGCGAGCATCGTGGTGATCGCCCGACGGGCAGTAAAGTGGCGCAAAGCAGGGCGCTGCATGTCGTTTTCCATCTCCGTGGGCCGGACACCATCATCGGTGCTATGGGCATTGAACATGCCAGATCAGGGCATACTAAAGTCCCCAATAACCTATCAGAACCCGCCCACATACACAAGACGACCACCCCGAACCCGCCCGAGGGGTTTGTTTTCTGCGCGCGCTCTGGCACTCTTAACAACCTTAATGACCTCTCGCCCCCCTCCAAAGGAGCTGCCCGACATGAACCTGCGCCAACGAAAGCGCGCCGCGACCCGTAAGAAACTGGCCACCATCTCCCTGGAGCTCTTCCTGCGCGACGGCTTTGATGAGACCACCGTCGAGTCCATCGCCGCCATCGCCGAAGTCTCGGCCCGGACCTTCTTTCGCTACTTCCCCACCAAAGAAGCCGCCTTCTTTGACAACCAGCAGTCTCGCCTTGAAGCCTTTGTGGGCCTTCTGGACGAGCCCCGCGAGGGTGAGAGCGCCAGCGATCGTGTCTTTCGGGTGTGTTTGGAGATGGCCGACGCCTTCCAGCAGGACAGCGAGACGATGCTGGCCCAGTACCAGGTCATGTTCAACTCGCGCCACCTGCTGGCCCACGACCTGCAACTCGATCTGCAATGGGAAGAGGCGATCGCCAAAGCGCTGGCCGAAGGCAGTCAAGAGTCCGAGGTCCAAGCCAGCGCCCGCATGCGCGCCGGGGCGATCATCGGCGTGGTCCGCGCCGAGCTGCGCCATTGGTACCGCTCGGAGTGCAACTTTGACATCGTGGAGCGCGGGCAGGCGGCCTTTGCGCAGCTGCGCTCGGCCAACCTTGGCCTGCCCGAGGCCTGAAGAAGGCCAGTTGGGGCGCTGATCATTGCATCCAGGTCGTGGAGACCGACGCTGCGGCCGAGTCCGCGCCCACCTTCTCCAGCAGTTGGGAGGCGCGCCCGTTGGTCGGGTTGAAGATCAGCGCCGCCTGGGCCTGATCCCTGGCCTCGTCCACGTCACCCCCCTCAAAGTAGATCTGACCGAGCATCGCGTAACCTTCGTCCAGCAGCGGGTTGGCCGCCACCGCCGCCGTGATCTGGCGCCTGGCCTCCTCGCGCTGCTCGTCGCCCTCGGCTGCGCGGTACATCGCCCAGCCGTGGTGCATCGTGTAGACCGCCTCGCTGGGGTTGAGCGCGCTGGCCTGGCTGAAGTAGCGGCACGCCGCGCGCGGATCCTCTTCAACCACATTCATCCCCGCCACAAAGGCGTCCTCGGCGCTGAGGTAACGGTCGCGCTGCGCCTCGGGGGGCTGCTCGGGTTTCAAACTCTCCTCGTAACGCGCGCGCTGGTCCGGATCAAGGAGCGTCTGGGCCGCCTTGCGGATCTTGGAGCGGATCCCCCGCAGCGCGTCCCGTGAGCGGCCGTCATCCAGAACAGGCCGAAACCGCCGCGCCGAACAGATCTCCAGCAGATCGTCGCGCGCCACCTCGATCGCCTCCACGCTGGCCGACGGGTCAACGCCCAACGCCTCAAAGTGATCGGCGCTGGTCAACCGCAGGTACGCCTTCCACAGGTTCTCGCTCATCTCTTCGATGGCGTCGTGGTCCAACGTCTCGTTGTCTTCGGCCTCTTCAAAGTGCATGTCCATGCTGCCGGGCTCGTGGGCCATCCAGTCGTGCTCTTGCGCCCGGACTGAGGCCGGCAGCGCATCCTGGCTCGACGACTGCTCCAGGTAACCCGCCTGGTCCAGCACCCCAAAGATCACCCCCGCGTAGGACTGCGGCCAACCCTCGCGCTCGGCCAGCGCGTGCAACGAGCATGGGTGCTCCAGCGCCTCCTTGACCGACTCCGGCAACCAACGCTCCACCGCGCGGGACACCGCCGAGCTGTCAAAGCTGCGCACCGCCCAGCGGCGCGAGGCCGCCCTCCAGCGCGCCTGAGCCTCGCCCTTGGCCTCAAAGCGGTGGCCGCCCTCGACCATCAACTCAATTGGGTTGAAGCCAAAGTGGGTCACGTCGTGCAGCGCTTGCTCATCCGCTTCCAGACGATACTGGCCGCCGTCCCAACCAAAGGCGTTGATGATCTTCTCGCGGATCTGCTCGCGCAGGTGCTCAAAGAGCGCTTCGTGCTTGAGCACGCCGATCTTCACCAGCGCTTCGCCCTGACGGATGCCCTCGCGCTGCTGGAGCTTGCGCGCCCAGTTGTACTCAATCTCGGTGATCAAGCCCTTGCGCAGCAGGATCTGCCCGAAGTTCTCGGTCAAAATCGAGCTGGAGCAGTACACCGGCTTGCCGTCGCGCATGTAGATCGTCTTGGTCGTGCCCTGGCGCTCCAGATGGCACTGGCCGCTAAAGCCCGTGCGCAGGCACTCCATCAGCACCTTCTCCAGGCCCACGTCGGCCAACTCGCCGCTGCGCGGCAACTGACCCACCGGCGCCTGTGGGGCGATCATCTCCAGAATCCGCCCCAGCGCCTGGCCATCAAAGCTGTGGCACGCCGCGTAGGGCTCCAACCACTTGACCTGGGCCAGCGCGCGGCCCTCGGTGTTGGAGCCGCACATAAAGACCACCGAGGCGCCCATGCCGCCGCGGCGCAACCACTGAATGGCCTCCACCGCGCGCTGATCGCCCAGAGGTCCTTCCACAATCACCACCGCAGGCTGCGCCTCATCACAGCGGCGGCCAAGCTCCCGCAGGTCATCGGCCTTGATGGCCTCGTAACCCGCGCCTTCAACCCACTCCAACGCCGCGCTGGTGCGCGCTTCGTCTTCCAGGTGCACAACTGCTCTCGCCTTGCTCATGAATCCCTCTACACGTACAGATGAAGGCGCCCAAGGGTGCCCTGGGTCGTCGACCTTGCTCTTGCCTGGTCTATCGTCATCCTTGCGCGCAACCTTGAGCAGCAGCCTGAGACGATCATGACAAAACCGGTCGGTGTCCCTTGTGGCGCCGCCCGCATTCTCTTTTATGGAGCCTGAGACCATGACCCAGACGATCGCGCCCAGCACCGTCGATCCTGCCCTTGAGCCCGTGGCCAACGCGCTGATCGCCGCCGCGTCGAGTTTCTACCAGCGCGGCTGGATGCTGGGGACCAGCGGCAGCGTCTCGGCGCGCCTTGGCCACGATCCCCTCCAGGTGCTGATCACCGTCAGCGGCAAGGCCAAAGGCGATCTGATCCCCCAGGACATGCTGCGGGTGACCGACGACGGCCAGATCTTCAAGACCCTGGGCGATCCCAAGGCTTCCAGCGAGTCCTTTTACAAGGGGCAGCCGCGCCCCTCGGGTGAAACGCTGGTCCATGAGGCGATCTACCGGAAATTTGATGACGCTGGCGCCGTCTACCACGTCCACAGCGTCGACAACACGCTGTGCAGCCAGCTTGTGGCGCCGGGCCAGACGCTCGATCTGCGCGATCTGGAGATGCTCAAAGGTTTGGGGCGCTGGGAGCCTGGGCAAACCGTCAAGATCCCCGTGGTGCCCAACCACCTGCACATCCCCACGCTGGCCGAAGCCGTCGCCCAGGCCGCCGTTTATGATGTCCCTGGTGTGCTTGTGCGCGGCCACGGGATTTACACCTGGGGGCAGGACATGGCCCGCGCCAGACGGCACACCGAGATCTTTGAGTTCCTCTTTTCGTATTTTACGCGCGCGCTGCAGCTTGGGCTGGTAGAGCGCCCTTGATTGAATCGGGCAAACGCGTCACATTGCCGTCGCGACCACGGACAAAGTTCTGGAACACACCACTGAGGAGGAGGAGAGCCGATGGGCCTGAATCACACAGAAATCGCTGATCTTCTTGGCGAAGAGGCCGACGCGCTTCTGAACCACACCTGCACGACCATCTCCAAGGACCGCATCCACGTCCCCGGTTCCGACTGGGTGGACCGGATTTTTGCGGACTCGGACCGCAGCATCCGCGTGATGCGCTCCATGCAGCAGCTGCTTGGCCACGGTCGCCTGGGCGGCACCGGCTACATCTCGATCTTGCCCGTGGACCAGGGCATCGAGCACTCCGGCGGTGCCTCTTTTGCGCCCAACCCCGACTACTTTGACCCCGAAAACATCGTCAAGTTGGCCATCGAAGGCGGCTGCAACGGTGTGGCCACCACTTACGGCGTGCTCAGCATGGTCGCCCGCAAGTACGCCCACAAGATCCCCATGATCTTGAAGTTCAACCACAACCAGCTGCTGACCTACCCCAACGTCTTCTCGCAGCAGCCCTTTGCCAGCATCGATCAGGCCTACGACATGGGTTGTGTGGCCGTCGGCGCCACGATCTACTTTGGCTCCCCCGACTCCAACCGCCAGATCGTCCAGGTCGCCCAGGCCTTCGAGCGCGCCCACGAGCTGGGCATGGCCACCATCCTGTGGTGCTACCTGCGCAACAGCGCCTTCAAAGTCGATGGCAAGGACTACCACGCCTCGGCCGACCTGACCGGTCAGGCCAACCACCTGGGCGTGACCATCGGCGCCGACATCGTCAAGCAGAAGCTGCCCATCACCAATGGCGGTTTCAAGGCCCTCAACATGGGCAACAGCAGCTACGGCAAGCTCGACGAGCGCATGTACTCTGAGCTGTCCAGCGACAACCCCATCGATCTGGTCCGCTACCAGGTGGCCAACGGCTACATGGGACGCTGCGGCCTGATCAACTCCGGCGGCGCCTCGGGCAAAAACGACCTCCAGCAGGCCGTCCGCACCGCCGTGGTCAACAAACGCGGCGGCGGCATGGGCCTCATCAGCGGTCGCAAAGCCTTCCAGAAGCCCCTCGACGAAGGCGCCCGCATCCTCCAGTCCATCCAGGACGTCTACCTCTGCGACGAAATCACCGTCGCCTGATTCCTGCCCAAAGCCGTCGCATCCCCGCGCGCGGCGGCCCATTCCACCGACACCTCAGAGCCCTTGCCGACAACGCACAGAGTTTTGTAAACTCATCTCGTTACTCGGCAAGCCTCAGAACATATGCTGACCAATTGGCTCTTCACAGGTGTCGGCCATGAGCGACAAAGCACCCAAGGGACCCCTTCAGTCCTCGGACGACCAGTTTGAGGTGTCGGTCGATATGGCCGCCTCCAACAACCAGCGGCTCTCGCGCGCCCAGCGCCGCGCGGCGCGCAGACAAACCGATCTGATGACTCCCCAGTTGTTGGAGCAGTACGCGCGCGAGGACAAGCACACCGTCCAGGACATGGAGTTGCTCAGTGTCCCCCTTGCCGAGCCTGCCCCCATCAATGATCGCCCCACCAAGCGGCTCGACGCCGTTGTCGGCCCCCCCGTTCACACCTCCATAGAAGCAAGCCGAGAGACCCGAATCCAGCTTTCGCGCCAGCGCAAACCGCTCTTGGCGTTGGTTCTGGCGATCTCCTGTGTGGTGGGCATCGTGGGCGGCATCGCCGTGGGTGTGTTGATCTTTGGGGATCACGGCGCCAAGGCCGAGCCAGGCGCCGCCACCTCCAAGATCCCCCCGCTGCCCAGGGAGCAGGAGCCCGCGCGGCTCAAAGAGCCTCCGCCGCTGCCCCCTGTCTCTGACAGCGAGGTCGTGGAGGTCACCGACAACCAACAAAAACGCGCCATTGGAGCGCGCATGCGCGAGCAAAAGAAGGCCGAAAAAGCCGCCCAGCCTCCGCCAGCGCCCAAAACCCCCAAAGAACCCGCCGCCAACGACTATCAATTGGTCGATTGAGGCCCATTCGAGCCCTCTTGGATTGTCTCAGGGGCCAACCCGCGTGTTTGTGTCTGCTCGAAGCCGTGTGCAGCGTCAGACCAACCATAGAACGCTACCTGCGCAGCTCGGCCAGCCTCAACAAGCACCACCCCGTACACACACCCTGGCCACAGCGGCTGTCCGCCCGGTCCAAGCGCCTGGTGTCGGTCCATCACAGAAAACCGCACGTCGGTGTCGCAGTGGGAGTGACAGATGGCCCAAAGCGACCATCCCTGAGCCTGGGCGCGGATGATTTCGAGCGGGTCGATGGCGTAAGTGTGCCGTGCCGCAGGCCCCGTGATCTGGTTGGGGACGGGGCAGAGCGCGAGGCGGCCTTCGGCGGTCTTGAAGATGAGCGCGCAGCCTTCGGCGGGGTAGGTGCTTTCAAGGTGTCGCGCCAACGCATTCAAGAGTGCTTGGGGCAGGGCGTCCACAACGGTGGTGTCGGTCATGCCGTGCGGCGCTGGGCGATGACGCTGGGCAGGATGGAGATCTGGGCGCCCGCCTCCAGTGGGGTTTGCAGGCCGTCGAGGTGGTGCGCGTCTTGCCCATCGACCAACACGCTGACAAAGCGCCGCAAGCGGCCCGACGCGTTGCACAGACGGGTTTTAAGGCCGGGGTGGGCCGCGTCCAGTCGCTCGATGAGCTGGCCGATGTCCTTGGCGTCCACCTCGACCACGGCCAGACCGCCGGTCAAACGCCTCAATGGGGTGGGGATGTGCACCGTGATTGACATGGTCTGCCTCAAAAAGCTCCGCTCCAGGGGTCTTCGTGCTCCAGCGCAGCGGCGACCTCTGAGGGCATGGCGTGGGTGTAGCGCTGGCCGCCGTCGATGGAGAGCACCACGATGGCGTGATCGGCGGGCACGCGCTTGCGCAGCCGCAGCGCCCCCATCAATGCCGCAGCGCCCTTGGGTCCAAGCTCCAGCGCCGAGCGCTCCTGTGCACGGCGCCGCATCCGCCATGCATCGACCTCGGTCACCACAATCTCTTCGGCGTCCAGGCCTTCCATCCCCGCCCAGTGGTGTTTGAGCGGCGTGTCGTTGTAGAGCGAGCGCCGCTTGGCGGGGGCCGCGATCCGCACGCCCGAGACCAGCAGGCCCGGCGAGTGTTGGCGCAGTTGGTGGGCCACATGGCGCAGTGTTGCGCCGGTTGAGATGCTGGTCACGAACGCGCCCAGGGGCTGGCCGCCAAGCGCGTCCAAGAGCTCCAGCGCGATGGCGTGGATGGCGTCTGTCAGTGCCTGGCGGCGCCCAGCGTCGATGTAAATTCGCCCGGCCTTCTCTTCGGTGTACATCACGGCGGCCATGACCGCCCCCGTCATGCCCTCTTCGGGTGGGGAGGTCTCAAGGCGAGCGCCAAGGGAACCGAGTTGCTCGTAGAGGTGTTGTCCCTGGCCAGTGGGGTGAAAGACCACGACCTTGTAGCCGCGCGCCTTGCCCAACATCGCCGCCGAGATGGCCGAGTTGGTCGCGCCGGCCAGGACCACCTCATCCCCTCCCTGGAGCAGCCCGGAGCTGGACGCGTTGTTCAAGATCTCCAAGACCGTCCGATCCCGGATCGAACCGCCGGGGTTGTAGCCCTCGTGTTTGATCAAGAGCCGCGGGCCGTCGTCGTCCACAAGGCCGTGCACATCCACCAGTGGCGTGGCGCCAATGCGCGCGGCGATTTCCCCATCATCAGATGATGTAGATGAACTCATTGAAACCCTCTCGGCGCACGCCCAGTGACTCGCCGCGCTTGACCAGATCCTGGAGCGTGATGCTTGCCAGCACCCCATCGATCTGTTCGGCCACCTCGCGCCACATCTGCGCCGTCACGCACACACTGGTGACCTGCTCTCCGGCCGCCGGCAGATCGCTCTCCTCACGGCAGAACGACAGCGTGGTGGCCCCTTCCATGGCGCTGACAATGTCCTGGAGGGTGATCTCTGCGGGCGCCTGCGTCAAGAAGTAACCGCCCTTGGGGCCGCGCTTACTCCCCACGATCCCCGCCTTTTTCAGATCCTGGAAGATCTGCTCCAGGAACCTCGGCGGCACGCTCTCTCTGGAGGCGATGTCATCGATCTTCGAAGGCCCCGCAGAGCCGTGGTACGCCATATTGAAGAGCGCCCGCACCGCGTACATGCTCTTGCTTGATAACTTCATTCAACAATCCCCGCCGGCAGCCAGCCAACACAGCCCCGATCATACCACAGCGACGCACCCCCCGTCCGTTGTCGCCTCTGCTCTTTTTGTCCTGGTGTTGGCTTTGCTTTTGTATTCCCCGTCTTTTGAGTGTGGAAATGAACCACATTCTCGACTTTTTTATGCGTGTTTTAACTTAATGCCCCCACGATCCAAAAGCAAGCCAGGGGCTTGTGAGGGGTCGCGGTGGCTTGCTTTTGGGATGGAAATGGTTAAGGTGCGTGACTCTGCCGGGACCCTGCGGCCCTGTGCTGGATACGCTTTGGAAGAGGGAATCATGCAGCTGCGCGATCTTTACAACTTCGATGAGCACACCGACCGGATCCTGGTCACGTGTGCCTTGCCGTATGTCAACAACGTGCCTCACCTGGGCAACATGGTTCCGGTGGTGTCGGCGGACGTATACTCCCGGTATTTGAAGATGCGTGGCATCAAGTCCATCTACATCTGCGCCACCGATGAGCACGGCACCCGGACTGAGCTTGAGGCCGCCAAGGTTGGCCTCGACGAGGACACCTACTGCAAGCAGCTCCACGACCGCATGCTGGAGATCTTTTCGTGGTTCAACGTGGACTTCACCCACTTTGGCCGCACCAGCTGCCCGGACAACCACCGCCTGACCCAGGAGCTTTTCCTCAAGGCGTACGAGAACGACTGCATCCTCAAAGAGGAGATCGTCCAGCTCTACGACCCTGAGAAAGAGATGTTCCTGCCCGACACCTACGTGCGCGGCACCTGCCCGCACTGCGGTTACACCGACGCCAAGGGCGACCAGTGTGACTCTTGCGGCAAGCTGCTGACGCCCTCTGAGTTGATCGAGCCCCGCAGTGTGCTTTCGAGCGCCGTGCCCGAGAAGCGCACCACGCGCCACCTCTTCATCAAGCTCGACAAGCTGGCGCCGAGGATCAAGGCGTGGATCGAGTCTCAGGGTCACTGGGACGGCATCACGCGCAGCATCCCGCTGGGCTGGATCGCCGAGGGGCTGCACCCGCGCGGCGTCACCCGCGACCTGAACTGGGGCGTGAAGGTGCCGCTTGAGGGCTATGAGGACAAGGTCTTCTACGTCTGGTTTGACGCCCCGATCGGCTACGCCGCCGCCACCGCTGAGTGGGCGCGCGAGTCTGGCGAGTCGTTTGAGGACTGGTGGAAGGGGGGGCGCTCGCGGGTGATCCACTTCCTGGGCAAGGACAACGTGCCTTTCCACACCTTGATGTGGCCCGGCACGCTGCTGGCGGCCGACGACAACTGGAACCTGCCCTGGCACGTGGCCTCCAACATGTACCTCAACTATGAGGGCGGAAAGTTCTCCAAGAGCGACAAGCGCGGAGTCTTCTCCAACGATGTTGTCGATATGGGCTTCCCCGCCGACGCCTGGCGCTTCTACATCGCCTTCAACCGCCCCGAGCGGCGCGACGTCGAGTTCACCTTCGAGGGGCTCGGCGAGGTGATCAATACGCACCTGGTGGGCAACGTGGGGAACCTGGTCAACCGGATCTTCTCGTTCACCCACAAGCGCTTCAAGCAGGTGCCCGAGCCGGGGCCGCTAAGCGAGATGGATCAGGAGACGCTTGCCAGGGCCGAGGCCAAAGCGGTCGAGGTCGAGGACGCCTACGCCACCTTTGAGGTCCGCCGCGCCGCCCAACTCTTGCTTGAGCTTGGCGACATCGGCAACCGCTACTTCCAGCAGGCCGAGCCCTGGCGGACTTTTAAAGAGGACGAGCAGACCTGTCGCACGAGCCTCTTTGTGGGGGCGACCATCGTGCACCGCCTGCTCAACCTCCTGTGGCCGATCATGCCTGAGCGCACGGCCACGGCGCTGGGGTGGCTGGGTCTTGAGCCCGGTCAGGCGCTGGAGGCCGGTCAGGCCACGCGCAAGCCCAAGTTCCTCTTTAAGCCCGTGGACAAAGAGGTCCTGGAGGGGCTGGCCAAGCGCTTTGAGGGCGTGGGCAAGCCGAAGCTGGGGCCGCTGGAGTTTGAGAAACAGGCTGGGGTGGATTGGCCCTGCGTCATCCTTGAGTTGACCGATCTGACCATCAAGCGCCGCAGCAACACGCTTGAGCGCTGGAAAGAGGCCAAGATGGCCGAGGCCGACCTCGACGCCATCGCGGCGGCGAGCCACGTGGCTGCCTACGAGGGGGAGTTGGACACGATTGACCCCGGGGCGCGCGAGATCTCGGTGCGCAACCTCCTGAAGATCGTCCGTCGCCAGGGCAAGGTGCCCAACATCAACACCCTGGTCGACATCTACAACACCTACTCGGTCACCAAGGGGATCGTCATGGGTGCCTACGAGCGCCAGACGATCAAGGGCAAGCTGATTTACGCCGTGGCCGACGGCTCTGAGCGCTTTATCCCTGTCAAGGGGCGCGACCCCGAGGCGATCACCCCCGGTGAGTGGGTGCTGCGCGATGAGACGGGCATGGTGGTGACCAAGGTGACCACCAAGCAGTCCGAGGCGGCGGCGGTGACGCCCAAGACCACCGCGTGCGCGATGTGCATCCAGGGCAACGGTGAGCTGACTGTGGAGGAGCTTCAGGCCGTGGCCCACGAGATGGCCCAGAAGATCGTGGAGGTGTGCGGCGGTCAGTGGCGCGAGGTTTTTGCGGGGTGATGGTTGCTGGGGCTGTGCCCCAGGCCCCCTCGGTGGGAGCGCTGCCCCCAGACCCCCGGCAGGAGGCGCGCCTCCTGCACCTGCGGTTTTTTAATATTTGCGGGCGATGACGTAGATGCCCCGCGTGTTGCGGTCGTCGGCGCTCATGGTGGCAAAGCGCGGTGCCAGTTTGTGGCCGGTGGGCTTGGCTTCGAAGCGCGTGACGTGGACCACTTCCATGCCAGCCCTCTCCATGGCTTTAAAGTGCGCTGAGGCCGGGGCGCGGTTGATGAAGAAGGGCCGCTTGCCCCGGATCATCTTCCAGCCCAGATCCGTGTAGGCCCAGTGGCCGTCCCAGGTCGTGGCCAGCCCGTGGCACGACAGGTCGATTTGATGGCTCATGGCGCCGCCGGGGCGGATCCAGGCGGCCAGCGCTTGGTATGCCCCGTCCAGATCATCCATGTATTCCATGACTGCCTGTGAGAAGAGCAGGTCGGCCTTGTGTTTGTCGCCGGGGCCGGGTTGTCCCCAGGGGCAGATGTAGCGCACGGCGCTGCTGGGGTCGTCGTCCAGGTCTCTGAGGCGTCGGCGCAGGGTATCGATCCGTGCCGGGTCGGTGTAGCCAGCCACGTCCTGGGCGCTCATGGTGCGCGCGGGGTGGTCTTTGTCGAGCAGCGGGGGTTTGAGGCTGGGAAACTCGTCGGCGTCGGGGACCGAGGCGCGGGCGCGGACCATGGCCACCAGTTGGTCAAAGATGGCCACGTTGCGCCGGGCGTCGGTGTGTTGGACCACGTCCAGGCCGCTGTAGGACTGGACCCCGGTCAGGAGCGCCGCCAACCCCGTGCCCAGGGAGTCTCCCGGGCCCATCTCCACCACCTTTTCGATGGCGAGCTGCGGCATGTGCTGCGCCAGCATCATCCGGTGCCGCATCCAGACCGAGTAGCAATATCGAGAGCCGATGGTGCCCCCGGTGCCGCGCTCGCGTTGGGTCCAGGGCAGGCGGCTTTTGAGGCCGCCGAGGGCAAGGCGAGCAAAGAGCAGGTGGTTGGACATGGGTCGCATCCCTTGTTCAGTTGCAGGCAAAAAAATGCAACCAAAGTTATCTTTTGACGTTGGACGATGCAACCAAACCCGGTCTCGGGACGTAGTGGTGGGGTGAGGTGTGTTATCATCGTCGTGAAAGATGCCGACGAGACATTGTTGGAGGCGTAAGCCCATGAAAAAGTATCGGCTCATTATGCGCGTCATTGAAGAGTCCAATGGTGTGGTGCCTGAGCCCGTGGCCAAAGTCATTCAGGCAAGGCGCATGTCGATCACCACTGCGGGCGTGTTGATCCTCCATGATGAGAAGGACGAGCCGTTGTTGGCGTTGGCCCCGGATGTGTGGTTGGTGTGCGAGCGGATCAAGACCAACAGCGGTTCGATGCCGCCGCTGCCGCCGCCAAAGGCCCGCTCCTGAGCCGGTGTGGTTTGGAGATGATCTGGGGTGCTGCGCGGGGACTGGGATGGGGGCGCGCAAGTTTTTTGCCTGGATCGGCTTTAAAAAGCGCTTCAAGGGGTCTCTGAGGGGGGCGACGCCCTGTACAGTCAGGGCCAGCGACGTTAATTTGGTGCTCTGCCCACCGCCACCGGCCAACGACGGCCACCAACGGCGGACAAGTCAAGGAAGACGGGGGGAGGCCACAGGATGGGTTCTTTAGACATCGGCTGCACGCTCAGCGACGATGCACAGCGCTTGATCGACATGGCGCGCCGAGACGCCGCGCGCCAACAGATTTCCACCAGCAGCAATCACCTCTTGCGAGCGATCTGCACCGCGCCCACTGCCGCCCAGGAGTATCTCCTGGAGCAACACGTGGAGCTTGCCCGCGTCCAGGCCATCCTGGATCCCAGCGCCGCAGAGCCGCCCCAGGTCCTGGAGCAGGTTTGGAACACCGCCCGGTCGCTGACGTCGGCGCCTTCGGCGTTGACCAGCCTCCACCTCCTGGCCGGTTTGCTGCGATACCACACCCACTCCAACGCTGTGCGCACGCTTCGCTGCGCGGGCCTGGACACCACGCGCCTTCGCAACACCCTCATCAGCCAGTTGACGCAGCGCGCCGCAGGCCGTCTGGGCGGACGGATGCAGTCGGCCACCCCTGTGGGGGAAGCGCCGCGCGTGATGACCATGCCCCAGCAGGCCCCCATGGCGCCTCAAGGGCCCGGTCAGGCGCCGCCCCAGGGGCAGCCTCCCCAGGGGTGGGGCAATGCGCCGCCGCACGCCCCCCAGCAGCAGCCCTGGGTCGATCCCAGCGTCCCGGGGCACCTGCGCCCCGACCACCCGCTCAACGCCCCCAACCCCTACCTGCCCGCCGCGCGATTTGTGGCGCCGCCGCCGGTCTTGAGCCCGCCGCCGACGCCGGTGCCCAGCACTCGGCCGCCCGTGACCCCGCGCCGCCCGCAGCCCAAGCCCCAGCGCCCGGTGTCGCGGATCACCCCGCGCAAGTCCTCGGACAACGGCAAAAAGAAGCCTGGCCGCACCATTCGCCCCCAGCGCCCCTCGGGGACCGATGGGACGCGTTCGAACAAGCCGCGCAAGTCGCCGCCGGTGGGTCTGGCGGGCCGCCTCAAGGGTCGCTTTGGAACCCGCAAACCGCGCCGCGACCGCGAGGCGCTTCCCAAGCCCTCCATGAAGGCGCTGGCCGATGACATCTTTGGAGATGGCCCCCCCATCGCGCTCGACGAAATGAAGCGCCAACTGGCCGAGGACATCGAACGGCTCGGCCCTGAGCTGGGCAATGACAAAGAAGTCCCCAGCGACGACGCGCCGCCGACCAACGCCGACAAGACCGAGTCCAAACACCAGGGCTTGAGTCCCGGCGCTGCCCCGGCTGTGGCGGCCCCCGAAAAGCGCCCCCAGGCCGAGATGACCGTGCGCAAGGCCACCAAGCCCGACGCCCGAAATGCTCGCCTGCAGCGCAAACTCGAAGCCCGCTACACCCTCGACCCCGAGGTCTATCCCTTCCTGGCGCGCCTTGGGCGCAACCTCAGCCTGATGGCCATCCAGGGCCAGCTTGATGATCTGGTCGGCCGCGACTCCGAGATCGCCCGGTTGACCGATGTCCTCAACAAGCGCCGCAGCAACAACCCACTGCTGGTCGGACCACCCGGCGTGGGCAAGACCGCCATCGTCGAGGGTCTGGCGCTGGACATGGCGGGCCTGAGGGAAGACGAAGACGAGTCCATGCGCGACGAGCGGATCATCGTCGAGTTGGAAATGGGGCGCCTCCTGTCTGGAACGCAGCTTCGCGGCTCGTTCTCCGAGCGCCTGATCGGCATCAAGGATGAGGTCGCCAAGGCCAAAGGCCGCATCGTGGTCTTCCTGGACGAACTCCACACCTGGATCGGGGCCGGGGCCAGCGGAGACGGCGGCGCCGACGCCGCCGGGGAACTCAAGGCCGCCCTGGCGCGTGGCCGCTTCCCCTGCATCGGCGCCACCACCAACGACGAGTACACCCGCTACGTCGAGTCCGACCCGGCCTTCAAGCGCCGCTTCCAGGTCATCGAGGTCGCCGAGCCCAGCCCCGAGGACTGCGCCATCATCATGCGCGGCGTCATGCCCGCCTACGCCCAGCACCACAAGGTCACCTACGAAGACGACGCCATCGAGGCCGCCATCCGCTTCAGCCAGCGCTACATCCCCGATGAGCGCCTGCCCGACAAAGCCATCGGGGTGCTCGATCTGGCCGGCAGCCGCGCCCGACGCATGCGCAAACCCCAGGTCGACCGGGCCATCGTCGCCCGCGTGGTCTCCGACCAGACTGGCGTCCCCATGGAAAAACTCCTGATGACCGATCGGGAGCGCTTCCTGCGCATGGAAGAGATCCTCGGCGCCAACCTCATCGGCCACCGCGCCGTCATCAAGCGCGTCTGCGAGGTCATCCGGCGCAACCACGCCGGTTTCCACTCCGGCCGCCCCATCGGCTCGTTCCTCTTTTTGGGACCGACCGGCGTGGGCAAGACCGAGCTGGTCAAGGTCCTGGCCGACTTCCTCTTCCGCGACCGCAACGCCATCGTTCGGCTCGACATGAGCGAGTACCGCGAGAGCCACGCCGTCAGCCGCCTCATCGGCGCGCCGCCCGGATACGTCGGCCACGAACACGGCGGCCAACTCACCGAGGCGATCCGCAAAAAGCCCTACCAGATCGTCCTGCTTGACGAGGTCGAGAAATCCCACCCCGAGGTCCTCAATATCCTCCTCCAGCTTCTGGACGACGGACGCCTGACCGACGGCAAGGGCCGCACGATCAACTTTGCCAACACGGTCATCATCATGACCTCCAACCTGGGCTCCGAGTACCTCTCGGCTGGGGTGGAGGCCGTCACACAGCACCGTCAGATTGGCTTTGGCAACGTGGAGACGCCGCTGCCGGTCTCACGCGAGTTGCGCCTGACCGAAGAGATCGCCCAGAACGTCCTGGGCACCGCCCGAGGCACCCTCAGCCCCGAGCTGTGGAACCGCATCGAAGAGCGCGTCGTCTTTGGACCGCTCACCCGCGAAGAGGTCGGCCGCATCGCCCACCTCCAGATGCGCGATTCCGCGCGCCGTCTGGCCGCCGAACGCGAGATCTACATCGAGGCCACCGAAGCCGTCTACGACCTGCTCATCGATCGCGGCGGCTACGACCCCTCGCTGGGCGCGCGTCCCATGCGCCAGACCCTCCAGCGCCTCATTGAGGTCCCCGTCTCTGAGCGCATCATCAGCGGCGCCATCAAGAGCGGCGATCACGTCAAAGTGGACGTCGAAAAAGGCGAACTGGTCTTCAAGGTCACCGACCGCTGACCACCACCCCCTCCAAAACCCTCCTTTTACTCAGGAGCACCCATGCGCGCGTTGATCATCACCGAACACGGCGGCCCCGAAGTCCTCAAAATCGGTCAGGTGCCCGACCCCGAACCCGGCCCCGGCCAAATCCGGGTCCGCGTGCGCGCCTGCGCCATCAACCGCGCCGACATCCTCCAAAGGCGCGGCTTCTACCCAGCCCCGCTGGGCACTCGCCAGGACATCCCCGGCCTTGAATACGCCGGAGAGGTCGAGGCACTTGGCCCCGGCACCCTGGGTTGGTCCGTGGGCGACCGCGTCATGGGCCTTGTGCCCGGTGCGGGCTGCGCTCAAAAGGTCGTTGTCCACGCCCGAGAGGCCATTGCGGCCCCCGAAGGGCTCGACTGGGCCCAGCTTGGCGCCATCCCCGAAGCCTTCATGACTGCCTACGACGCGCTCTTGCTCCAGGCTGGCCTTCGCCCCGGCCAGCGCGCCCTCATCCACGCCGTGGGCAGCGGCGTGGGCACCGCCGCCGTTCAACTGGCCCGCTGGAGCGGCGCCCAGACCTTCGGCACAGCGCGCTCGGACTGGAAGCTGGAGCGCTGCAAGGCGCTGGGCCTGGACGTGGGCATCGACGCCAGCTCTGGCTCCTTCCTGGAGGCCCTCAAAGAGGCCACCGGCGGCCAGGGCGTCGATTGCGTGCTCGATCTGGTCGGCGGCAGCTACGTGCTGGAAAACCTCGACGCGCTGGTCTCGCGCGGCACCATCATCACGGTGGGCCTGCTTGGCGGCGGCAAAGCCCAGGTCCCCCTGCGCACCCTCATGCGCAAACGCCTCACCTGGCTCGGCACCGTCCTGCGCGCTCGCCCCATCGAGGAAAAAATCACCCTCGCCCAGGACTTCGCCCACCTTGTCTCTCCGGCCTTCGCCACCGGCGCGCTGGTCCCCGTGGTCGACAAGGTCTTTCCCATCGCGCAGGCCGTCGAGGCCCACCGGCATATGGAGAGCAACGCCAGCTTTGGCAAGATCGTCCTGACCTGGGATGACTGACGCTGAGCGGTGCATGGGTGCGTTTGGGGTGGGCCAAGTGGGGTAGGGTGGGGTGGCGCCTTGACAAGACCCCGGCGCAGGCCGTCTCCTACTGCCACAATCCACGTTGTGACAAAGGAGGAATCCCCATGAGTGAAGAAGACAAGGCCCTCACCCGCAAATGCGATGCTGGACAGCTTGAGATCGGCGACCGCCTCAGCCGCATCCAGTACTATCAGGTCCTGGAGATCAACGAAGACAGCAACGGCGACCGCAGCTACGTGGTGCAGAACGAGGCGGGCTTTAAGTTCAAGGTCACCTCCGGCATCGTCGAAGCCGAGATGTTCACCGCCAACCAGTTCACCACCGAAGAGAAGGTCTCGCGCACCGAGTTGATCGAAAAACTCGAAGGCGCCCGCGACACCTGCTTCACGGTGGTCTTTGAGCGCAAGCTGACCGACAAGCTCCTGGCCGACAAGCTCTTTGATTTGTCCGAGATTGGGTTGCAGACCGACCGCGAGCGGCGCAAATACGCCCGCGAGCTGCTCAAAGGCACCGAGCGCCGCCTGGTGGGCTACCTCATGAAGGCCGAGCCCAAGATGGGCCGCTCCATGGTCGTCGATCTTGAGGTCGAGCCGGGCCGCAACAACATCCGCATGGTCGACCACCGCACCATCAAAGAGCTCATCATCCGCGGCGTGCGCTACCACTGCTGAGCGGCGCCCACCCCAGCGCTGAGCCCCCCACATCACCCCATCGTGGCGCGGCAGTAACCAAAGAAGCCCTTGGTCTTGATGACCTGCGCCACCTCGGCTGGCACCATCTCTTCCCAGGTCGGGTCCTTGTGCTTGAGCTTGTGGATGATGTCCCGCGAGTAGATGTGCAGGTAGTCGGCGTTGTAGTTGCTCATCTGCTTGATCCGCCCATTGTCGACCAGATACTGGAAGAAGAGCCGGAG
Source organism: uncultured Pseudomonadota bacterium (assembly GCA_937123825.1). GTDB lineage: Bacteria > Myxococcota_A > Bradymonadia > Bradymonadales > CAKZKQ01. The sequence continues at coordinate 63,546 of CAKZKQ010000482.1, forward strand.
GTTGTCCGGGATGGGCAGGTTGTCCACCGTCAGAAGCGTGTTGGCGGCGGTGTCCTGGTAGGGGTAGATGTAGAGCTTCAGGTTCTCTTTAAAGAGCCTCCCAAAGGCCTCCATGATGCCACCCTCAAGGTCGCTGTAATATTGCTCGTCAAAGAGCGTCATCAGGCTGCGCGCGCTCATGGCGATCCCGATGGGGCTGTGGGAAAACCCATAGAGGTAGGTCGCCAGGCGGTGGTACTCCGAAAAATCCGAGATCAATACCGCTGTGCCCGAGGCCGCCAGGACATCTGCCCTGGCCAGAAAGTCCTGAAGGTCGATCTCACCACGGTCCATGAGGTTGCTCATGGTGATCTCCATGATGGGCAAGACTTTGGACGACTCCAGGTCGTGGTCGGCGACGAAGCTCTCCTGGGCGCAGTGCATCATGTCGATGTTGACGTGGGTCACCGGCCTGAACGCCCCGCGCTCGATCAACACCGGCCGCTTGTAGAGCACCTCGGTGGGCTGCAGCACCTCGCCGTCGGCCGCAAACATCGCCGCCTTGCTCATGCCTTTTTCGACCAGCTTGAGCGCCATGACGCGATTGTCGATGTAGCGGTACTCGATGCCCGAGAATTCGACCATGTCGATCTCGATGCGGTCAGAAGACAGCCCATCGAGCAGTGACTCCAGCAGCTCATCGGGGCGGTGATGGAGGAAGAAGGCACCGTAGAGGAGGTTGACCCCGACGATGCCGATGGCCTCCTGCTGGAGCGCGTTCTCCTGGTCGAGCATCCGCACGTGGATGATGATCTGGCTGTCTTCATCGCGGGGGTGGGACTGGTACTTGATGCCCATCCAGCCGTGACACTCGTTGTTGCCCCGGTAACTGCGGGCGGCGACGGTGTCGGCGAAGGCAAAAAAGGCGGTCTTGTCCCCGCGGCTCTCGCGCAGGCGGCTGAGGTTGAGCCCGTGCTCGTAGTCCAACATGCTCTGGAGGCGTTGTTTGGACACGTACCGGTCGCACTCACCGTAGATCGCGTCGCTGACCTGCATGTCGTAGGCGGACATGCTCTTGGATATCGTCCCCGCAGCGGCGCCAACGCGGAAAAACCAGCGCACAACCTCCTGGCCAGCGCCGATCTCGGCAAAGGTGCCGTACCGCATGGGGTTGAGGTTGATCCGCAGCGCTTTCTGATGGGTGGTCAGTTTTTCGCTCACAAGCATACCTTCCGTGCGTTGATGTTCATGCCAGGGCAAAGGCCCCGACGTGCTTTGTCGTGCAGGCTGGGGGCATCATCCATCCCACCGTGGACCGGTCCGCCGCTTGCCTGACAAGCGGAGCCCACCGTGTTTGAAGGGCTTTGGCACGTGGCCGCCTGTGCGGAGGGCCGTGCCAGGGTTCAAATTGGATGCATAGACGCGCCCGGGTCTTATCCGGGGCCCCTTTTACCAGGGATGGCGTCGGATGTCTCTACTGGCGCGTCATCGCCGCTGAGCCACCAGACAATGACCGCCAGGACGTGCCCGGTCAGCAGGGCGCCGGTGCCGATCCACAGGTACCACAGCGGCCAAAGCAGCGTGGCAAAGGCCCCGAGCGTAAAACACAGCGCCACCGAGAACATGCCCCGCTCTCCCATGCTCATGGAGATCGCCGTGCCGATCCCGGCGATGAGGTAGCTGACCGCAAAGGCCGTGGCCACAGGGACACCCGCGAGCCACGTGAAGAGGGCCGCGACGATCAGGCCGACGCACATGATCCCCAGCGCCATCATCAGCTTTCGGTTCAGCACGGTGCTCAAAACCGTGCGTCGAACCACCGCCAGCCCCACCCCAAAGCCCATCGTCATCAAGGTCAGCAAGGCGACGTGCACGGCGTGCGACGGCGAGTAGATCTCCCAGCCGTCGAGGGCCGCCAGGGTGGACATGCCGATGGTCATGGTGATGCCCAGGGCCACGGCCTGGATGGCGCGCTGCTTTCGGTAGACCCGCAGGTCGTGCTGGCGCTCGATGTTTTGAAGCTGAACGCTGGCCTGGGACTGCGCGTTGAGCGCCTCTTGGAGCCGCTGGCGGTCTTGCTGCATGGACGTGGGCACCGACGCCATATCGGCCAGGACCCTGTCCACCAGGTTCAAGTCGCGGCGCTCCAGCGCCACATGGGCCATCCAGACCGCCGCGTCGCGGCGCAGATCGAGCGCTTTGGGGTTGTGCTTCCACAGATCCAGCGCTTGTTCGACCCCAAAGAGGCAGGCGCTAAAGAGCCGCTGGAGTTGGACAAGGTCCGCGTCGGGTTCAGCCTTCATCAACGCAAACTGTTGGGCGGCGGCGTCGCTGAGGCGGACCGACTCCCGGTGGGTCAGGAAGATCTCCAGCGCGCGGCGCATGGCCTGGGCGCTCTGGAAGCGCTGGTCGGGGTGGGTGGCCATGGCCTGACGGCAGATGATGATCAACTCATCGGGGGTTTGGTCGGGGTAGGTCAGCGGGCGATTGTGGGCGGCCTTGCGCAGCGCCTCGTTGACCGTCTCTGCGTCGTGCGGCGGCACCCCGGTCAGCACCTCGTGGAGGCAAGAGCCGAGCAGATAGACGTCGGTGCGCGCCGAGATCTCCAGCGCGCCCTGGAGGGCCATTTCTGGGGCCATGTAGGAAGGAGTGCCGACGATGACCTGATTTTTCGACGGGAGGTTGGTGTCGTAAGCCACCCCCCAATCCATCAAATAGACCTCGCCGTAGGCACCGACCATGACGTTTTCGGGTTTGATGTCGCGGTGGATGATGCCCCTTGAGTGGGCAAACTGGGCGGCGTTGCAGACCTGCATCAAGACGCGCAGGTGCCAGACCAGCGGCGGCTCGTTGACCTCCTGCCAGGCCTCGTGTTCGGGCTCCTGAACCATGGTCAGCCAGGAGACCCCCTCGACGCGCTTCATGACCAGCACAGGCAAGTCATCGCCGTCCACGCCCAAGGCGTGAACCGGGACGATGTTGGGGTGCTCCAGGGTGCCGTTGCAGCGCGCCTCATGGAGCATGGCCTGGACGCGGGTGTCCAGATCGGACTGCGCGCGCGGGTTTTTGATCTTTTTGATGGCCACGTCGCGCTGCAGCGAGTGTTGACGGGCGCGGTGGACGATCCCCATGCCACCTTCGCCCAGCACCTCCAGCAGTTCCAGGTCGCCCTGCTCAACCGTGGGCTCTTCTTCCTCATCCAGCAGGCCCGCCACAGGCAAAAACGGCAGCGAGCGACTCCAGGTCCGTTCCCAGTCCTGGGCGTCGCCTTTGGGCTTGAGGGTGATGCCGGGGGCGGCCTGGAGCGTGTCAGCGGGCAATTGGGCCAGCCTCGCCAGACGGTTGTCGATCTCGATTTTGAGCGGATCTTCGCGCAGCTCGGGTGGAATGGCGTCCAGGGGCTGGGTGGGGTCGGGCAGGGTGCGCAGGATCACCTTGCGCCCTGCCGGCAGCCTCGGCGTCAGGCCGGTCGACGGGGGCAACGAGTAGCGACCACGGGCCCCATCGCCGGTGTCCGCGGCCTTGACCTCGTCGGGAGGGCTGACGGCCGGACGCTTTGTGGCCACAGTTTAGCCTCGGTATTGACGCCGGGCGCGCTCAATGTCGCGGGCGTGGGATTTGCGGCGCAGCTCTTCGCGCTTGTCGTAGAGCTTCTTGCCTCGGCAAAGCCCCAACTCAACCTTGACCTTGCTGTCTTTGAAGTAGAGCGACAGCGGGATCAGCGTAAAACCTGCTTCCTGGGTCTTGCCCATCAGGCGGCGCAGCTCCCGGCGGTGCATCAAGAGCTTGCGGGCGCGCTCGGGATCGTGGTTCTCGTGCGTGGCGTGGGAGTAGGGGCTGATGTGGGCCTTGACCAGCCACAGCTCATTGCGCTCAAAGCGCGCGTAGGCGTCGGTCAACTGCACCTTGCCCTCACGCAGGCTTTTGACCTCGCTGCCGACCAGCATCAAACCTGCCTCGTACGTCTCATCCACAAAGTAGCTGTGGTACGCCTTGCGGTTGCGTGTGATGACCTTCACCCCTTTGGGGTCTTTGTTTGCCATGGTCCTTCCTGTCGATGCGTCGAGCGGGCTGCGTCTGCGGTGGTTTAAGATTTGGACTCCTGGGCGGCACCTGCCCACCCGGCCCAAGAATGCGTCGGCTTGATGGAAAAGTCCATCGAGAGGCCTCGCGCAAGGAAAATGTTGCGTCTTGGGGGGCAAAAAGAGGCCACAATGCGTTAGGCTATGCCAAGGCAGACTCCCATATCGAGGGATAAGCCCAGGGGCAGAGCTCTATCTTTGATGCCAACGTTTGGATGAGAGGCCACCCCTCTTTGGGGCGGCGCCTGTGCTTTGGTGTCAGACGTGCCTGGGGATTTGTGCGCGGTGGCTGCGCGCGTGTGGAGGACAGAGACACATTGGGTGACTGGAGGCTGTCGACAGACGTGCCGCTGCTGGCCTGGGAGTTGGGCGCGGCGGTGAGGGTGGGGTCCAGCTTTGCGCTTGTGGAGCGAGGGCTGGCCGATTTGGAGCCTGTGGCGCGGGTGGCGCGCGCCCTTGGGTTGGAGGCTCCCGAGCAGGGCCCGCGCGTTGTGCCCCTGTGGCACGATGGCCCCGTTGCCCTGCCTGGCGCGGTCTTTGAGGGCCGCACATTGCCCCACGGTCAACTCTGCGGTTTGTGGTTGGACAAGGCGGTTTATACCCCGCGCAGCTCGGTGCACATCCTGGTTGCGTGTCCCGGTGCCAAAGATACTGAGGTTCCGGTGTGGATATGGCGAGAGGGTCAGAAGCACCGCGAGATGAAGATCGCGCTGGGGTCCAGGGGGCTTGGCCACATGGAACTGCGCGGTTTGCCCACGGGGGTGTGGACGGTGCAGTTGATCTGGCCGCAGCCGACCTCCAGCGGCGCGGCGCGCTTTGTGGTCAGCGACGCGGCGCCCCCCGAGTTTGTGGCGCGCTGGTTTGAGCGCCGCTTTGTGACCAACCCCAAAGGAAACCTCCAGTTGGCGTTTGCGGTGGGGCTGCGCCTCCATGGCCGTCCGGTGCCGGGCTCGGTGCGTCTGGCGTTGCGGCACATGAAGAGCGGCGCGTTGCGTTGGTTGACCCAGACGCTGCGCGCCGATCCATTTGGTGTGGTGCGGGCTCAGATCGACGCGCCGGGCGAGGAGGCCTGGGCGCTGTGTTTTGTGGCCGACGCGCTGGGGTCGCAGATGACCCAGTTGGAGTTGCCGCCGCCGCCGATTGGCCTTGAGCCTGTGGGGCTGGGGCCGATGACCTTTGGGGCTTCGGTGGTGGTCAGTGGCAGCACCAGGGCGTCGATGGGGCTGGATTTTCTGCCGGGCCGGGCTCTGGACACGTTGCCCTTGACGGTGGCGCCTTGTCCCAAGGGGAGCGTGTTGGATCTGCACGTCCACGAGGCCATCAAGGCGCTCAAGGTCATGCGTTTTGAGCCGCTCAGTTGCCGCGTGGAGTGCATTGAGCTTGGCGACGTGGAGGCCGAGCAGCGTTTGGAGGTGCCCATTGAGGATCCGGTCGGGTTGATCTCGGCGGCGGGCTTTGTGGGCATGCACGAGGAGCCGTGGGAGAGTTGGGGCGGGTGGTTTGCTCAGGACGAGACCCCTGGCATTGAGTTGTCCTGGGCCAGCGGGGTGGAGTCCAACCAGGGGTTGCCCCGCGTGGTGTCGGGCGCGGCCCCCGAGTTGTCCATCAAGCTCCACCTCGATGAGCCTGCCCTGGTCTTGCTCCTGGTTCGCCGCGAGCGCTCGCCGCTGGGCAGCGAGGTCATCGGAGAGATCCTGGCGCCTTTGGGGTCGGTGTTGTGGAAGACGCTTGGGGAGTTGGGCCAGACGCTCGACGGGAAACAGCGCCTGGAGTCCCTCTTTGACGCCGCCGGTGGCCGCGCAGCGTTGGCGCAGGTGCTCGACCGGATCCGCAACCCAGATGCACAGTCCAAGACACCAGCGCTCGAATCGGGTGACTCGCCGCCGCAGCGCCCCCAGCCCTGGTTTGACGTCGATTCGGTCGAGGGCTCTCAGGCCGAGGTGTTGATGCTCTCGGCGTTGGAGGTTCACGGCGAGGGCAGCGTGTCGTTGCCGGCGGTGTCGGGCGATGGGGTGCTGCGTGTGGAGGCGTTGGTCGCCCATGGCACGCGCTGGCAGCGCGCGGGGTTGCGAGCGCGCCTGGGGGCTTTTGCCCAGGCTTCTTTGAGGCTGCCGCCCTTTGTCGATGGCACCGATCATGTTCAGGGTCACCTTTTGGTCAAGACCTGGTCTGGCACCTCGCGGTTGCACCTTGAGGTGGACGGCAAGCCGCAGGCCGCGCGTCTTCATCCCCGGACCAGCGATGGGGAAGAGACGTTGATTGTGTCGGGCGAACCGTTGCCGCCCTATGCGTCGCTGACCTTTCCGGTGGTGCCGGGGCGGTGGGTGGTGCGGGTGGAGGGCTCCGAGCTTGAGCCGCCGCTGATCTTTCACACGGTGGTGTCGCCAGCAGGGCGCCTTAAAGCGCGCCGCCGCGCTTACAAGCCGGTCTTTGAAGGCGGGCCGGTGGCGGACGCCGGGGTGTTGGGTGCCGAGTCGGGTTTGCAGGTCCTTGCCACCCCGGAGCGGGCGCTTGAGGAGATGATCCGCGCGGTGCTCGACGCGCCGTGGAGGACCTGTGAATCGTTGGCGGCGATGTTGGTGGCGGCCACGGTGGCGCATCGGCGCGGTTGGCGCTCCGAGGCTGCGCTCTTGTTGACCTTGCAAGAGGTTGGCGATGAGTTGGCGGCGCTTTTTGTGCCGGGCAAGGGGTTTGCGCTCAATCAAAAGAGCGGTCAAATCAGCCGCCCCATCAGCGATCTGGCCGTGCGGCACCTGCTGCGCCTGGAGGCGTTGGCCGTGGGGCTCAATCCGGCCGCCAAAGAGCGGTTGGCGCGCGTGGGACGCCTTGCCAGGCGCGCGGCGCTGGCGTCGGACGTGGTCATCCCCCCGCCGCCCGACTCGCTGCGAAACGCCGACGACGCCGACCTGCTGCTGCGCTTTCGCGCCGATCGCTTCGCCGTCGCTGCGGCCACGGTCCGAGCCAGACTCAAGCGCCGCGCCAGTCGCCGGGATCAAGAGGCCAGCAAAGGCCGCTCCTCGGTGCGCGGCGAGGTGGCGTTCGCGAAGTTCCCTGTAGCTTTTTTCGCAGGCTCCTTCGAGATCGCCCGCCGCGTGCTCGGCGGGATCGGCGGATAGATCCTGATAGTTCACAAAATTCGTGCCGCTGGTGGCGATCAGCGTGACGGCATCCGCGCCGGATACCGTGAGCGCATCGCCTTCGCCAAGCAGTTTGCCGCCGTCGTTGATCGCCTTGATCATGCCGGTGAAGCGGATTTCCCCCGGCCGCCCGTTCGCCTCACTGCCCTTGCCTGAGAGCGTGAGCACGCCGTCCTCGACGGCGGAAACCGCGTCGTTGAAGGGAGTTTCCCACGTCGCCCTGAAGTCGATGCGTCCCGGTTTGTCGGCGGAAAGCCGGATGACCACCGCCTGGTCCGGGGCGCTGGAAAAAACCTCGCGGGTGAAGGTGACGCCGTCGCGGGTGAAACGGGTGGTCGCGATCGCCGAGTCGAGATCGAGCGAGCGGGAATAGCCGGTGACAGGCTCGTCGCTGCCGGCGAACTCGAGCATCACGCTGCCGAGCGTCTGGTATTGGACCATGCTCGGCGGCAGGCCGAGGGCGTGCTCGGCGATGAGCTCCTCGGCTTCCTCGCGTTTGCCGGCGAAGATCAGCTCGCGCGCCTTGCGGATCGCGGCGGGTGCGGCGGGATTCGCGGGATCATAGGGGCCGCCGGACCAGATCGTGTCGTCATTGAGCTGGATCCGCTCGGTTCCCACGCCGCCGAAGACCATGCCGCCGAGACGGCCGTTGCCGACGGGCAGCGACTCGACCCACTCGCGGGCCGGCTGGCGGTACCACATCACGTTTTCACCGTCCGGACCATTGGCGGAGCCTTCGATCTCCGGCGGGGAAACGAGCCGGGTCCCACCCGTGGTGGCCTCGATCACCCGCGCGGCATCCGGTGCAAACTCCCAGAATCCGTCCGGGCGATCGTCGAGCTCGCCCGAGTCATGGAGCTTGCGGATCTCGTCCGGGCCAAGCACGTGCCGATAGATGGCGAGCGAATGGATCGCGCCTTGGAAGCGCCGCCGCCCGTCCTGATCGGCACCGACGCGGAAGGTCCGGCCCTCCGCAGGGTTGAGCAGCTTGTCCCTGCCGCCCTCATAGGTCCCGGCGGCTTCGCCATCGACGTAGAGGACGACCCTTCGTTCGCGGGTGTCGAAGACGGCGACCACATGGCTCGGCCGGTCGGCGGGAAGCGGCTTCGGGCTGACGAGAACTTCGGGAGCCTCGGTCCGGTAGGCGATCTTACCGTCCTCCGCCATCTCCAGGCGTCCGCCGAGCAAGGTGCCCGGCCCGAAGTCGTCGAACACGGTGGCCCCTTCGTCACACTGCGGGTCGGGTGTGATCCACAGCGCGACCGTCTGGCTGCGGACGATGCCGAGGTCATAGGTGCTGGCCTGATAGAACGGCCGGTCGTTTCCGAAAGCGAGTCCGTGGCCCTCTGGAGCGGCGAGGCTCGGGGTGGCGAGGGCGAGAAGAATAATTGGGAGAAGATGAGTTTTCATAAGAATGGATCAGAGATGTTTGCCGAGCCACGTGAGCAGCTTCGCTTTGTAGGTGGTGTCGAATTTGTCCCACTCGGACTGCCGGTGGGGAGCGCCGACGATCTTGTGGATCTCGCAAGGGACTTCCCATTTCGCATCGGCGATCTTCTGCTGGATGTGCAGCGACTGCTGGAACGGAACGCTTCGGTCCTCGGTGCCGTGGATGAGGAGGAGGGGAGGCATGCCGTCATGGAGGTGATTGATCGGCGATGCCTGATAGAGCCGCAGCAGCGTCTTTTCGAACGACTCGTCCGCCTGGCAATTCATCAGGTCGCGCAGCGATTTGCTCGGGCCGCCGCGGCGGCCGAGGTCCTCAAGAAAGTCCGTGGTCGGCGCCAGCCCGACAAGCGCCTTGACCGGGTGCGGCGGCCGGTCGTCGAGCGCCGCAAAGAACGCCAACTGGCCACCCGCCGAGTAGCCGAGAAGCGCGATGCGGTCCGGATCGCCGCCATGCGTGCGGATGTGGGACTTGGTCCACGCGACCGCATCCTCGACGTCCTCGCGGCACGCCGGCCAGCGGTGTTTCGGGCTGAGCCGGTAGTCGATGGAAACATACAGGTAGCCGCCGCCGGTGAGCGTCTCCAAGACCGGCCGGATCATGGTTTTGCGATCACCGCTGCCCCAACCGCCGCCGTGGACGACGATCACCACCGGGTGCAGGGGGTCACCGGAATGGGTCTTCGGAGCACACACATCCAGCAGCAGGGCTTCACCGCCCACCTGCTTGTATTCGTGGGTGCTGAGCTCGTCGTCGGTAAAGGGATTCGGGTCGCGCGGCACGTCGAGCAGTATCGGGGCGAGTGCGGGCACCGCTTTGCCCAGCTCCTGCGCGACGAGCTGGCCGAAGGGAACATAGCCGGCGGAATTGAGGTGGGTGCCGTCGAATGCGCCGCTCGGCTTCACGGGGCTGATTCGCTTCACGCCGTCGCGGCCCATTTTCTCGCAGAGTTCCTTGCTGCGGTCGTGGAGTTCGAGGAGCGGCACGCCCTTTTCCTTCGCGACGGCACGCACGGTTTCCGCCCAGGGCTCCATACTGGAGACGATGTGGTCCGGGTGCTCGCGATCCTTGAATTCCCTGCGGACCAGCGGGGTGACGAGCACCGGCGTGGCTCCGGCTTCCCGGGCCTCGTCGACATAGCGGGCGAGATAGCCACGGTATTCCTCCATCGTCGTTGAGCGTCCGGGTTTCCCCGGCTGGTCGTTGTGACCGAACTGGATCAGGTAGTAGTCGCCCTTCAGCGCGAGTGCCTCCTCCCAGCGACCTTCCTTGATGAAACTCATCGAGCTGCGTCCGCCGCGCGAGGTGTTGCTGAGTTCCGCTCCGTCGGCGAGGAATTGCCGGAAGCCGAGACCCCAGCCGGCGTTGTCGGTGACGGTCGAGTCGCCAACGAGCACGATGTGGACCGGAGCAGCGGAGACACGCGGAATGCCGAAAAGAAGGACGAGGGCGAAGAGGCGAAGGATGTGGCTCATGGGTGGGAAACGATCCACTGGCTGGTAAGCATTCCGTGGTTCCGACTGACTGTATATGCAGGCACGTGCAGATCGAATTGAAATTTGGGCACCTTTGGGGTTCGCGGGAATCTTTGCCTCGGACGCCTCCTCGATATCCCGGAGCATTCTTCTCGCTCGCCCGATGCCGAAGCACAAATTTCAACGTCATTTGCAGAAACGAGACCTAGGCCCCGATCGTCTATCGACCGTAACATGCCGAGAGCGGGCGGGTTGTTGCCGGCCGCAAAATTCTATAAACTCATCATGATTCAACGATGCTTCCATCGCCACTCCGGGAAACCGGCGTGTTGTTCCGTCTCACGCGTCGGGTCTGGCGTGGGTCGGCGCCATCTATCAGGCTACCGTCAATCCATGTACCGTCACCCGTTTTCATTCATCGCCACCGTTGCCGCCACCCTCTTGTTTCACGGCCCGGCCGCCCACGCAGGAGACGCGTCCGCCGATGCCGCTTGGGCCAAGCTGCCGGAGATCATCGAGCGGATCGTCCCGCCGACCTTCCCTGCCGCCGAGTTCCCGATCACCAGATTCGGCGCGGTGAATGGTGGAGAGGTGGATTGCACCAAGGCGATCGCCGCCGCCATCGAAGCCTGTGCTAAGGCCGGAGGTGGCCGCGTGGTGGTGCCCGCCGGGAAGTTCCTCACCGGCCCCATCCATCTTCGAAGCAAGATCGAGCTGCACGTCTCCGAGGGCTCCGAGCTGATCTTCAGCGGCCGCTTCGAGGATTATCTGCCGGTGGTCCAGGTGCGCGTTGGCGGCATCGATTGCTTCAACTATTCGCCGCTCATCTACGCCAAGGACTGCACGGACGTCGCCATCACCGGAAAAGGGAAACTCAACGGCAACTCCGCCAACTGGTGGAAGTGGAAAGGCAAAGAAACCGTCGAACACTTCCGGATGGGGGCCGAACGCGTGCCCTTGGAAAAACGCATATTCGGAACTCCCGAGGCTGCCATCCGCCCGAACTTCGTCGTGCTCCTGAACTGCCGCAACATCCTGCTCGAGGACTTCACCATTGGCAGTGGGCCGAACTGGACGATCCACCCGGTCTACTCCGAAAACATCACCATCCGCCGCGTGACCGTCGAAACCGATGGCCCGAACAACGACGGCATCGACCCGGATTCCTGCCGCGACCTGCTCATCGAGCACTGCACCTTCAGCACCGGTGACGACTGCGTGGTGCTCAAGTCCGGCTACAACGAAGACGGCCGCAGCGTCGGCAAGCCGACCGAGAACGTGATCATGCGCCATTGTTCCAGCAAACACGGCCATGGCGGTTTGGTCATCGGCAGCGAGATGTCCGGCGACGTGCGTAATGTGTTCATGCACGACTGCGAGTTCGATGGCACCGACCGTGCCATCCGCATCAAGTCGCGGCGTGACCGCGGCGGCGTAGTAGAGAAAATCTACGCCCGCGACATCAAGGTCCGTAACATGGTCCGCGAGGTGGTGATCCTCAATATGGATTACAGTGCCGACAAGTCCGCCCTGAAAGTCGTGGACCCGCCGGTGTTCCGCGACATGTGCTTCGAGCGCATCACCGCCGAGGGCGCACCGGTCGCGGTGCGTATTACTGGCGACCCAAAAGCGTCGATCGAACACATCCGCTTCCGCGACATGAACCTCTCGACGGAGGAGGGTGTCGTCGTGAAGTGCGCGAAAAACCTCTCGTTTGAAGACATCCGCCTCGATGTTGCCGAAGGGCCAATGTTCGACCTCGATGCGGTGAGCGGTGCGTCCATCCGGAATGTCACCACCACCCGCGCGCCGGAATCGTTTCTGAAACTCGAAGGCAGCAACTCCAGCGGGATTGAAGTTGTCTCCTGCCCGGCCGCCAAGGAGGGGATCGCCCTCGGTGAACAGGTTTCCAAACGTGCCCTTACCGTGGAATGAACTCCCGTCTCGTTCATCCCTGGCAGCGAATCGCAGGCCTCGCACTGGCGACCTGCGCGACGGTACTGATTTTGCCCAAAGCACGAGCCGAGCGGCTTCCTGCCCCGCCGGCGGCGGTTTCGATTCCTAACCGTGTCGTGGACGTCACCGACTTCGGTGCCACCGGCGATGGAACGATGATGTGCACTGCCGCGATCCAAGCAGCGATCGACAAAATGCTTTCCGCTGGCGGCGGGCGGGTCGTTATCCCCGCAGGCCGCTTTCTCTGCGGACCACTCACGCTCGGCAGCGGTATCGATTTGCACCTTTCCGAGAAGGCGGTGCTGCTGATGAGCGATAAATCCTCCGATTTTCCGGTATCCGGTAACAAGCACACGGCCTTCCTGCGGGCGGCGAAATGCACCGACATCCGCCTGAGCGGCAAGGGCACGATCGACGGCCAGGGAGCCCGCTGGTGGGAGGTATTTCTCCAGCAGAAGGCAGCCAACGACAAGAGCGCACCCCGCAGGCCGCAGTTGATTTCCATCGAGAACTGCCGGCGCGTCGCCGTGGAATCGATCACCACGATCAATCCGCCCAACACCCATTACTCGATCAAAAGCTGCAGCGATGTCACCATCGACGGCATCCGTGCCCAGGCTCCCGACGAATCGCCCAACACCGACGCACTCAACCTCAACCGCGTGCGCAATGCCCTCATCCGCGACTGTGATATCAGTACCGGCGACGACAATATCGTCCTGCTCTGCGGCGAAGGGAAACCCGGCCAACCCGAGGTCGAGAACATCGTCATCCGCGACTGCCGCATCGGCTTCGGTCACGGCATCTCGATCGGCTCCTACATCGGCGGCGGCGTGCGCAGCGTGTTTGTCAATAACGTCTCGTTCGACCGCACCACCTCCGGCATCCGCATGAAGGCCTGGCGCGACCGCGGCGGTTTGGTGGAGAACATCCATTACCGGAACATCCGCATGAAAGGCGTCCGCTACCCGATTTTTCTTAGCAGCTACTATCCCAAGGAGCCCGCGCATCCTTCCGCGGACCTGCCGAGGCGCGGCATGAAGAATGACCCCGTCTGGCGTGATATCGAGATTCGCGACGTCGAAATCACCGACTCGCGCAATTCGATCATCCTCTGGGGCCTGCCCGACGAGCCGATCCGCAACGTCCGCTTCGAAAACATCACCGCCTCCGCCGAGGTTGGTGCCCTCGTCTACCACGCCGAGGGTATCTCATTTTCCGACGTCGCGATCCACCCCGAAGACGGTCCCGCCCTGCGGGTGTTTGAGGCCAAACTCCGGGGACTGCCGGCCGAGCGCGAAGCCCGGGAACACGTGAAATTCAAATGACTTCCGATCCATCCACATCCCCCGTCCCCAAGACACCCGGCCACGTTCGCTGGGTGATCTGTGGACTGCTGTTCTTCTCCATCGTCGTCAACTACCTCGACCGGCTGGTCATCAGCATCCTCAAGCCAGAACTCAGCGCACAACTCGGCTGGAGCGAGACCGACTACGGCATGATCGCCGCGGGCCAGTCCTTCGCCTACGCCTTCGGCTACCTGTTCGGCGGGCGTATCATCGACCGCATCGGTCCGAAGCGCGGCCTGCCCCTCTTCGTCCTGCTGTGGAGCCTGGCCGCCATCGCTCACGGCTTTTGCGCCTACATCAATGTCGATGCGACCTTCGACTTCCCATGGTTCGGGAAAACCGAAAACGGACTGGCAATGGTGACACTGGTGATGCCGATGACCGCCGCAGGTTTCGTCGTCGCGCGGATCGCTCTCGGCCTCACTCAGGGTGCCAATTTCCCGGCTGCCATCAAAGTGGTCGCCGATTGGTTCCCGGTGAAGGAACGCGCACTCGCCACCGGCTGGTTCAACGTCGGCTCCAATGTCGGCGCGGTGGTCTGCCCGCTGCTTGTACCAGTACTATATGTTTGGGTCGGATGGGAGTGGACCTTCTACATCACTGGAGCTACCGGCATCCTCTGGCTCTTCGCTTGGAGGGCGCTCTACGACGAGCCGCAGGACCACAGGAAGCTCGGAGAGGCCGAACGGACCCACATTCTCGACGGCCAACCGGCGGTCGAGGAGGTGCCGAAGCGGATCCCCTGGCTGTCGCTCCTTAGCTACCGCGCGGTGTGGGCCTACGTCATCGCCAGCATCCTCGCCGGACCCGCCTGGGGGTTTTATCAATCCTTCCTGCCGGACTTCCTTAGCAAGCGCTTCGATCTCGACCTCAAGGGCACCGGCTTTTGGACCGCAGTGTTCTTCGCCCTCGCTGCAGCAGGCGGCGTCGCTGGCGGCTGGCTCTCAGGCAAGTTCATGAATCGGGGGTGGACGGTCAACAAGGCGCGCAAGCTCACGCTACTGGTCTGCGCGCTGGCCGTGGTGCCGATCTACTTCGCGCCCTTCGCCGGCAGCGTCTGGGCGGCCGTGCTGATCATCGGTCTTGCGGGATCCGCCCATCAGGGCTGGTCGGCCAATCTGTTCAGCGTGGTCTCCGACACGATGCCGCGCGAGGCGATCAGCTGGGTGGTCGGTCTCGGCGGCTTCGTCGCCTATTTCACCGGAGGATTCGTCAATGGCTTCACCGGCCTAATCCTCGAGAAGACCGGTAGCTACGTCTGGGTCTTCGCCTATTTCTCGCGGATGTACCGCCTTTCCTTGGGCCGCCTTCAGTTGCTCGTTCCGACCATTGGC
>CAKZKQ010000483.1 GCA_937123825.1 uncultured Pseudomonadota bacterium
TTGGTCAATCCGCGCCTTGAGTTCGGGCTCATCGCGCCCAACGCCGTGCTGCATGGCCATGGATATTACAGGGATGGGGGCGGTGTGGAGGCGCTCAACGATGATTTTGGCCAGGGGCAAGCCATTAAATCGGGCGTCCTGGAGGTGCAAGCGCTCAAGCGCCCGCAGGTTTTCGGGTTTGCTCAGGTCCTGCAAGTGCTTGTCGATGATGGTCCGGCGCGTCTCCCACATGCGGATCATCGCATCGACCCCGCCGAGCTTGTCCCTTCGGGGTCGGCTGCGCTGGTAGAGCTTTAAGAGTATGACCGCGCTGTAGACGCCCAGCACCCCGGACACAAAGCTCAAAAACCGCGAGGCCAGCGCCACCGGGTCGGCGCTGGTCTGGATGTCCATCGGCACCCACCACAACGCCCCCAGCGCCACCCCCAGCGCCGGAACTGTGGCGATGAGCATGCCCAGGTGGCGGATGTGGTTGTGCTGCTGACCCTTGTGGGAGACAACAAGGGACCACACGATGTAAAGTGCCGCCAGCACTTGAAAGATGAGGATCATACAAACTCCTCCCCCACAACATGGGCCTGTTGCGGTTGCCTGGCTGGATCTGAGCAACGGGCCACCGCGCTGTCAAGGATGGGCAGGGATGTCAGAGAAGATACCGGGAGGCATCGAGCACAAGATCAAGCTCACCGATGAAGAGACGTCATCGCTCCAAAACGGTGGGTGGGACAACGGCCGCAAGATCCTCCGGTTTGCGTTGCCCATGCTCTTTGTGGGGGGAATCGCTCTTTGCAATGTTTACGTCGCCGGGCCTAAAAATGACATGGCTTACATCGCTGAGCGTTGGCCCGAGATCACCAAAGAGTGGGTTGATTACCAAAGATGTGCGTTGGGTTACCGGAAGGAAAACACCTCTGATCGGCTGCTTCCCTTGATTGAGATGGGTGTTAAAGGCACTTACGATGCCCCTGTGGTGCGAGAGTGCTTGAGGCGCTTGGATTTTGATCTCGGCTGGGCGCACGATCACAGGAGCACCACCGAGCCGATGCGCCGTCTGGACAAGGCACGCGACGTGGTGGCCAACGCCATCGAATCCTTCGATGTCAAAAACATCGAGCAAGCCCAGTACGTGTGTAAGGGCATGCAGGAGCAGCGTCAGGCGCTTGTGGACTTTGGTCAGGCTTACTCATTGGATGTGTCGGCGTTCAAACCCTTCGAGTGCCGCCCGTTTGAATCCATCGACCAAACCACGGCGCCAAAGTGGGTGGATTTAAGCGACAAAGAGGCCACCTTGCAGCCTCGGGTCGAAGAAAACGCCATCGCGCTCCACGCCATCGAGCCAAGCCGAGGCGAAGTCCATTGGATGCACACGCGCGACGGCAAAACCTGGCAGCGCACCGTTGAAAAACCCGGTGACAACCCCGTCGCCCCCGATGCTCGCCCCACGCTGCGGTCCGACTTCACCGAGTTCTGGGATGAGCAGGGCCGCCTTTGGCTGACGGTGGCCGTTGGCTGGGAGCCCATCGAGTTGATGGTCATGCGGCGAGATCCGCTGGGGTGGACCCGAATGGGCGTGTTGCCCAAAGGTTTCGAAGCGCTCGGCGTGCGTTACCTGCCCAAAACCAACGAAATCGTCGCGCTGGGCGTCGAAGGCCAGCTCAAGGTGCTCGCCGCGCGTCTCAAGCCCGGAGAGCCTGCCGCGACCACGACGCTCCTGCACGAAGGCAACTTCTCCAAGGTCTTGTGGCATGAGATTCTGCCCGACGGCGCCATTGTGCTCGATTTGGACATCCGCGAGGGCCTTGATGGCGCAGGTCGCGTGGCCATCTCGCTGCCCGCCGGTGCAAAGGCTCCTCACACCACGCGCCAACCCTCCAAAACGGCGCCCTCGGCCATCAGAATGTGCCGCCAGGGCCAGTCGCTGTGGTGGTGGTCTGCGCCTTTGACGCTTTCGCACAGCGTCGACGGCGGCAAAAGTTGGTCCACGCTGGAGTTGATGCGTTTGTCCCGCGCTGAACCTGATTGGAGTGAGACGCTTTACGCCGATTCTGATGCCCGGATGCGTTGTGGTCCCGACGGCATGCTCTTTGTGGTGGGTGCCCAAAAGACCAAAGAAGAGCCAGGGCTGCTCTATGGCGTGGTCTGTGACGCAAAGCGCTGTTTCGACTCAAGCCTGGAAATAGGGGGGTTTGACTTTGCCGACGGTCATTGGACCTCAGAAGGGGTCGAAGTTGTGACCAGCGCCAATGGTCTGGCCATGGTCTGGAGCTCGCGCTCTGTGCTGCAAGAACCGTTCATCCGGCAAGAACCGTTCATCCTGCAGAAGGTCCTGACTTACAAGACAGACTCGCCCCAATCTCTTGGCGTGGTGCGGTTGGGGGAGCGCTTTGTGCGTGTTTCCACCGGCCAAAAGCCTCAGGGGCGGACCACCACGCCATAAGGAGTGGCGCGGTTCATGTCGCCGCTGGCCCTGAAAGACTCCAAGAGCACATGCGCCGAGGGCGCGACCACGCCGCTCCAGACCTCTTCATCGTTCAGCACAATCTCAACGGGCAGCTTGCGGTCGACCTTGAGTGCGTCTGGTAGAAACACGGTCAACCGTGTCGGAATCCTGCGCGCCGTCAAGCGCACCGTGGTGCGGTCTTTGTGCCGTTCGATCTTGGCCTCCAAAGAGCCCGATTGGTGCACCATGACCCAGTAGGCCATGTCCGGTTCGTCGTGTTGGAGTTGGTTGTAGCTCCATTGATCGTTCCAAGCGCGTTTTTGCTGGAGCATCCAGGCCAAAATGGTGGGGTTGAGGTGGGTGAAGAACTTGTGTCCGCCGCCGTCGACCTCAACGTAACGCGGCGGGTTGCCCATGTCGGTCAGCAACTCGACCATGCGCCGGGCGTGGTTGACGCCGATGGCGTGGTCTTCGGTGCCGTGGGTGATGAAGGCCGGCAGGTGGAACATGTTCTGACGCCACTTGATGCGGGCCAGCGTGGCGCCGCTGCGCGGTGTCAGCGATGACCACAGCCAGGGAAAGCGCGCCCCCAACTGCCAGGTTCCGTTGCCCCCGTTGGAGAACCCGCCCAGCACCACGCGCTCCGTATCCACATTGTAGTCATAGAGCATCTGCCGGTAGAGCCCCAGCACCGCGCTCTGGCCGTGGTCGCCATGCCAGATGCCGCCAGGCGAGGTCGGGCAGGCGATGATGACGCCATCTTGAGGTGCCTTCCAGCGCATGCGGCAGGTGCCAGGGCCGTTGCCGCCTTTGCCGTGGAGGCTGATGTGCAGCGGCGTGGGCTTGGTGTGGTCGTAATCAGGGGGAACGTAGACGGCGTATTCGATCTTGTTGCCGTAGGGCGTGGTCAGGTGGCGGTGGTGCATGGCGTCGGCCTTGCGCTCGGGCGGTGCCCATCCGGCGCGCAGCGCCTGGGTGATGGTCTCCAGGCCCAGCTCGGCCTCCATCGCTGTGGCCGACTTGGCCCGCGCCTTGCTGTCTTCGGTCGAAAACCACTCGCCCAGACGCTGGGCCACAGGGTCTTTGGTGCGCGGTTTGAGCCAGCGAGGGGTCTCTTTGGGGGTTTCCTTATCGACGACCGGCGCGTCCCCAACCGTCAACCCGCGTTTGCGAGAGGCCACCAGCTTGTCTCGCTTGCGATAGACAAAAAACCGCCCCTTCTTCTTGCTCGTGTAGATCAACTCCAGCAGTTGCCCATCTCGCCCCACGGTCACCTCCAGCGTGTCGCCAGGGCGAGCCTTGCGGCCCATGTCAAAGAGGGGTTTGAGGGCGCGGGCGGCGGCCAGTCGGTCTCCGCCGTTGACGCCCATGCGCTGCATCAATCGGTTGGGGCTCTGGCCATCTTTGAGCGTGCGCTTGGCCTTCTTGAGGACCTGCGCACAGGCCGGTGTGGCGTGCCACATTGTTTCGACCGCTGTTAGCGCGGCAGCCACCATCATCACGCATGCCAGCAAGCGCAGGGTTTGTCGGGATGGGTTGAAGATCATGGCGCAAAGGTCTCCTGCCACCTGGACCGGGAGGCTCTGGTTTGCACCCATCACGGCGCAGCGTCAACTCCTTGGGTTCTTCAAAATGGGTGGAGACGAGAGGGTCTGTGGTTGTTATTGTACGCAAAAGTGCACGCCATCACTCGTCCTCTTAGTGGAATCAGGCGCGCGTCGCCCCACGTCCCAGGAAGATTGGCCCATGAACCCACAAGAAGACCCCCAAAGAGATGATCCCTGTCCATCCGAAGACGTCTTTATGGCGCTGCTCCAGAATGAGCTTGCCGAAGACGAGCGGCGCGCGCTGGACGACCACCTCGATCGCTGCGCCGACTGCGCCATGCTCGTCGCCGACCTGGCGTCCATGATGGATTCCGAGGCTGCGGCCACCTCGCCGCAGGTCCCCTCCAAGCGCCTGGCCGTCGCCGGTGAAGAGCCCCCTTTGGAAGAGCGCGACGCCCAGATGCAGGAGCGCATTGGGGGGCGCTACACGGTCTTGCGCATGGTGGGGCGCGGCGGCATGGGCACGGTCTACGAAGCCCACGATGAGTCTTTGGGGCGCAAGGTGGCCATCAAGGTCTTGCGGGCGGACTTGATCGAGCCCGAGCAGCGTCAGGAGCACTCTTCAAGGCTGCTGCGCGAGGCGCGTCTGCTGGCGGCCATCTACCACCCTCACGTGCTCAACGTCTACGACGTCGGAGTTTGGCGCGAGCAGGTCTTTATGGCCGTGCAGTTCATCGAGGGCACCACGCTGCGCGACTGGCTCAAGCGCCAAAGTCCGCCCTGGCGGCAGATCCTGGACATCTACCTCAAGGTCGGCGGCGGGCTGGCCGAAGCCCACAAATTGGGGCTGGTTCACCGCGACATCAAACCCGGCAATGTAATGATGGAGCACACCGGCCGACCCTGGCTGGTGGATTTTGGTCTGGCGTGCGCCATTGGCGGCGAGGTCCGCTTGATGGACAGCATCGCCATGGAAGGGCTCAGCGACGATCTGCTGGCCAGCACCGTCACCCACACCGGCACCGTCATGGGCACGCCGGCCTATATGGCTCCCGAGCAGCATCTGGGGCAGGACACCGACGAGCGCACCGACCAGTTTTCTTTCTGCGCCGCGCTCTTTGAGAGCCTCTACGGCCGCCGCGCCTTTGCGGGCCACAACCGCCAGGAGGTCAAAGACGCCGTCTGCGCTGGCCAAATCCGCCAGCGCCCCGAAGGCCCCATTCCGGCGGACGTCTACAATGTCCTGGCGCGAGGCATGGCGCGCCAACCCGACGCGCGCTATCCGTCATTGCCTATGCTCCTTGATGCGCTGCGCGACGCGGCGGACACCACGCCGGTCTGGAAGCGCCTGGGGCGGCCCGTGGTGGCCATTGGCGCGCTGGCGGTGGTCGGCGGTGGGCTTTACGCGTTGGGGGCATCGGGTTTGTTGGGCCAAGAGCCCACACCCCAACCCGTGTCTCCTACGCCCGTGACCGAGGCAAAGGCCGACGCTGGTCCTGAGCCTGCAGCGGTCCAGCCTGTCCCCAAGGAAGAGCCCGCCAAGCCCGCGCCGCTGACGAGGGCTCAAAAGGAAGCCTTGTTTCGTGAGCGTCTGGTCAAGCTCCGTCAGGCCTGCCTGGACGACGCCGCTGAATGCACACCCTTGATCGACCGCGTGCGGGACTGTTGCATGAGCGGTTCCATAGAGGGTGTGGTTTCTGAAGCCTCCTACAAAGTGGCCACCGATGGGTTGACCGAGCGTCTTATGGGGCTGTGTGACGCACCTGGCGGCAACCGTCTGGCCTGTACGATGGCCGCCTTCACCTATTCGTTCTCTTTCCACGACTACCAGACGCCCGAAGGCAACCTCGTGCCCAAGTTCATCGATTACATGTCCAGGGCCTGTCGGCGCGGCGAGTACATTGCGTGCACCGCGATTCAGGACACGTTTGACGATGAGTATTACGGAAGCGAGGGGGAGTTTTCCATCAAAACGGACCGCGAGCGGCTCGTGGACATCCTGGGCGCGGGTTGTCAGTCGGGGGAAGGCCGGGTGTGTTGGCTTTTGGCGCAGAGTTTGATGGCCAGCAAGAACATCCGCCAGGATCATGATCGTGCCACCGAGTTGATCGAAGACGCTTGCGACAAAGGCTGGCCAACGGCTTGCCTGGTCGGTGGCATCGTCTGGCGCGCTCACCGTGATGTGGAGGCGTGTAAGATGGAACTTTCGGAGTACCGAAAGCACATCCCTGACAACGACATTCTGGACAGCACCGCGTCCTGGAACGACCTGGACAAGTTTTGCAAGGGGGTGTCGCGGCGTCGTGACGATGCCAAGGCGCTGGCGCTGTGGTCCAAGGGTTGCGGGCTGGACTCAAAACACGTTGATCGCGGCACCACAAGCTCCCTCAAGAAGGCCATTGCACAGAATTGCAAAGGCGCCGATACCCTCAAGACAGGCGTCGATGAAGAAAAGAACACAAAAGATAAAAAACCTGCGCAAGCTCCCTGAGGCCCCTGCGTCCGTAGGAAATGAAAGCGCCGATGAGCCTGGTCCTCGACCCACAAAACCCCTGAGGACAAGGCTCGGCGCCTTTCTCCTGGCTTTGCCAACATCACCACCTGTCGGTCCGTGTGTGTTGGCAAAGCCCACTTTGCCGCCTGAGTTGAGGCGGCGCTGACGACGAGACTTCTGGGCCGGTCGTCGGCATCGGTCGGGCCGCTGGCAAAATGCCGGTGAGCCCAACAAAAGAACAACAAGACAGAGATCTTAAAGACCGCGTCAGGCTGTCTCCTGCGTGAGGCACACCCCATGGATTGGTGTGTCAGGGGCACCGGTCTGCGCACATTGAAGCAAAGGGAGAAGAGAGAACCATGAAGACCACTTTTAAAATCAGCTGTGCGGGCATTCTGGCCATGTCGATGCTGTCGGCTTGCACCGTGGACGCCCCCGAAGACACCACCATCGACACCGCTTCCCGCACCGGCATGGCGTTGACGGTCGATACGCTGGCCGACACCGACGTGGCCCGCATGCAGTACACCATCAAGGGCGTGGATTGCCGCACGGGTGAGCCCGTGGACCCCGCGCTGGAGATTGTCGAGGTCAAGGATCTGGAAGACCTTGTGCTGCCGGGCAACAACACCGACCTGGAAGAGCGTCCCTTTGACGCCGACTCTCAGCACCTCTTCGCCGACGCCTTCTTCTTCCTGCCCGAGGGTTGCTACGACGTGCAGGTGCAGCCGCTGCAGGAAAACGGCGACGTCTCCGAAGACTGCGCCATCGCCACTCAGGACCGCGTGGCGGTCTTCGACGGCGAGACGACCGAAATTCTGCTCATCAACCAATGTGAGAACGACGCCGCTGGCGGTCTGGACGTCATCGCGGCCATCAACCACGCGCCTCAGCTCGTGGACGTCAGCTACGACCCGTCCAAGTTCACCTGCGAAGACACCACGACCATCTGCGCGGTGGCTTCCGACCCCGACAACGACCCGCTGACCTTCACCTGGACGGCCTTGACCGAGGGCGCCACGATCGCGGCGGTCGAAGAGACTGTGACCGAAGAGGGCATCCAGAGCTGCGCCACCATCGAGGTCGCCGGCCCCGGTGACTACGGCATCGGAGTGGTGGTTCAGGACATGGCCTTCAACGGCGAAGGCGAGCTGGTGACCATCGAGTCGCTGCTGGAGCAGCAGGGCAACCCGGGTGAGTCCCGCGATGAGTTGACCATGCCGGTCCACGCCATGGACAGCGACGCCTGCGTCGTGTCCTGCGAGTGCCCCGAAGGCTTTGAGCTCAACATCACCGGTGAGGCTTGCGAGCGAGTTGTGACGGTGGACGCGGTCTTCAGCGGCACGCTGCTGACGGTCTGCGAGGGTGACCGCGACCAGAACTACGGTGCCCTTGGCGCCAGCTTCCCCGACGGTTCCTCCTTGACGGGCGGCTTCTTTGGCAACGGCACCTTCAGCGAGAGCAACGGCAGCCGCCTGAACACCATCGGCATCTGGGACTGCGCCCGTACCGAGGACGAGTGGATTGGCTTCAGCGCCTGTGTGGACATCCCCGAGACCGGCGAGTACGTGGTCGGCATCGGTGGTGACGACTTCCACCGCACCTTCATCAACGGCGACCTCTTCTTCCAGAACCCCAACATCGACTTCCAGTTCCGCAACTGGTACATGCGCCCTGTGACCCTGGAAGCGGGCGTCAACATCATCGAGATGGAAGGCTTTGACCAGGGTGTCGTGGCGGCCCTCGGCGCCGAAATCTACGGCCCCTTCCCGGCTGGTTCCACCGCGACCGACGACGACATGATGGCCCTCGACTACGAGAACAACATCGTCTGGAGCACCGGCGACCAGCTCGGCGGCAACTTCAACACCGGTTCCACCACGGGCTTTGTCTGCGAGGACGGCTTCGCGCTGAACCTGTGCGGCGAGACGGCCACCTGCACCAGCATCGAGCGCGAAGCGTGCGAATGAGGTGCTGACTGAGGGTCTGTGACGGACCCTTGAGCCAACGCCAAGAGGCGGCCCGGCGATGTCGGGCCGCCTCTTGGCGTTTTTGGCGTTTTAAGATGTTTTGGGCGCAGGCCATCTTACTTGGCGCCCTGAACGGGCACCTTCGCGGTGGTTTGGGATGTGATGGCTGCTGTGGGAAGGTGTCAGGCGTCGGCAGCGGGGTCGTCGGTGGCCGACTGAAGCAGGCGCGTCATGCTCAGGTCCAGGCGCGAGCGGATCATGTCCATGATGGAGTCAAACTCCTGTTGCTGAAGCTTGAGGCGGTTCATGAACTCCTGGCGCGTGGCCATCAGGAGTGCTTCGCGGGCTTTGCTGACCCGGCGCGATGCGGTCGAGGGGTGGACGCTGTAGAGCTTGCCCAGTTGTTCAACGGTGCGCTTGAAGACCCGGTGCTGGCGCAGGAGGTTGCGCTGGTGGCTGGTGAGCGACTGCGCGGCTGCGGCGAAGGCCTCTTTGAACTTGCCCCGGTACTCGCGCTTGAGGAAGTCCAACTCCATGTCCTGAAGATCGTCTGGGACGTTGAGGAATGGGGTGTCGCCGATGGGCTGGAGCTCTTTCTCCTGGCGCTTGGAGGTGCTGCGCAGCATGTCGATGAAGGTGCGCGTGCCGGTGACCCGCAGCCAGTTTTGCAGATACCCCTGGCCGGAGTAGCTGTGGATCTTGGCGGCGCGGGTGGGCGTGGAGACAAAGAGCTTCTCGCGCAGGCTCTGCAGGAGATCCTCGGCGGGGAGGGTGGGGCCCTCGTAGCGCCTCAAGAGGCGGTCAATGTCGCTTTTGTAGGCCTTTTCAAAGGCTTCGATGCCGCCTGGCAGGCCCAATCCGCAGGCCAGCGCCAGGCGAAAGTCCGCTGGCTGCACGTAATCCAACCACCGCTCCAGGCTTTGGCGCCGGGCGGTGGTGTTCCAACGCTCGGCCAGGGCCGTGATGAAGTGTGGCTCGGGCACCGCCAGCGCAGGCCACTTCTCCTGGGCCTGCTGGAGCATTTGCTCCAGGCGGTGTTGAAGATCCTCGGTGGCCTGAGCTTCGGGTTTGAGTTCTTCGGTCAGGTGGTTGAGGAAGAGAGCGCTGTGTGACATGGCCGTGGGTGCGTTGTTGTTTATGATGATAAGCGAGTTTTTTGTATAAAGACCGCGCACGGGCAGAGTGGCCCAAGAACGCGTGGGTTTCAAGCGCACCCTTCAATTTGGCAGTGTTGGAAAAATTGTGGGCCAAAAGGCGCTGGGCGGCCATCGGGCCAAATCAGGCAGGCGAGCGCAGCGATGGTTTTGCACGGCGCGCTCAGAAAAAAGAGGGCATGGCAGATCTTTTTTGAATGTGCGGCGTTGAAGGCAAAGGAAGCCAGAACGGAGGACTGCCATGAACCGCGACGACCTGCACATCCACGAACCTTGCCACGAAGATTGGGACCAAATGACCGGCGACGCGCAGCACCGCCACTGCGAACACTGTGTCAAAGACGTCCACCATCTCTCCAAGATGACGCGCGACGAGGCGGAGGGCTTCCTGGAGAACAACCACGGGCAGAAGATCTGCGTGCGCTACGAGTGTGACGATGACGGTTCGTTGCTCTTCAAGGACTCGCCCAAGGTCCAGGCCCGCGAGCAGCTTGGCCGCCAACAGCGCGGCTTGACCTCGCTGCTGGCCGCTGGCGCGATGATCCTGCCTTTCTCGGACATGGGCGCCTGCAACATGAGCGACGTCTTTAGCCCGCTGGACATCGGCGGCGAAGAGGTCATGATGGGCGAAATCGCCGTGGAACCCCTGCCCATCCCCGAGCCCAGAGAAGAGGTGATGGGCAAAATCGCGCTGGAGCCTGAGCCCGAGCCCGTCAAAGAGCTGATGGGTGATGTCATCTATCAGCCGCCCCCCAAAAAGGTCGAGCCCAAATCCGATCGCGAGCTCTTCATGGGTCAGGCCATCGTCATGCCCGAAAACTTCAACCCTGAACCCGACAAAGAAGCCGAGCTCAAGCTCCAGCCCCAGTCGCCCAAGAAGATCAAAACCGTCCCGGTCAAACCACCGCCGCGCAAGACGATGGGCGTCCTGAAGGTCCGCTGACCTTCAGGCAGCACGCCACCGACACTGGCCTCAAAGCGCCTTGCGACCCGCCGCTTTCTTCATCAACTCCAGCAGCTCTTTTTCGTTGGCGTCATGGGCGATGGCGGCCTCGGCCAACTTGGTGACGTGGGCCCACGACCAGCCCGAGGCGTGGGGCGACTGGCGCAGCTTCTCGGCAAACGCCATCGTCGCCACCGCCAACCGGAAGCTTCTTGAGGCCGACGCAAAGTCGCCGCGCATGTGCTCCTGACCCACATCAAAGCTCGCCTCGGACGCCCGCGCCCCCTGCGGCGCCTTATGACGGACCCGGACCTGCACCGGGCTGCCCTCGGCCCCTGCGCGCATCTTCAACTCGTAGAGGGCGGTGACCTGATGGCCCGCGCCGATTTCACCGGCGTCCACAGCGTCGTTGCGGAAGTCTTTGTCGGCGATGTCGCGGTTTTCGTAGCCAATCAGGCGGTATGACTCGACCGTCTTGGGGTCAAACTCCACCTGGATTTTCACATCCTTGGCGATCACCTCCAGCGTCCCCCCCAGCGCTTCCACAAACACTCGCCGTGCCTCTTTGAAAGAGTCAATGTAGTGGTAGTTGCCGTTCCCTTTGTTGGCCAACTGCTCCATCATGGTGTCTTTGTAGTTGCCCATGCCAAAGCCCACCGTCGAGAGCGTGACGCCTTCAAGGGTGTAGTGGCCGATGCGCTTGAGGATGTCCTTGTGAGAGGACTGACCGATGTTGGCGTCGCCGTCAGAGAGGACGATGATGCGGTTGACGTGGCCGGGCTTGAGGTGTTTGTAGGCCATCTTGTAGGCCGTCTCCAGCCCGTCGGCCATGGCGGTGCCGCCGCTGGTCTGCAGGCCCTCGATGGCTTCGTGGATCAACGCCCGTTTGTCCATGCCCATGGGCTTTAGGACCTCAGAGACCCCGCCGGCGTAGGTGCAC
This sequence comes from uncultured Pseudomonadota bacterium, assembly GCA_937123825.1. GTDB lineage: Bacteria > Myxococcota_A > Bradymonadia > Bradymonadales > CAKZKQ01. The sequence continues at coordinate 11,489 of CAKZKQ010000483.1, forward strand.
AGCGCCACCGTGTCGCCGTCTTTGAGGTGGTTGACCAACATGTGCAACGAGCGCTGTACCAGGGGCAGTTTGTCGGGGGAGTGCATCGAGCCCGAGGTGTCCACCAAAAAGACCAGGTGGGCGGGCTTGCGGTCCTCTTCTTTGATGGTGCGCCCCTGGACCCCCACCCGCAAAATGGTGCGCTTGGCGTTGAAGGGGGACGGGGCGGCCTCAAAATCGACCTCAAAGGGGCGCTGTCCATCGGGTTGGGCATAGTCGTATTTGAAGAAGTTGACGAACTCCTCCACGCGCACCGCCGCTTTGGCAGGCAGGCTGCCTTCCACGATCTTGCGCCGCGCGATGGTGTACGAGCCCGTATCGACGTCCACCGAGAAGGTTGATAGCTTGTCACGGCGAGGATCGATGAAGTCGTTGACGCCGTGATCGGTGTACTCCTCGGTGTTTGGCGCGGGGGCGGGCGGGCGATTTGAGGGTTTGGCAAAGGCCCCAACGCCTCGGCCGCCCCCGGTGTCCACTTTGCCAAGCCCGTGAATCCTCCCAAAGCCCTGGCCGCCGCCCCCGCCGCCGGTGCCGCGCATGCCCATGCCGCCAACGCCCTTGCCGATCACCAGGCTGTTGCCTTCGCCGCTCATGGCTACGCCCATCTTGGCGTCAAAGCCGTTGGACTTGCCAAAGACGTTGTTGAGCGGTCCTTGTTCTTGGAGATTGGAGCCGAGTGACTTGTTGATGCCCAAATCCTTCACATCAATCTTATCGACCATCTGGCCATCGCTGCTGGGAACGGCCCCGTTGGCGTCGCCCATGCTCCCTTCGTCGCCTCCGGCGCGCTTGCCTGTGACGTCTTCCGCTGGCTCCGCAAAGGCCTCTTCTTCTTCTATTTCTTCTACCGGGGCAGGGGGCGGTGTGGGTTCCTGGGGCGCTTCAAACCGCGCGGTGGGTTCTGGGACCGCTGGGGCTGGCTCTTCCTGGGCACAGGCGGCGTGGGCGAGCAGCGCCAGCAGGAGGCTGGCCAAAATCAGGAAGTGTTTGCGCGTTTTCATTGTGTAAGCCCTGGCTTTGGACAGAGACCGACATCAACCCATGGATCCTGGCATGGACCATCGGCGCGTGGGGCGCTGTCACGTTGTGGGGATGTTGGACGGCTGGTGTTGTGTCGGTGCGCTCAAGCCGCGATGGGCGACAACGACACGATGTCGTTGTTGCTCTCCCCATCACGGCAGCCATCACCGGCGCAACCCAGGGTCGCCTTGAATGTGTTGCCCTTTACCAGACAGACCCCCGTCAGAAAGGTTCCCAGAAAATTCGGTGTGCCCTCAAAATGCCCCTCACAGCACCGTTGTCAGACACCCGCCGTTGATATTGTCCAAAGCATTGTTCAGTTGAGCGCAGTGGTTGCGATGGACTGGTCGCTTGGGTGGTGCCATTTAAAAATCAAGGTGTGGGTTGAACTCCTACAGTGGCCCCTTGTGAGGGCGGTTTGCGAGGCGCTCGATGCCGTATATGTCGGTGTTGATGGTTTGTTTTGCGTTGTTGGGTGAGCGTTGGCCTGAGGTTTGCTCTTGTGGGTTGGTGTCGCTGGAGAGCCCTGGGTTCACAGGGCGTAGAGGACCAACCCGCAAGACGAGGCAAGAGACCATGCTGCTGCAAACCGGACACATCTTTGAGCGTTTGACCAAGGGGCTCGGTGAATTTTTGGTGAAGGCGCGCTTTAAGGTGGAGGGGCGGTCTGCGGTGACCCAACAAGAGGCCTACGAATGGCCAAGTTACGGGGTCAATGGGGCCTTTCCCGACGAAATGGTGCCCGAACCCTCACCGATTGACCCCCACCGTCTTCCGCCGACCGTGCTGCACGTGCCCGCCAAGGACGTCGAAGAGTTTCGGGCGACCATTGTGGCCCGCTACCTGAGCCAGCTGGCCACCGAGGCCCCGCGTCAGCTCCTCCACTCCATGCAGCACCCGCACTTGCAATCCATCACCGATGCCGAGTTTGTGCGGATCATCGAAGACACCCCCTTTTCTCGCTTCCTCAACCCCACGCTCGACCCCAAAGACCTGGACTTCTTTGCCCCCATTCTGGCCCAGCGCGACCCAGAGGGCGCTGGCCAACTCTTCAAGGTGGACTTCTCTTTGATGGAGCGTCTGGAGCGCCTGGAAGGAATCCACACCGCAGCGACCGTGACCCTCTTTGAGCACGTCGAAGGCAAACCCACGCAGGCGGTGGCCATCCGCATCGGCGACCTGCTCTTGACCCCCAACGACGGCGCAGCCTGGGAGTTGGCCCGTTACTTTGTCCTCCAGGGCGCCCACCTGTGCATGGTCTTGTGCGTCCACCCTCGGCTGCACTTCCCCTTTGACTGCGTCAACGCGCTGACCGCCACCGAGCTGCTCGAGGGGCACGTGCTGCGCGAACTCCTCATGCCCCACTTCTATAACCACCTGCCGCTCAACTACGGCGTCCTCTACTCCGACCGCTCCGTGGCGCACAACCACCAAAAAGAGCCCTACTCGCCGTTTCCCTGCACCCGCGAAGGCAATTTTGAGTCCATCGCCATCGGATATGACGGCCTGGAAGGCAACAGCTCGTTCCCCAAATTCCGCTTTCGTATGGGAGACCCCGAGGTGCACTCGGACTACGGTGTCTTCCTGGTGGCCTACTACGCGGTGCTGCGCCGCCACGTGACGCGGGTTCTGGCCCACGTGGACGCCGCAAATGACCCACACGTGGCGCAGTGGGCAGACCGGATCGCCTCAATGCTGCCCGGCTTCCCCGATGCTCGGGAGATCGCCAAGCCCGGGGTGCTGGTCGAGGCCGTCACGACGATCATTGGCTCGGTGGCGCTGGAGCACTCGACCGACCATCACGCCTACTCGCGCGAGTCGGTCAACACCATCCCCTGGCGCCTGCGCGTCCCCGCGCCGACCAGCGCCGACATCGCGCCGCTCGATTACCGCCGTCTGGTGCTGCGCGAAGACATCTTCAGGCACCGGATGTGCCGTCTGATGTTCTTTGAGTCCGTCACCACGCGCCGCCTTGTAGATGTCGAGTACAACTTCCCCAATACGGAAATGGCCGGGCTCACCGCTGTCTTTCAGCAAGAACTGCGGGATCTCGACGCCAACCTGCCCACCCGGCGCTTCATCCCCCTTGAAGAGATCGCCGTCAGCCTACAGTTCTGAGGGCCGGAGCGCCTGGTGAGCTTCATTCCGAGTCGGGCTGGCCAGCTGGTGAGGCCTCGGTGGCCTGTGCCATAAAGCGGTCGATGGACGTGTCCATGTGCCGGGGAGCGGCTTCGAGCAGCGCGATCATCTTGCCAGCCAAACGCCGCGCCTCGGCGCGGTCGATGTCGCACAAGCGGTGCTGAAGCTGGAGGTGCATGGTGTTGTCGCTGCGGTCTCGAATCAGGACCACCGACATGGGGCTGCGCCGCGCGCCGTGGTAAAGCTCTTCCATGGAGAGGGTGATGCCGCCCATGCGCAGCGTCGAGAAGGTCTCATAGTAGTTGACCGACCAGATGCAGGGATTGGAGCGTCCCTGGCGTTTCAGTTCGCCAAAGACCTCCTCCATCCCCACCCCTGAATGACTCAGGACCCCGTGAAGGCGCTGGCGGACTTGCGCCAGGACGTCTTTGAGGTGCTGGTGGGGTTGCCAGTCAAAGGCCATGGGGAAGCCGTGGGCGCGGTTGGAGATCTGGTCGCGGGTCTGGGCGTTGCGGTTCATGACCACAAAGGCAATGGCGCCGTGTTGGAGCTGGCGCTCCTGACCATAGAGCAACCCCAGGATGCCTGTCATGACGTTGGCCGCCGACAGGCGCTCGGTGCGCATGATGCCGTCGAGGCCCGCCAGCGCCTGTGCGGAGAGCTTCCACGTGCTTGCCAGCGCGGCGTGGTGGCCAGGCATGACCTCTTCGGCAGGTTCGGGCAGCGTGGCCAGCGTTTTGGCCCACCAGTGCATGTCTTCGGCGTGTTGCCCGTCGATGCGGCGCTGACGCTGCTCTTCAAGCATCTCCAGGTGGGGGTGCACGGCTTCGGGTTCGATCAACTCGGGGCTGTGGTAGGCGGTCATGAGACGGCGCAGCGCGCCAGCCTGTGCCACAGCGTCGATGACACCGTGGTATCCGCCCATTGCGACCCCGGCGTGGTTGGGGGAGAGTTCAAACGACGCGGCGCGGGCCAGCGGGCCGCCCAAGACGTCGTAGGGCGCGCGGACCCAGTCGGTGGCCCAGGCGCGCATGGCCGCCTCGGGGTGGGTCGCGGCGGCAAAGCTGCGCCTCGACTCGACGCTGGCCTCAGGGCACCACAGCGCTGCCCGGTATTGCCCGTCTCGCTCCACAAAGCGGGTGCGCAACGAGGCGGTGGTCTCCAGCACGCGTTGCACAGCTTCTTCGAGCCGGTCGGTGTCCACGCTGTCGCCGTGAAGGTGGATCAAGCCGCCGGTGTTGGCGTGGGGCTCGTTGGGGTGAGAGCGGGCCACATCCAGAGTCCAGCGCTGCGCAGGCGCCAGCGGGTAGAAGCCGTTGGGGTCTGGTGCGATGGGTGCGGCGAGCACTGTGTCTCTGGTGCGCTGGGCGGCGGTGGTCTGGGGTTGGGCGTTCAAGGCGCGCTCAACCAGCCAATGGGCGGCCTGCTCCAGCGTTTCTGTTTGTCCCAGCATTCCCTCGGCCACGCCTTGGCCTGCCCAGCGGCCCACGGCCTCCTCCAATTCGACCATCATCAATGAGTCAAAGCCCTGTACCAGGAGGTTGAGGTGGGGTAGAACCTCGTTGTCTTGCGACTGACCCCGCAGCGAGTCAGCCAGTTCAGTCAATCCTTGCAAGACCAGCCCTCGGCGCGCCTCGTCGGTCAGCGCGTTTTGGAGATCCAGGCCTCGCCGGATCAGTTCGCGCCCTGTGTCCATGTCGGCGTTTGGTGTTGGTGCGCTGGCCTGCGCGCGCCAGTGTGCATTTTGGGGCCATTGGCCTGCGATGAAGGCCTCCCGGTGCCATGCCCGGCGCAGTTTGCCGCTGCTGGTCTTCTTCAGCGCGCCTTTGGGCAACGCCAGGACTTCGGCGCGGGGCAGACCTGCGTTGGCCAACGCGTTTTGGACAGCGGTGGCGGTCTCCTGGGCGTTTTGGGCGCTGCGGACCTCCACTGCAGCCACCAGGGCCTCTGAGCGCACGCCGTCAGAAGGAACGCCGAAGACCATCACCCCACCGGGACGGATGTTGGGGTGGGCCTCGCGTACGACGTGTTCAAGGTCATGGGGAAAGTGGTTGCGCCCCCCCAGGATGATCAAGTCGCGCAGCCGCCCGGTGATGTGGATCTGGCCTTCGGCGTCGACAAAGCCCAGATCCCCGGTGCGCAGGTAGCGTCGTCCGTCATCCTGAGCCAGTTGGGCATTGTAGCGTTCCAGTTGCTCGGGCTGTGGGTTCCAGGGGCGCGCGCAGCTGGGGGAGTTGAGCCAGATCTCCCCAATGCCCATCGTTGGGCGCAGCGCGCGGGTTTGCGGGTCCACCACCTTGACGTGGATGCCGTGGGGGGCTTTGCCGCAGGGCATCACCTCAAGGACATCATCGTCGTCCTGTGCGTTGGTGAGCGTCGCCATCAGGTTGTCCTGGGCGTTTTGGCGCTCGATGCGGGTGGCGCGCTGGGGCCGGTTGGGGGCAAAAGAGACCGCCAGGGTGTGTTCTGCCAGTCCGTAAGCAGGGCAAAAGGCCTCCAGAGACATGCCACAAGGCCCAAACGCTTCCATAAACTGGTCCAGAGTGCGTTGTCGGACGGGTTCGGCGCCGCAAAGGGCCAGTTGGAGGCTGCTCAGATCCCAGGCGGCGCGCTGCTCGGCGGTGGTGCGACGAACGGAGAGCGCGTAGCCAAAGTCCGGGGCGGCGGTGTGTGTGGCCCGGTGGGTCGAGATGGCCTCCCACCACAGCGACGGCTGGCTGAGGAAGGTCAGCGGGGACATCATGTAAAGGTGCAGGTCGCCGGTCAGAGCGTGGAGCACGCCGCCGATGAGCCCCATGTCGTGGTACTGCGGGATCCAGATGACGCCCACGCTGCCGGGGTTCATCCGTCCGCCCTGACGGCTTTGGTGGAAGCGCAGTTGGTGCATGATGTTGGCGTGGGTGATGGCCACGCCGCAAGGGTTGGAGGTGGAGCCAGAGGTGTACTGGACGAAGGCGACGTCGTCGGTGGAGGCCCGGTGAACCACGTGCTCAAAGGCGCCAGCGGCGATGGCGTCGCTGGCGTGCCACTGGAGTCCATAATCGGGTTCGGAGACCATCTGCCGCATGGTGATGTATTGGCCGGTGGTCAGGACGTGCTGGGCTTGGCTGTGGCGCGCAATGTGGAGCATGGCTTCTTTGCTGGCGCCGCCGTCCATGGGGTTGGGTGAAAAGACGGGCACGGGCAACAATCCGCCCACCACGCAGCCCAGAAATGCCACGGCAAATTCAATCGACGGTGGGTGTGCCAGGAGCACCGATGTGCCCGGTTCAAGGCCGACCTCGCGGCGCAGATAACCCGAGAGGGCAAGTGCACGCTGGGCCACCTGCCCGGCGTTGAGACTCTGGGTGGGCCGAACGCTGGTTTCGAGCCAGGACAGCGAGGGCTCTTCGGGGTGGAGGTGGGCAAAGTTCAAGGCCACTTCGGCCAGTCCAATGTGGGTCAGTGAGGTCATGGTTCTATCTCCAGGAGGCAGCACCACCCCCACCCGGCCGCAGCCGAGGTTTCTGGGGGCTGAATCTTGACCCGGGCGCACCTGTGCGTTGTTGCGCAAGCTGTGTTTGCACAGTGTCAGCCAGGGCAGAGTTCGGCCCTTGGTTGTGCATGGCGAGGCTGGGGGGATGAACGCGCTTTTGTGGCTTTTGAGTTCGACGGGGTCGAGCTCAAAGGCGCTGGTTTAAAGCGGGTTCACTGCCGTCAGACCCCGCGCCGCCAGGCGGCGCACTACGCGCAGGTGTGCTCGGGTCCATCTTTAGGTTCTGTCTGACAATTGTCCCGTCGTCCGACAGCCCGCTGATGCCGATCTCGTCGTCGCCGATGCTCAACGGGCCTAGGGGCCCGCCTGTGCTCGTCTCGACTATAGAGAATCGAAAGGTCTAAGAGATGGCACTTTCCAGTGTCCATCTCTTGAGAGTCACTGTCGTGACTCCAAGCCTTTCGATTCTCTCCCTCGACACCATCGAACTCGCCGGAACTCGGTTCCAATTGTCAGGCAGAGCCTGGGAAAGCCAGATTGTTATCGCACCGTGATGTCTTCTGAGGGGATTGCGTTGGGTGCTGGAGGCTGTGACCAAAAAAGTGAGCTTTCTTCGCGCAAAGATTGAATTGTCCGTTCAAAACCTTTGCTCGACTTCGTCATAGAGGCACTGGGCAAAGAGCATGGCGGTTGGTCTTGGGGCGAGGTTTGTGATGGCGGTTGTGAGGCATGAGGGAGGCGCGGGTGCTGCGGCGGCGGTGCGTTTTGGGTGTGCGGTGTGGCTTTGGGTGTGGGTGATGTGGGTGGGGGCAGGCAGCGTGCTGGCCCAGCCTTTGGAGGCGGGGGTTGAGCTGCCGGACTGTTTCGTTCTGGTGCTCTGGGATCACGATGAGATGGAGGCGCCCGTTGGGGCCAGTGACACGATGAAGGCCGCGCTGCGCGTGCTCAATGACGGTCGATACAAAGAAGCGGGGCCGCACATCCGCCTGGTGCGGGGTTTGTTGGCCAATGAGCCCCCGACGCCTTCGCGCCATTGGCTTGAGGCGCAGTTGTTGTATGTGGAGATGAACGACAACTATGTGTCTGATTTTGAGCAGTTTGATGTGTTGATGCAGGCTTATGCTGAGGGGCGAGTGTCCGATGAGCCGCCTTTGCCCGAAAAAAAACCAGGGCCAGTCGTTGCTCATTTGGAAGCATTTTTGACGCGCTACCCCCACGCGCCGCAGCGTGCGCAGGTGCTTCATCTCCTTTGCCAGATTTTCTTTCGAGAAGGTCTGAGCGCCAAAGCGCTCGATGCCCAGCAACGTTTGATGCAGGCCAACCCAACCGATCGCCAGCACCAGGATGTTTGGTTTGCGCGCGCTTTGGAGCATTTCTCGGACCAGGACTGGGGCCTGGCCCGGCGAGCCTTTTTGGAGGCGACGCGGCTGGACGGGCCATGGACGCACATGGCCTCGATGATGGTGGGCTGGGACTTTTATCGGCAAAAGCGCTGCGATTTGGCGTTGCCCTGGTTGCTCAGGGGCACCTTGAGCAATGGAGATTTCAAAATGGAAGCCCATCGATTTGTGCGTTTGTGCACCGAAGACGGGGTTGAGCCGCCGTTTTGACCAGGTTTGGGATGAATCCGGGTCATGTGGCGCTGTGTGTCTGTGTGTGTGGCTTTGGTGCTGCGGTGCGTGATTGAGCCGGTGCGTGCTTTATCTGCTGGTGGTCTTGACGTGCAGTCCTTCCTGGCTCTTATATCAACTCCAACATTTGTATGAGTCATGAAATGGTCCAGGCGTTCGAACAAAGGTTCTGAGCGTGCAGGTGTGTGGGGAAAGCCATGAAGGGCGGCGCGGCAGTGTCAGTGGCGTACAATCACGTCGAGAAATCCAATGAGATCATCGGTCGGCGTTACCGCATTGAAGGCCGCCTTGGGGCTGGCGGCATGGGGGCGGCCTTTTTGGCGCTCGACTTGCTCACAGGCCAGCGCGTCTGTCTCAAGCGCAGTCTGACGCCGGTGGCGCCTTTGCCGGGGGCTCGGCCCTCGGGCAACTCCACCTGGGGCAGCGTGGACTTTGACCAGCTTTTGGGCGAAGTGACCATTGATCCGGTCAGCGAGACCATGGTGGCCCCCACCGCTGACGCTCTCACCACAGACAACATCCCTGTGGGGGCGACGGCCACCGCCAGCCAGGGGTCATTTTTGACAGGCACGGCCATCACCGCTGCCCAGGGCGCTGGCTCCATCAACTGGAGCATCCTCTCTGACGGCATGCGTCTTGTGCTTGCCCGCGAGTTTGAAGTCCTGGCCGGTCTGCGCCACCCCAACATCATCAGCGTTTTGGACTACGGCTTTGATGAGGCGCGCCAGCCCTATTTTGTGATGGAGCTGGTCAAGGGCGGAAAAGACTTCAACGACGCCTGTCTGCAGCAACCCCTGGATTACAAGGTCTGGTTGCTTCAGCAGATCCTTCAAGCCCTTCATTATTTGCACCGTCGCGGGGTGTTGCACCGGGATTTGAAGCCCAACAACGTCCTGGTCAGCGACGGCAACGTCAAGGTCCTGGATTTTGGCATCAGCCTGTCGGCCGAGCGCGACGGAGAAGAGAGCGCAGGGGTGGCCGGGACGCTGGGCTACATCGCGCCGGAGGTCTTGACGGGACTGCGCCCGCACACCCGCGCGGCCGACATCTACGCCTTGGGTGTGATGGCCTCTCAGGTCATCTTTGGGGTCAAACCAGCCGAGCTGCCCACCATCAGTCAGGAGTTCATGGACTCCGACAAGCGCCATGAAGCGCTGCTCGCTGTGGTCACTCAGATGCTCGACCGCGACCCGGACCAGCGTCCAGGGGACGCCCGTCAGGTCAGCGTGGCGTTGGCAGAGGCGCTCGGCGAAGCCCCGCCGACGGAGACCATTGACGCGCGCGAGAGTTATCTCCAGGCGGCGCAGTTTGTGGGCCGTCAGGCGGAGTTGAAGCGCTTGGTGACGCTTTTTAAGCAAGCCCATGGCTCTGAGGGCGGCGTGTGTTTGATTGGCGGCGAGAGCGGTGTGGGCAAAAGCCGCCTCTTGCACGAGGTGCGCACGCGGGCGTTGGTCAGCGGCGGGTTGGTCATGCGCGGTCAGGCGGTGCGTCACGGCGGCAGCGCCTTCCAGCTCTGGCGCGACATCGGGGCGCGGCTTGTGTTGAGCGGTGGCATCGGACCGCTCGAAGCCCAGGTCATGAGCACGCTTGTGCCCGAGCTGCCCAGGCTTCTGCAGGTCGACCACATTGAGCCGCCGCCGCCGCTCGATCCCGAGCCAGCGTTGGCCAGAACCCTGGAGGTGCTCACGGCGCTCTTGCGGCGCCAGCAACAGCCCATGCTCCTGCTCCTGGAGGATTTGCAGTGGGCCAGCACCGAGAGTTTGCGCGCGTTGGCCCACATCGGCCGCGCCGCCGCCAAGATGCCGCTGCTGATTGTGGGGACATACCGCAACGATGAAGAGAACCGCGTCGGCGAGTTTCTGCCAGAGGTGGAGACGCTCTTGCTGACGCGTTTGGGGTCGGACGACATTGCCCAGTTGAGCGCGTCCATTTTGGGAGACGCGGGGCGCGAGCCGCGCGTGTTGGACGTGCTGCGTCAGCAGAGCGAGGGCAACCCGTTCTTTTTGGTGGAGTTGGTGCGCGCCTACGCGCAGATCGCAGGGCGGCTCGATGAGATCGCTGGTGCGGACTTGACCCAGAAGTTGTTGCCCGAAGGGATTTCTTCGCTGCTCCAGCAGCGCCTGGGTCAGTTTTCGCCCCAGGAGCGTCGGATGCTGCGTCAGGCGGCGGTGTTGGGGCGCGAAATGGACACGTCGCTGCTGCGCGCCACCGCGCCCGAGCACGACTGGGCGCTGGTGGTTCAGCGTTGGCTGGACGGCGCCGTGGTGGAGTTGCTCGATGGTCAGCCGCGCTTTGCGCACGACAAAATCCGCGAACAGCTCCTGGCCGAGGTGCAGAGCGACCAGGGGGCCTTGGAGGCAGACCTGCATCGCAGCGCAGGGCAGGCCATTGAGGCGGTCTACGGGCAGGACGCCGACCGCGCCGGCGCGCTGGCCTACCACTGGGGCAAGGCCCGCGACCGGGAGCGAGAGTTGCACTTTGCGGCCATGGCTGGGGAGCGGGCGCTGGGGTTGGGGGCTTGTGAGGAGGCCGTTGGGTTTCTGGAGCGCTCTTTGGAGTTGCTCGACACGCCCTGCGCGCCGCCAGCGACCTTTGCGCAAAGCGCCCAGCGCTACCTGCGAGAGCTTGCCGGGGCCGATGTGCTCACAGCCCACAACACGCCGCAGGCTCGTCGGGGGCACCTGGAAGGTCTGCTTTCCATGGCGCACAGTCAGCTTGGCGAGACGTTGGTGGGGTTGGAACACTCCAAGCGGGCGCTGGCGTCGTTGGGTGTGGCGGTGCCGCAAAACAAGGGGCAGTTCATCGCGGGGACCGTGGGTCAGATCGCACTGCGGCTGATTCAGTCGCAAGCACCGCGCGCCTACCAGTTGACCAACACCGATGCTCGGCCGCTGCGTCTCTTGTCCACGGCCACTTTGGCGTCGGTGACCGAGTCGTGTTTCTACACTCAGGACTCGTTGATGCTCTTCTGGTCGGCGTTTCGCGCGCTGAACATTGGCGAGCCTGCCGGTCCAAGCCGCGAGTTGTCTCGGGCCTACATCTTCCTGAGCGTGGTCTTTGGCGTCATGCCCTGGGATGCGATGGCAGAGTGGGCTGGAGAGCGGGCTGTGGAGATCTCCAGGGAGTTGGGCGAGCCGTTTGAGATCGCTTTTGTGAACCAGCGCCGCGGGGCCTATGGGATTTATGTGGCAAGGTGGGAGCACGCCGAAACCAGCGTCCGTGAGGCCATCGAGATTGCGCAGGAGGTGCGCTATCCCCGGCAGCTCATTGAGTGCTATAGCGTTTTGAGCCACATCCTGCTCTATCAGGGGCGTTTTGCCGAGGCGATCGATACCTACCAGCGCTCTCTCCAGGTGGCGTTGGACAACAACGACCATCAGGGGCAGCTTTGGGGCCAGACGGGGTTGATCTACGGTCACCTTCGCCAGGGCAATCTGGCCGAGGCGCAGACCTTGATGGCGCGGACCATGGCGCTGCCCGAGCGCGTTCATCTGGGGGCCGACGCCATCTATTTCAGCGGCACGCGCGCCTTGGTCAACGCGAGGCTCGGCGATGTTGAGCAGGTCCTGGAGGCCAGCGAGGTGTCGTTGGGACTCAGCGAGGCGCACGCGCAGGTGGCTTACTGGACCCAGCTTGGCAACGCGTGCGTGGCCGACGCGACCTTGACGCTTCTGCGCAACGCCGAGTTGACGTCCGTGGAGCGCCGCAAGCTCAACCGCAACCTCCAGCGTGCCAGCGATGTCCTGGCCGTCTTTGGCAAGAAGTTTCCCTTTGGCAAGCCGATGGCGCTTTTGTGGGAGGGGGCGCGGCTGATGCACTTTGAAGAGTTTGCCAAGGCCCGGCGCGTCTTGGAGGAGACCATCGAGGCGGCCGACGCTGTGCACATGCCTTACGAAGCCGCCCGCGCCCACCTGATGTTGGCCAACATGATGCGCCGCAGCGACACACAGGGCCGTCAACTGCACTTCAACAAGGCCCTCTCCATGCTCTCAGACATGGACACCCTCAGTCAGGAGTCTCGTCAAACTCGCCATCCCGAGTCCGTCGAAGCTTACTGAGACCACTGCGCTTTCGTCCCTTCATGGCCCCTGAGCTTCTGGGCCACACCCCGGCAAAAATCAGGTTGCCTGCCGTGTCCAGACCACCAGTTGGTTGTTGGCAGGCAGGCGGTGGATCTGGGGTGCGCCCAGACCATGTTTGAGCGCGGCGGCGTTGACGTCGTTGAACTCGTGCACGCCGCCCCCGGGTGTGTGGGCCTTGAGGTGCGCGTCAAAGCGGGCGTTGGAGTCGCTGACGTGCACGCCGTCGTAGGTAAAGCAGTCGTAGACGGCCAGCGTGGCGCCGGGGCGCAGCGCGGCGGCGCAGCCCGCCAGCGCGTCGTTGATGGTGCGCAGATCCACCATATGAAAGAAGTTGATGGCCAGCGCCGCGTCAAAGGGACCCTGGGGCCACGGATCGGTGCAGACGTTGAGTTTGACGGCGGCGGCGACGTTGGGCTGGTCGGCGTTCCAGGCGTCGATGGAGGGCAGCAGGGCGGCGTTGGCGTCGGTGGGCTGCCAGGCGGTGTGGGGCAGCGCCTGGGCAAAGTCCAGCGCGTGCTGTCCGGGGCCGCTGGCCAATTCCAGCACGCGCAGTGGGTCTGTCTTGGGCGTCCACAGTTGGCGCAAAACCTCCAGAATGGGGCTGCGGTTGCGGGCGAAGGCCGGAGAGACACGGCGAGCATCGGGGGATGTCATGGGGTGATGTCCTCGATCCAGGGCCAGCCCCAGAATCCTCGGCGGATGGCCACGCGCGCAGTTTTGCCGCGGTGGGGCAGGCGAAGGTAGTCCTCGTAGGAGATGCTGAAGTGGTCTTGCCCGATGCCTTCGACGTAAAGATCAACGCTGTAGCTGTCGCCGTCATCGCTGTTGTGCACCCGCTTGGCGGTGACGACCGCGGGCATGACGGCGACCGGTGAGCGGTCCAGCACGGCGTTGGTGACGCGCAGGCCGGTGTACGCCACCAGCGGCGCTGTGGTGGTGGCAAAGAGCGCCGAGAAGATCATGATGCGCAGCGCCGTGGAGCGCTTGCGGCTTTCGACCAGCGCCATGCCCATCCACACCAGCCACAAGGCGCCGCCGACAAAGAGCGTGGCCTGGGTGATCCCGCTGCCAAAGACCATGTATTGGTGTGTGATGACCACGTAGAGCCAGACCAGCAAGCCCAGCGCCAGGGATGGGAAGAGGCTCCAGCGCATGGCCTGGAGCATGGGCCTGGGTTTGGCGCTGGCGTTGCTAAAGCGCATCGCGGGCATGCCCACGGCGATCTCCACCAGCGCTTCGATCACCTCCTGGATGGAGTCCACCGAGAGCAGGCTGGCGCGCCCCAGCCCGACCAGAGCCAGCGGAGACTTGGCGCCCATCAGCTCCACGCGCAGGAAACCGTAATTGAGCAGCGTCATGATGCTGCGGCGCGCTTTGGCGCCGCCGATCAGCGCATGCACCATCTCGTCGTCGGCGTCGGACTCGATGTAGATGGCGTCATCGAAGATGAGGTCGCCGGTCTGAACCTCTCGGTTGAGCCCGATGCGCTTGCCGGTGCGGTCGCGCTTGGTTTCATGGCGCAGCACGATGGTGGGGAGGTGGGTGAGCATGCGCGGGGGAGCGCTGATGCCGGCGCCGTCGCTCAGGGGGCTGTATCCAGCGGGGTAGAGCGGGGGCAGGGTGGGCACCAACTCCAGCCGGGTGCTGCCCTGGTCATCGCCGTTGGCTGCTTTGAACGCGACGCGAAACTGGTGGCCTCGGTGCACGATCAGCACCGATTCGCCATCAAAGCTGGTGCGCTCAAAGAGTTTGTGCAGCCGGTGTCGGTTGTTCTTCAGAGGGTGGGTGCTGGACATAGCGTGGAATCACCGTGTTGCGAATGTCACCTGTGCCTCTTGTGGTAACGCTCACGGGCCGGGATCACAAGCCCCATTTGTCTATGGTTTGGGTTCAGCGGTCGCCGGGGTGGTAGGCCTTGAGGATGGCGTGGATGTTGAGTTGGCCCAGTCCCTGGTGTTGTGCACGTGCGTACGCCTGCTGGGCGGCGGCGGTGATGGGGGTGGGGGCTTGGACTGCGGCGGCGTGTGTCAGGGCGCAGCGGAAGTCTTTTTCGACCAGATCGATGGGGAAGAGCGGTGCAAAAGTGCTCGCCGCCATCAGGCGCCCGATGCCCACAAGGGCCGGGCTGGTGATGGGCATCTGTCCGAGGACTTCGGTGGCGGCCTGGGGGTTGATGCCGTGCTGTGAGAGCGCGCCGAGGGTTTCGGCCAGCGCCGCGACCTGGATGCCAAAGAGGGCGTTGACGGCCAACTTCATGGAGGTGCTCGCGCCAGCAGGGCCGACGTGGTGGATGGCCTGGCCCAGGGTTTGGAGCACGCAGCGGCCTCGGGCGACCGCGTCTGGGTGTCCGCCGACGAGGTGGATCAGCGCGCCCGCCTCGGCCTGGGGTCTGGAGCCCGCCACGGGAGCGTCAAGGAAGTCCAGGCCCCGGTCAGCGGCCTGCGCCGCGAGCGCCTCAACCCAGCCGCGCGTCAGCGTGCTCGATTCGATCAAGAGGGCACCGCTTTGAACGTGGCGCAGCGCGCCCTGGTCCGGGTCGGTCCAAATCTGCCTGGAGGCGTCGTCGTCGGTGACCACGCTGAGCAGTATCTGGGCCTGGGCGGCGGCCTGGGCGGGGGTCTTTGCCAGGACGGCGCCGCGCTCGACCAGCGGGGCGCAGCGCTGCGGCGAGCGGTTGTAGACGACCAGACGGTGGCCTGCGTCCAGGAGTTTGTGTGCCATGCGGGCGCCCATGGCGCCCATGCCCAGAACGGCGATGGTGGTTTGCTCTGTCATGGTTTTTCCTCCACACGGGGAAGTTGTGCGCGGGCCGCCGCTGTCGTTGTGGTGGCCCTTGCGTGATGTCTGGGAGAAGTTTATTTATGCCGTTTGAGGGTGTCGATGGCTTTGTTTTGATGTAAACTATTCCAAATGGGGAAGTGTTGTGGATCGTCTGGATGCGATGCGCGCTTTTGTGCGGGTGGTGGAGTTGGGGAGCTTCTCCAAGGTGGGCGTGGAGCTGCGGGTCAAGCAGTCGACGGTGAGCAAGTGGGTGGCGGCGCTGGAGGAGCGCTTTGGCGTGCAGTTGATCGAGCGCACCAGCCGCGCACAGCGGGTCACCGAAGCCGGGCAGGTCTTCTATGAGCGCGCGCGCCAGATTCTGGCCTCCTACGAAGATGTTGAGGCGCAGTTGATGCGCTCTTCGGTGGGGCTGCGCGGACGGCTGCGGGTCAGCGTACCGGTGGTCTTTGGACAGCTCTTTGTGGCCAGCCACGCGGCGGACTTTGCGGCGGAGCTCCCCGAGTTGGAGTTGGCGTTGATCTTTGATGATCGATACGTGCGTCTGGTGGACGAGGGTTTTGATGTGGCCATTCGGGTGGGAACCCCGCAAGACTCCAGCCTCTTGCAACGCAAGCTGGCCAGCACGCCGCGCTTTGTGGTGGCGGCGCCGTCCTATCTGGCGCGCGCCGGGGTCCCGACGAC
>CAKZKQ010000484.1 GCA_937123825.1 uncultured Pseudomonadota bacterium
GAGTGTCAGCCCTTCAAAGCGTTGCCAGGGGTGGGGCTGTCCGTCTCTGGGCGTGCGTGAGCTGCAAGACAGCCGGGTGTGGTTGAGGGGGGTGATGTGTGCGGTGGCTGCCCCATTGCGCCAGAGGGTCAGTGTGGCCAGCGTGGGGCCGTCGGGCTCAACAGTGGCCTGCTCCAGTGCTTCAAATGAAGGCGCTGGAGGGGGAGCGCTGATGGTCGGCGATATTTTATGGGGGTTGTAGCGATACTTCTTCTGGGGGTCGTGAAAGAGGTAGAAAGCGTTCATGGACTCTTCCTTTTGGCCGCAGTGAAGCGCTCCCTTTGCGGTGGGAGGATGCTCTTTTGTCTATGTTTCAGTCATCCAATGCGCTCTTGGATGGTGTCCGCACATCCCGCACACCATGGGTATGGATATGGTCTTGAAAGTGGACCCATGGGTGAGGTCTCAAAAATGACATTGGTGGACGGTGAGCCATTGGGTTCATGTGGGTGCTTTGGCGCACATGGCTCGATCCCAATGACACGGGAGCCTGGCAACGTCAGATGATGGTGCAACATTGTCATAGTGCCTCAAGGGTAGGGCTGAGTCAATGGTTCATTTGGCGAAGCATGCCAATGGGACGGCGTTGATGGAGGTGCGCGTGGGTTTCGATGACCGACCACAGGCGCCAGAAGTCTTTGGGGTTTAGTTTTGGCCCTTGTGGTTGCCCCAGCGAGACGCAGCGGTGCACGCAGGTTTGGGGCAGCGCGACGTGAAGGCGCAGTGTTGCCGCGGAGATCTTGGGGGCTCTGAGTGAGAGCGTCAGCAGGACTATGGTGAGGTCTTGTGGCCAGGCGGTCAGTTCGAGACAGAAGGGTCTGGTGAGGTCAAGGTGCGCTTTGTTGAGGGTGAGCGTTGAGGCTCTGAGGTGCACTTGATGTCGGGGGGTTTTGCTCAGCCAGCGGCGCAGCGCGCCAGCAGGGGAGGTGGTGTTGGAGGGTTTGGCCAGGATGTCCAGGTGGGTGGGCAGCAGGTGGGGATGTGGCAGGGCGGCGGTGGTGAAGAGCTTGGTGGGGCGTCGGTCGAGTTGGGCGATGGTGGGCTTTGGTGTGGGTCGGGATGCGCGTGTGGCGTCTTGGAGGCTGAAGTTGTTGGGGATGAGGGTGCGGTTGTTGTAGGTGGCGTTGCTGAAGATGGCGTCGTGGAGGTGCCGCGCGGTGATGTTGGCGCCGTCGAGGTTGGCGCCGCCAAAATCGGTGTGTGTGAGGTGTGTGCCGGTGAGATCGGCCTGGGTGAGGTTGGTGTGTTGGAGGTTGGTGCCGATGAGGCTGGCCCCTTCGAGCCAGGCGTGTTGAAAGCTGGCCAGCGGTGCCTGGGCGCCGTCGAGGCAGGCGCGTTGCAGGCGTGCGTATCCGAGATCGGCGCGGGACGCGTCGGTGCCGGTGAGGTTTGCGTCGATCAGGCGTGCGTGGAAAAGGCGAGCCTCAACCAGGGCGCAGTGGCTCAGGTCAGCGCCGGTGAGGTTGGCGTCGGTGAGGTCGGCGCCCGAAAGATCGGCGCCCGAAAGGTCGGCGCCTTCGAGGTTGCAGTGTCGCAGATCGGCGCCCGAAAGATCGGCGCCGCCGAGTTGTGCCGCGCTCAGGTCTTGTTGGTTCAGTTGTGCGCCCGAGAGGGTGTGTTCGCGCAGGTCGGCGCCAGCGAGGTCGAGGGTGGCCCAGTCTGGCCAGGTCCTGGGGGCAGGGCGGTGTGCCTGCGGCCATAGGGTGCGGTGGTCGTGGGTGGCTGCGGCGAAGTCGGCGTCGGTGAGGTTTGCGCCGGTCAGATCGGAGCCTGCCAGGCGCGCCAGGATCAGACAGGCGCCGGTGAGGTTTGCGCCGGTCAGATCGGTGTCCTGGAGGTGGGCGTAGAGGAGGTTGGCGCGTGGGAGGCGAGCGGCTTTGAGGCGAGCGCCGGTGAGGTTTGCGCCGGTAAGGTTGGCGTCCGAGAGGTCTGCGTTTGTGAGGTTTGCGCCTGCCAGCAGTGTGCCGCGCAGATCGGCGCCTGTCAGCTTGGTTGCTGAGAGGTCGGCCAGGGTCAGTGAGGCGGTGCGCAGGTCGTGTTGGCGCAGGTTGGTGCCTTTCAAGATGGCGCCGGTGAGGTTTGTGTCTCTTAGGATGGCGCCGGTGAGGTCGGCCCCGGTGAGGTTTGCGCCGGCGAGGTTTGCGCCGGCGAGGTTGGCGCTTGAAAGGCGGGCGCCGGTGAGGTTTGCGCCGGTGAGGTTTGATTGGGAGAGGTCGGCGTGATCGAGGCGAGCGCCGGTGAGGTCGGCGTCTTGGAGTTGGGTTTGGGTCAGGGTGCAGAGGGTGGCGATGGTGCCAGTCAGGATGGCGCCGGTGAGGTTTGCATCGGTGAGGTTTGCGCCGGTGAGGTTGGTGCCGATGAGTTCAGCGCCGCGCATCAGGGCGCCGGTGAGGTTTGCGCTTTGGAGTTGCGCGCCGCGCATCAGGGCGCCGGCGAGGTTTGCACCGGCGAGCTTTGCGCGTTGGAGTTGTGCGTGGCGGTGATTTGTGGGCGACGGTGCCATGGCGAGCGTGCCTGGGGTGGTTTGTGTGCATCGATGAAAAGGATGGTCACGCTGGCGCGCGCTTCAATGGATGCCGTGGTGTTTGTGGGGCGGTGCATCGGGGGAGATTGTGTGGTATCTGCCCGTTTGTGATGAGCGATGTGGCCGGGGGCGTCCGTTGTGGGGGTCTTTGGTGGGACAGTGAGGGATGATGATGTCGGATGTGTTTCCTGTGGAAGTGAAGTTGTTGGAGAGCCAGGGGCGCTTGGATGTGACGTGGTCT
Source organism: uncultured Pseudomonadota bacterium (assembly GCA_937123825.1). Lineage (GTDB taxonomy): Bacteria > Myxococcota_A > Bradymonadia > Bradymonadales > CAKZKQ01. The sequence continues at coordinate 2,805 of CAKZKQ010000484.1, forward strand.
GATGATCATGTCAGCCCGTTTCCGCTGCGTTATTTGCGCGCGTGGTGTCCGTGCGCGGTGTGTCAGGGGCATTTTACCGGTGAGTACAAGTACATTGATCACGACAGCAACATCCGTTTGTTGGACGTGCAGCCGGTGGGCAACTACGCGATGAAGCTGGTGTGGTCCGACGGTCACGACACGGGGATCTACCAGTTTGATTATCTGCGCCGGATGTGCCCCAGCCCGAAGCTCGATCCCAACGGTGAGCGCCTTAAGGAGCGGGTGCGCAACCGTCGGGAGTGGGGGTTTTAGGGCTGTGCTCGCCTGTCTCGGTCCCTTTTGGCAAACATGTCCTGGCGCGTGGTGATGCGTTGGGGCTGTGGCCTGAGGTGGGGGCGTTTTGAGGTGCTCGAAGAGGGAAGGCGGCCCACAGTCTCTTACAGGGTAAAAAATTTCAGTACTGCGGGAAGAAACGGTTTAACGCAGGCTGTTGCACGTGCGTCTGGACACGAAGAAGTGTTCGGAAGGTACGGCCAGGTCAACAAGAATCTGTATGGGGTCATGATGTCCGTGTTCAAGGGTGTCCAATGGCTATAGACAAGGGAAATTCAGGTCGGATTTTCAATGATGATGGGGTGGTACTGAGTTGGGGGATTCTGAAGATGACGGGCGTTCGCTTTTGTCGTGTCAGATTGTCTTGACTCATGAAATGGAGTGTGTTTAATACCCACCACCCTAGAGTTGACCATGTATGCTGGTTTGTTCAGTATGCCTCCTGCGCTCGACACATTACATCGCGTCGCAGAACCGTGGTTCTCACCATAGGGAACAGGCGTGCAGACAAGGACCGGCATTTTCTGATGAGAATGGGATGAAGTCCATAAGCCACACCGACTGGCGGTGGGCTTGATCAAAACAGATCAAGAAAAACATCATCGGGATCCATACAGATTCAAGGCATTGTCCAAACCCAGTTGGAGTCCAAGACCATCCGGCACTGCGCCGCTGGTTGACCGCCAACTCCGCATGATCTACGGAGGTTTTATCATGCATCGTTTTCTTTCCCTGGTTGTGATCGCTTGCGCCCTGTCCCTGCTGGGCGGCTGCGCTGCCCTCAAGGGCGCCGCTGCCGGTGCCGCTGGTGCCATGGGTGGCCCTCAGTCCGAAGAAGTTGAGCTCACCATGAGCACCATGTGCCCCCAGTGCTCCCAGGCTTCCCAGGGCACGCTCAACCCCTTCCCCGCCCCCGTCAAGTACACCAAGGTCGGCATCCCGGACGTGGATAGCTTCGTGGAATCGGCCAACAACGTCTACGGCACCGTCATGGTCGTCGACAAAATGGTGGCCCTGGGCGGTCAGATGACCGAGAACCCCAACATGCAGGTCGAAGGCTTCACCAGCAAGGACGAAGTCATGAGCCTGGCCAAGACCATGTTTGAGTCCGCCAGCGGCGATGTCCCCAACCTGATCACTCAGGGCCAGTCCATCGTCACCGATGTGGGCAAGTTCGCCAGCGACCCCAAGCTGGCCCTGGCCGTGCCCGCCGCCACCGAGCAGCTCCAGCTCTCCATCGAGCGCCTCAACGAGGCTCAGGGCAAGCTGACCGAAATGGCCGGTTCCTTCGCCGAGTGATTTCAACCCGCTGCGCACACGCGCAGCGCGCTTGAATGACCGGTGACCCAAAACGACAAAACCCGCAATCACTCGATTGCGGGTTTTGTCGTTTTTAAACCCCGAAGACGCTCCAGCCCAACCCAAACAAGAAGTGCTTGGTTTGGGGTGAGGTGGGGCCCCACCTCACTCAGCTCCGGGCGGCCGCCAGCAACTCGTCCACGTGGCCCATCACAAACTCAACCTCTGACAGAGCGTTGGCCCAGTGCGGGGCAAAGCGCAGCTTTCCATCCGGCACCGAACACGACACCGAGCGCTTGCCCAGTTCCTCCCAGAGCATCACCGCCGACACGCCCTGCGGCGGCAAGACCGACAAAATCCCCGAGCGGCCCTGCGCGTCACTGGCCCGCAGCGACTCAAAACCCCTGGCCACCAACGCCTGCTCCAGCGCCTGCAAATACGCGCCGTTGTGCTCAAAGATCGCCTCCGAGCCCAGCGCCAGCAAGAGGTCCAGCGACGCCGACAAACCGCACAGCCCCATGGCGTTGACCGTCCCGGCCTCCAAAAATCCCACCTCCGGGCGAATGGGCCGATCGTAGCGCAGGTGACCCTCGCCCTCGACCAAAAAGCGAAACGGCTCTTCATGGCTGAGCCAACCCGCCAGGTGGGGCCGGAAATGCGCCGCCAGCCCCGGCGCGGCGTAGAGGAAACCGGCGCCCTCTGGACCCATCAACCACTTGTGGCTGCCGCAGGCCAGGTAATCAATGCCGTCACGAACCACGTCGGTGGGCACGATCCCCACGCCTTGGATGGCGTCGACAAAAAGCTCGGCGCCGTGCTCATGGCAGAGCTTGGCCATCTGCGCCACCGGCATCGCCAGCCCCGTGTGAAATTGCACCATGCTCACCGCCACAAGGCGCACGCCGCCAGCCTTCAACACGCCCTCCAGGCGCTCCAGACCCGGCGCGTGACCCTCGGCCCCAGCGTAGTCCGACACAGGCAGGCTCACCACCTCCAAATCATAGAGCGCGCCTGCCCGCTGCCAGGGCGTGACGTTGGTGGGAAACTCCCCCTCAAAGACCACCACCTTTTGACCCTTTTGCCAGGGCAAACACATCGCCACCGCCGAAACCCCTGCGGTGGTGTTGGGCATCAAAGCGATGTCTCCGGGCCCAGCGGCGCCGATCAGGCGCGCCAACTTATCGCGCAGCGCGTCGATCTCTGCGCGCCAGTCAAAGAAGGCGTTGATGCCCCGCTTGGCGTAATCGTCGGCAAAGGCCCGCAGGCGCTCTTGCACCGGCAGGCTGAACGGAGAGATGGCGCTGTGGTTGAGGTACGCCTTGATGTCCAAAGTGGGAAAGAGGCTGCGGTCCCCAATTTGAGGCTCGTAGGGGTGGGTCGTGCTCATGGTGTCTCCCGAACGGGCCGCTGGAGGGTGGCCCGTGGCGTTGGGTGCGGTGTGGACAGTGGGGCGGTCATCGACAACCCAAAAACCAAAAAAGCGGGCTCCCTTAAAACAAGGAACGCCCGCCTGTGCAAAGCAATCGATGGTCCCAGGTGGACCATCGCCTGGGCTCACTGACCCACGGCCTTGCGCACTTTGTTCTTGTTGGAGTCAAACTCGAAGGTGCCGTAGATCTTGAACCAGTTGCCCTGGTCCACGCAGCGGCTAAAGAGCGCGATGGCAGCGTCGGCGCGGTTGTTGTCAAAGTCGAAGGTTTTGAGCAACGCCGTGATCTGATCGGCGGTGAACCAGTTGGCCTTGCCCAGACCCTTGACGAAGGCCAGACGCTGGTTGTCGAAGTCCTCGCCTTTGGCCTGCTGCAGCATGGCCTGGAAGGAGCCGTTTTCCACGGCGGCGGGGCCAGCGGGTTTTTTGGGCTCATCCTTCTTGGCGACGTACTTGTCGGCGTCTTTGAGGATGTCTTTGGCCTTGTCCAACGACTTCTCGACCTCTTCGGCCGACTCCATGACGTCGTCGTACTTGCGGTCCAGGTCGTCGCGCAGGTCCTTGATGTCCTTGATCAGGTCTTCGGTGTCCTCGATGGCGTCATCGAGGTCTTTGAGCAGCGCGCGATCGTTGACGATCACGCCGCCGTCGTGGCGCTTGCCGTCTTTGAGCTCGTCCTGAACGTCGTCGATGGCCTCTTCGATGTCTTCGATGGACTTCTCCAGGTCTTCCTGGTCGCGGCGGCGCAGGTCGCTCTTGCCAGCGTCCTTCTTCAGATCCTTGAGCGCATCAACGGCGTCATCCAGAGCGCGGTCCATCTTGCGGTCATCCACAACCACATCGGCCGCCATGGCAGGCGCAGCACTGACCAGGAGGCCACCAGCAATCAAAACACCCAGACCTTTCAACACAATTTTCTTCATCGCAGTACACTCCCTTGGGCTTTGTATCTTCTGTCACAGATACACACTTCAGCCTGGCTATTGAAAGTCTCTTTTTTAGACGCTCCTGCCATATCGCACATCGTGCGCTCATGCAATATTCCAACAGGAGTTGTCACCTTTTTCCCCACATCGGCCCAATCCAATGCACACCGCTGCCTTGATGATTTGCGGCGCTGCATTGACGCAGCGCCCCATGCATTGAGACTCCGCGCGCACAACTCGGCGCAGGCATCGCCATGAATGCCTCTTTTAGAACGCCGATGCCGATAATTACGGCGGCAAAGCCAAGGCGCCTGTCACGACAGCCGCATCGAAAACGGGCCGTTGGATGCACCTGTGGCCGTTTTTGAGACGCTCCGATGGCCCTCTTTGGCACACAGCATCGTGTGCGTTATGACGACACCCTGTGGATGACTGTGCCAACGCGCGCTGTGACTCTTTTCATCCCGACAATCGCATTCTCTCAGGGAAAAGATTTTGATTCTGCTAAAGATGCTCGCCAGGAGACAAAGCGCTCAAAGAGCGATTTGCGCCCCACCTGAAGCAAGTGGGCACCCGGGTAGGTCTCCAGCGTTGAGCCTTCAAAGTGGGCATGCAGAGCGCGGGCGTGATGCGCGGGCGTGACCCGATCGCGCAAACCCGTCCCCAGGAAAATCCGCTCCGGTTCTATCGCCGCCTCTCGACGCAGCGGCGTCGTGGGGCCAAAGGCGTCCTCATAAAGCCCCACATCAAACCCAAAGCCGCCCCCGCCCGCGTTTTGCTCCAGCAACAACTGCGGCAGAGAACCAAAGGGCATCAGTGGCGCACAGTAATCGACCTCCGGGGCCACCGTCGCCAGCAGCGCGCTGGTGAACCCTCCCAGGCTCATCCCCATCGCGCCCACCTGCGGGGCGCCGCGCTCTCGCAACAACGCCACCAGCGCCCGAATGTCGCTGATCGCTTGCGCAAAGCCCTCGTTGGCCCGCTCGGGCTGCACCGAGGGAAATTGGGGCGTCTTGCCCCGACGGCCCAATGAACGCAACCCATGAAAGGGCAGCGTCATCAACACCACGTCCAAGCCGCGCTCAAAAAACCACGGCGCGTCAAACGCCCGCGCCTCCCAGCCCAGACGCCCACCGCCCCAGCCATGCAGCATGATCACCGCCGGAGACGGCGGAGGATGTCGATACCACCGGGCATGACACACCTTTGTCTGAGGACAGCGTGCCAACGCCTCCCGATACGCCCCCCCAAGCGGCTCAAACGCGCTCTCCCAGGACAGGTCCACCACCTCGCCGCCCGCAATGTCACCGCGCCAAACGCGCCTGGCCGCCGCCGCTGGAGGCTTGGGATAGAGTCTGCCAGACTCCAACGCGTCCCGATAAAAGGCCCCGACCTCTGCAAGGCGCGGCCCCAGCGCCTCCAACGCGCGCCGCGTCGCTGGGCTGGGCCGCGTCAACGCCAGGCGCACAAAGGCCCGGTCCAGACGCTCTCCCAACGCCAGCCCCAACGCCCGTTTCATGGCTGGTTCTCGGTCCACCACGCCAAAAACTCGTCGAACTCCACCGTGCCGTTGCCGTCAGAGTCCACAATGGACAGGCCGATCTCGATCGCCTCTGGCTCCATATCGGCCCCCAACGCTTCGAGCAGCGCTTTGAACTCGCCGGCGTCGATGGTCCCGTTCTTATCCCGGTCAAAGTGTCCGAAGATGTCCCGCACTTCGTCCAACTGATCCTGATCAAGTGCCATCTCTTTGTCGTCCTATCCGCATGGGGTTGGGTTGCGCGACCGCAGCGCGCCGCGGCCGTCACACGCACCGCGGCGTCTTGGCCTGCGTGTGTCGCCATTGTCCACGTCAAAGCGCACCGCGACAACCCACCCGGGGTGGCCGCGCTGACTTTTAGTGCTTCAAAGGGGATGTTGGGGCAGAGGATGGGGTTCAGCGGCGGCTGCGGCTGCGCCCGCGCGATGAGCCACGGCGCGAGTTGCCACGGCTGCGGCCTCGGGTCGTCGAGCGGCGGCTGGCGCCTCGACGGTTGGAGCGTCGGGAGGCGTCGCGCCGATTGGAGCGCGCGCCACTTCGGTTGCCCGAGCGGGCGTTGTCCCGACGGTTGGAGCGGGCGCTGTCGCGGTTGCCCGAGCGCGCGCCGCTGCGATTGTTTGAGCGCGCATCGCTGCGGTTGCCCGAGCGGGCGCTGTCCCTGCGGTTGGAGCGGGCGCTGTCGCGGTTGCCCGAGCGCGCGCCATCTCGGCGCTCCGAGCTGGCCTCACCCCCGCGGCGGTTGGAGCGCGCATCGCTGCGGCGCTCTGTGCGGTTGGCGTCCCGGCGCTCTGAGCGCGGTGCTTCCCGACGAGACGCCGAGCGGCGCGCCGCACGTGACGGTGCCGCTCGTCGCGAGTTGGCCCTGCGGCTGGTGGCGCGCCGTGTGGTGGTCACCCGGCGGCGAGTGGTGACACCACGGCGCGTGTTGGCGCGGCGAGCGGTGTAGCGGTGGCGTGCGGCCGGGCGCCGCGCTGCGCGACGGTAGGTCACGCGGCTGCCGTGGACGCGGACCACGCGCCGCACCGGGTAGGTCCGCCGGAAGGTGGTGCGGTGGTGCACCAGCACCCCGCGGCGATAGACAGCGCGCCGAGGATAGCGGCTGGGGTGGTAGACAAAGGTGTAATAAGGCCGAGGCGTGTAGTAGGCCCAGGTCACAAAACCATGCCGATTGCAGTGCACGACGGTGGTTGTGTAGACCTGCGGATGGACGTAGGTCGGGTAGCGCCCGACGATCTCCATCTGGTCTTCTGCGGCGTTGGTGAAGGTGATCGACGCGACCGTCGCCATGGCGCCGCCAGGTTTGGATGACGGCACGGCCAGGAACTCAAAGACAACGTCTTCGTTGCGTTCGACCTCGCGGACGACGATGGCGTCGATGTAACCGTCGCCGTCTATGTCCACGTTGTTGATGCCGTTGGCGTCGTTGATGAACGCCTCCAGGTGCCGGGCGTCGTCCACCCGATCATCCTGGATGAGCCCCATGACGGCCTCCAGATCAAAGTCGTCGACGTGCAGTCGATTGGACTCAAGGACGACCTCGTCGGCGTCCTGGTAGGCATCGTGCGGTTGTTGGGCCATCGCCGCTGGAGCGGCGCACAGAAATGCGGTCAGGCCCAGACCGCCAAATAACCATCGTTTCATCGCATGCCTCATGTCGGGTCGCTCCTCACTGTCCCATGTCCTTTCCAAAGCACAGTGGTCCGGCTTCCTTTGACGCAACAACGTCCCCCCCATTCAATCATCCATCATAATATATTCAAAATACACGCCCTGGATGCGCCAACGCACCTCGACGTCATCAAACTTGATCGCCACACTCCAAAAACAGGCACCCAGAAAAGGAGCCCTTCAAATGCCCGACATGCTCGTCAAGCTCTACGATCTCCCCCCGGCCGCTGCCCGTCTTGAGGTGCTGGCCAAGCAAGGCGTCGTCATCCGGCGTGCAGGCAGCTATGAGCGCCATCAGGTGGTGGCCTGGGTCGAGGCGCATTTCTGGCCAGGGTGGGCCAGCGAGTGCGCGGTGGCCTTTGCCAGATCACCGCTGGCGTGTTTTGTGGCCGTTGAAGAAGGGCGAATGCTGGGTTTTGCCTGCTACGATGTCACCCGCAAAGGCTTTTTTGGTCCCACCGGGGTCTGCCCAGACGCCCGAGGACGCGGCATCGGCACTGGCCTGCTTGTGGCGGCGCTGGAGGCCCTGTGGCAAGAGGGTTACGCCTACGCCATCATCGGCGGTGCAGGCCCCACAGACTTCTACGAGCGCGCCGTGGGGGCCACCATCATCCCCGGATCTGTGCCCGGCATCTACCGCGACCGGATCAAGTCCATCAAATGAGGGCAGGGTCATCTTACTCGGCGCCCCCACAGGGGCCCCTTCGCGGTGGTGATGGTTGGGTTTTGTTTGAGCGCTGACGACGGACGGGCCAAGGATGGTCTAAACCAGGGCGCGCAGGCGCTCGACCCGGTCGGAGGAGACGGGGTTGCGCCAGTTGCCTTCTTCTTTGATCCAGGAGCCGACGATGAGGGCGTCGGCGAAGCGCGACAGGCGCGCGGCGTTCTTGTCGGTGACGCCCGAGCCGATGGCGATGGGGAGCCCGGCGGTGGAGGCGGCCTCAAGATCTTCGATCGAGACGGGCTCGCCGGTGGAAGAGCCGGTGACGATGAGCATGTCAGCGCCGCAAAAGGCGGCGCCCTTGGCCAGGTCGGCCATGTTCAGGTCGGCGGTGATGGCGTGCGAGGCGTGTTTCTTCTGGACGTCGGCCCAGATGGAGACGCGCGCGTCGAGGCTCCGCCGTGCTCTGAGGAGGTCACCAGCGCAGGCGTCGATCCAACCCTCATCGGCGACGTGGGCGTAGGCAAAGCCTTCCACTCGGATGAAGGACGCCCCAGCAGCCACGGCCACGCCGAGGGCCTGACGGTTGGCGGCGGCCAGGATTTGCAGCCCTGTGGGGATGCCCAGCGCGACGATTTGGGAGGTGGCCATGGCGATGGCCGCCAGCGTCTCCGGGGCGACCTTTCGGGGGACGTAGGGCACATCGCCCATGTTCTCTACAATGACGGCGTCGCAGCCACCATCGATGAGCCGCTGGGCGTCGCGCAGCGCCGCGTCGAGCACTTCAGCCATGGAGCCACCCCAACCGGGGCTGCCGGGCAGCGGCAGCAAGTGGACCATGCCTATGAGGGCACATCTGTTGGCCGAAACGGGTTGGTTCATCTCCATGATCACCCTACGTGTTTGCATCCGAACCAGGGTGTACCACGTCCAAAGGCCATGGGCCAGATTGTGGGAGACAATCGGCCCCGTGCCGCAGCGCGCAGGGACGGCGGGGTTGGAGGTGGGCGGTGACGGATGGTTGGGCGCTGGGTTTCAGGGCATCCAGCCCACACCAACGGAGAGACCGATGATGGTGTGGGTGTCGTCCATGCCCTCAAGATCCTCAAAAGAGGTCCCCAACCAGCGCAGCGCGAGGTCACCAAAGACGCGCATGTGGCGTCGGGCGGCGATGTCCATGCCCACCGCCAGGATAAAGCCCAGCGCGTCGTCGGCGCGCGGGGTCAAGGCGGCGGCCGCCGCTGGATCCTGAGGCACGGCGCCAAAACCAAGGGCGGAGGTGTCGACCGCCGATGTGGCGCTGGTGGACAGGAGGCCTGCACGGACGTGGGCGCTGAGCGAGGGGCCCATGTCCAGGAAATACCAGGCGCTGGCGTCGAGGGTGTCGAGCGCCACTTCAGTGTCGAGTTTTTGGTTGCCGACCTGAGTCTTGAAGCCAAACGCCGAGCCCGAGACCCCTCCCGAGAACCCCAGCCCCGAGTCAAAGCGGTAACCAAGGTGGAACGCGATCTGAGCCCCCAGCCCGGCCATGTCGGTGTCGGTCACGGGTTCAAGGTTGGACTGGGCCAGCGCCAGCTCAAAGCCCCCAAAGATGCCGCCGCGATCTTGGTTGTCGACCGTCACGGTCTCCTGAGCCGAGGCCGTCGTGACCAGCGACAACGAAGCCAGGGCGGCCAGTGCTGCGAAAACGGGTTTTGATGGGCGCATGGGGCAGAGTCCTCCGGAGGTCTTGCGTGGAACCCTCTTTGAGATGTCTGAACGTGGCCTTGAGATGCTCGCGCGTCAAGCGCTCATGGCGCAACAGTGTGTTTTCGGGGCACGTCATATCCCAATGGTATGGAGACGGTGTGGGATTGGTGCTAAGGTGGGGTACGAGGGCGAAACTGGCAAAATATGGATTTCTGGAGGACGTCGTGTTCCGTCTGCTTTTGATTTTGAGCGTGCTATTGGTGTGGGCATTACCGGCCTGTGATGGAGGGACCGCCAGCGGTCTGGATGTCCAGATCGACAACAACGATCCCGGCAACAACGATGTCAACAATGACACTCCCAACAACGACACCCCCAACAACGGCCCGGCCTCTTGCGGCGACGTTGCCTCGGGTGAGGTCGTCGAAGAGGGTCAACTGGGGGAGTGTGGTGATTTTGCCGACGAGTGTGCCATCAAGGGCACCGCGCAGCGCACCGACCAGGTCTGTGAAGACGGCCAGGTGGTGGAGGTCACGGTGGATGTGGCCTGCGAGCGCGATACGGAAGGTGAAGTTGTTGCAGAAGGCGAGTTTGGTGAGTGCGGCGATTTCGCCGACGAGTGTGATGAGACTGGGAGCCAGGAGCGCACGGTGACGGTGTGCCGTGACGGCGCGGCCACAGAAGAGACCGAAGAGGCCGAGTGCGAGCGCGACACCGACGGTGTGGTGTTGGCCGAAGGCGAGTTTGGTGAGTGCGGCGATTTTGACGGCGAGTGTGATGAGACCGGGACGCAGGTCCGCGAGGACACGGTCTGTGTGGACGGCGAAGCCCAGGCGCAGGAGGTCGAGGAGTCTTGTGAGCGCGACACCGACGGTGTGGTGGTCAGCGAGGGCGAGTTTGGCGAGTGCGGTGGGTTTGATGGGACTTGTGACGAGACCGGGACGCAGAGCCGGACGGACGTCGTTTGCCAGGACGGCGCCGAGACCGAGGTCGCGCTGGAGCAGGATTGCCGTCGGGACACGGACGATGTGGTGGTCAGCGAGGGCGAGTTTGGCGAGTGCGGCGGATTTGACGACGCGTGTGATGAGGGCGGGACGCAGAGTCGCACGGACGTGATCTGCGAGAACGGCTCTGAGGTGGACTTGCTGGTGAGCCAGGCTTGTCAGCGCGACACCGACGGCACCATCGTGTCTCAGGGCGAACCCGGAGAGTGCGGCAACTTCGCCAGTGACTGCGATGAGACCGGTTTGGCGCTTCGTCTTGATGAGGTCTGCCGGGACGGCGAGCTGGTTCAGGAGGAGGCCGAGGAAGAGTGCGAGCGCGACACCGACGGCATCGTGCTGGCCGAAGGGGACTTTGGACCTTGCGGCGACTTTGAGGGCGCTTGCGATGAGACCGGCGTTCAGATTCGGACCGATGTGGTGTGTGAAGATGGCCGCGCGGTCAACGATGACACCAGCCAGGCCTGTGAGCGCGACACCGATGGTGTGGTGGTGACCGAGGGCGAGTTTGGGCAGTGCGGCGGTTTTGAAAACGGCTGCGATGAGACCGGCGTTCAAGAGCGCGTGCGCGTGGTCTGCGCCGACGGCGCCGAGTCCCCCACGACCATCACCCAGGACTGTGAGCGCGACACTGAAGGGCTCGTCATCAACCCAGGCCTCTTTGGCCAGTGCACCAATGAAGACGACCTCTGCGCCACCAACGGCACCCGCAGCCGTCAGGTCAGCAGCTGCACCGGCGGCCAGGTGGTCGTTGAAACCGAAACCGAAAACTGCCAGCGCAACCCCGAAGGTCAGATTGTGGCGGGGGGCGAGTTCAATGAGTGCAGCGGTTTTGTGGACGACTGTGACCCCAGCGGCACCCAGGCCCGCTTTGTGACCGTCTGCCGCGGCGGCCAGGAGCGCAGCGAGACCGACGTGCAAGAGTGCGTGCGCGAGCCAGTCGATTGTGTCAGCGATTGCGGCGATGAAGACGACGCCTTTGAGCCCAACCAGAACTTTGAACTGGCCTCTTTCATCGAGCCGGGCATCACCACCGCCCACCTGTGCCGCCAGAACTTCTTTGAAACCAACGAAAATGACGTCTACCGCTTCACCGTGCCCCCAGGCGCCGATCTGGACGTCATTGTTCGCTACGACCACAACGTCGTGCCCTTCCTGGGCATCGTCCTCTACGGCCCCGGCGGCGCGGAAGACCCCCAGGGCTTCCTCTTCCCCGACATCGAAGATCCCAACCAGGACGTCCTGCAGGACGACCGCCCCTTGCGCGTCAACGAGGCCAACGCCGGCGAGTGGTTCCTGGAGATCAGCGGCACCGCCGAAGGGCCCAACCTCGACTACGAGATTGAGCTCATCGTCGAGTTTGATGAAGAGCCCGAAGACTGCGGCGATCTGGTCGACATCCTCGAACCCAACGACTCCTGTGAGACCGCCACCTTCCTGCCCCTGGATCTGGACAACTGCGAGCCCGGCACCGCCGGATGCTCCTGCTCCGAGCAGCAAACCTGCGCCGAGCCGCTGACCTGCATCAACGCCCGCTGCCAGATGGGCTTCATCTGCGGCCCCGCCCAGGACGAAGACTTCTTTGCGGTCCCCGTGGTCGCCGGCCAAAGCCTGACCATTCGGTTGCCCCACTTCCACTTTGAGGGCAACATCGACATGGAAGTCTACGAACCCGACTTCCAAACCCTGGCGGGCTTCAGCTTCAACGCCGGGCCCAACTTTGAGGAAGTCACCATCGAGTCGACCCAATCCGGCATCTACTGCGTGCGCGTTTTTGCGCTCAGCCGCTTTACGGTCAACCGTTACAGTGTTGAGACCATCATCGAATGAACCCCATCAAGGCGCCTGTCCTTGGCGCGAGCGCGCTCCAAGCGCGCTTCGCCGCTCTGAGCACTCTCCTCAAGGACTGCGCCCCACTATGGCGCCCCGAGCCTCGCCAGAATCTCTGGCCCCACTGGCTCCAAACACTCTCCGGCATCCAAAACGCCCTTGAAGCCCTCGGCGCCGAGCAGATCCTGGCCATCGACAGCGATCTGACCGCCCAGGTGCAGCTTCTGGAGCCGTTCATCCCCCAGGCAGCCCAGATCCCCGATCTCTGCGCCGTCCCCCGCTGGCCCTCCAACCCCGGCCTGGAGGCGCCCGCCGAGCGCGCGCTTCGAGGCGTCCCTGGCCGCAAGCGCGACCAGATTGAGGCCTTCGCCCAGTCCTCGTGGGCCGACACTGCCCCCAGACTCCTCGACTGGTGCGCCGGCAAAGGACACCTGGCACGAACACTGGCCGTCAGCGCGGGGCGCCCCGTGCTCTGCGTGGAGCGCGAAGCGCGGCTGTGTCGCCTTGGCCGAGGCATGGCCATCGAAGCGCGCGCCCAGGTCCAGTTTCAAACCTACGACGTCTTTGAACCCGACGTCGAAGGTCTGCTGGCCCCCGATGTCTTTGCCGTGGCGCTGCACGCCTGCGGTGGACTCCACCGCCGCCTGCTCAAACTCGTTGGGTCCAGCGGCGCCGCCGGTCTGGCGCTGGCCCCGTGTTGCTACCACCTCTTTGAACCCGACACCTACCAACCCCTGTCCCTGGCCGGCGCCAGCGTCGACATGCCGTTGACCCGCGCCCAGGTGCGCCTGTGCCTTCAAGAGTCCGTCGTGGGCGCGGCCCGAGATGTCCGAGCGCGCCTTAGAGGCCTTGCGTGGCGTCTGGGGGCCGAGGCGCTGATGTCCGAGCTGCTGGACCACAGCCTGCCCGTGGGAAAAGTGCCCGGCAAGCGCCTGCGCCTGCCTTTTGGCGACTTTGTCCAAACCATCCTCGCCGAGCGCGACCTTGTGCTGCCCCAGAGCGCGGACTGGGACCGCTGGGAAACCCTCGGCTGGCAACGCGCCGAGCATGTTCAACGCCTGGAATTGGTGCGCCACCTCTTTCGCAGACCGTTGGAGCTGTGGCTGGTGCTCGACCGCGCCCTTTTTCTGCAAGAACAAGGTCTTGAAACGCACCTGGGTATTTTTTGCACCCGCTCCACCACGCCTCGGAACCTCTTGCTTCAAGCGCGTCGTTGAGCGCCATCTGGTCATCGTCCAGGATGTAGGGTAAGGTATGAAACGAGAGCAATGCATGGTTGGATGCGACCCCTCAATCACAACGCCGCGACGTCGATGGAACACCCGATGCTGGATGGTCTTCGGGGATGGCGCGGTCAGCGGTTGGGTGGCGGTCCCGTCGAGGTCACGGAGTCTGGTGGCATGGTCAAACGTTCGGTTTTGGTGATTACCCCCAATTCCAATCGATTCAAGGTCTTGGAGAGCGTCCTGGGGCGCGAATTCGAAGTGTTGCATGCCAAACAGGGGGTGTTGGCGTTGGCGGTCATTGGTTCGGTCCGGCCCTGGTCGGTGGTCATCGAACACATCCCCAAAAAAGCCGACTCGGCCGCCGTGGCGCGCTCATTGAAGCTCAAGCTCGCCGGAAGCCGCTGCAACTTTCTGATCTACGAAGTCAAAGAGACGCTCGAACAACCCGGCCTGCGCAAGCCGTTTGCGGCCGATTTCATCACCGCCGCCTACGAAGGCCCCGAGGCCCCCACCCAAATGCTGATGAACAAGCTCCGAGAGCTGCGCGACGCGCCCAGCAGCTTCGACACCCCGCTTGGACCCATCAGCCGCCAGGGCGCCCCCGTTCCTCGCCCCAACAAACGCTCCACACCCCGCCCCCGTCCGCGTGTCACCCCGCGGCCCAAAGCGGCTCGCCCCGCCACACCCGTCAGGTCCGCCAAGCCCGCTGTGACAAAATCGCAAGGGGCCGACGCCGTCGATGAGAGCGATGTGACCTGGGGAGAGCTGCTCAAGTCAGAGGCCAACACCGAGAATGTGCGGGCGCTGATGCGCAAGGAGATCTCGCTGGCCGGACGCAGCGAGGCTGACATGGACGATGTCAGTTGGAAGGAGTTGCTCAAACGGCCCGTGAGCGTTCAAAACATCCGCACACTCCTGAGCAAAGATCTGCTGACCGATGTGGTGCAGGACGACGATGGCCCTTCTGAGGAAGACGACGCGTCGTGGTCCAGGCTGCTGACCTCCGACGTCAGCGTCAAGAGTCTGCGCTCCATCCTCACCAAGCCCATCTTTGGACGCCGCAAGAAGAAGTCCGACTCCTGAAATCCCCTCAAAACCGCGACCGCAAGCTCCCTGGCGCCTCTTTCAGGCGCTCTGGCGCTCGACCGCCTCGACCGCGGCCACCTCTTCGTGCTCGCTGGCAGGCGGCGCCGCGACGCTGCGCGACAAATCCAGCGCCTTGGACAGATCGTCTCCATGTGCGCTGGCGTGGAACTTCAGGATGGGCCAGATGGCCTCGAAATCCTGGGCCTCAAGGTAGGGCAGCCCCTCGGCTTGTTTCAGCGGCAGCGCCCGGCTGAGTTGGCGCTGGGACAACTCCGTGCGCCAGCGGATGGCCTCTTTGCTGGTGCGGTCGCCACGGGCTCGAATCGAGACCTTCAACTCCGCGCGCTCTTCGTCCAACAACCACACCGCCAAAGAGACCACAAAAGGCTCGTCCAGCGCCACGCGGGTCTGCTTGCCGTGCGGTTCCATGCGCTGCACCAGCACGCAGCCGTCGAGTTGCAGTGATCCCACCCGCGCCGTCAACTGGCGCCGACCGCTCAGGCGCCGCCGAAACGACAAGAGCATCGGTGGCTTGATGGGGTGAAGCGTTGAGCGCAACTCCAGGCGCTCGGGACCCTCGGGCTCAGGTCCTTCAAGGCGGTGGGCCAACTCGCGCGGCTCAGGGCGCACGTCGAGGATCTCCCCGAGATCCTCAAAGATCACCTCAAGCAGGGAAGGGGCCACGACCTCGGCTGGGGCCTGGGGATCGATCAGCAAGGGCAACTCGTCGCCCACTCTGGGCTCTTCTTTCACCCCCCGGCTTGCCCGCAGCTTGCGCGTATGGCGCTCGCCCCATGGCCCCTGATAACGCACGGTGACGTTGGGCCACTTGACCTCAACCACGCGGCCGTGCGCCACGGCGCCGTGGGTCAAGACCACGCGCTGGGCCACGCTCAGCGAGGGGGACTTCATCTTCTCGGGGGCAGGTTCGAGCGACATGATGGCCGACTCGCGCTTGCGGTCAAAGAACCAATGTTTGACCAGCGGCATGCACGTGAAGAGAGAGCCCAAGCCAACCATTTTGCACATGATCAGGAGATAGAGCATGCGCATCGCTTCTGGGTTGCGGTGCAACTCGGCGATCGAGTCGCGCTCCTCAGGGGTCATGAACCCAACCAGAACGTAGGGGCTGAACATCAACACGAGCGCGAAGAACATCAGGACAAAGATGGCCTTCCCGCTCAGGAAGATCTTCAGTTGTTCCCGGTCCAGGCGGACGCGCTTGATTTTGGATTGCACCGGGCGCGCCATGGTGTGGAAACGCCGCGGGGTACGATGGGTGATCGAGACGTGATGCGTGGGCTGACGCGCCATGTGTCATCGCTCTTAGGGCTTCTTTGTGGAGCAGGAGGGGGAGCCTGACGGGATGCGTGGGCCTGAGTTCACCTGCTTTATAGATTCATGGTTTGGACACCACATGTCAAACGCTTATCCCCCACCCAACATTCTCCCAGATGCGCTTCAACGCCCGAGAGGTGCGCCTTTGAGCCCGACGGTAGACCGCCAGGGCGGCGCTTTGTTGGGTCTGACGGTTGTCAAAGCCCCTGAGGGTTTGCCAATGTGATGGGGTGCAAATGCCCAGGGGGAATGCAATGGAGCGCATGCGATGGGGCGCGTTTGTGGCGTGCCTGGCGCTGTCGTGGGGGCTGGCTCAGCCCGCAACGGCCAGCGTGGTGGATTTGTTTGGATACGGCGCCCGTGGCGCGGGGATGGCTGGCGCGGTGGTGTCCCACCCCAGAGGACACAGCGCCGTCTACTACAACCCGGCGGCGCTGGCCTTTGAGCGCCACGCCAGCTTCTCGCTTGGCTTTGGGCGAGGAGATTTTTTGCTGGAGATCAACGGCCAGGACGTGGATACCCAGGAGATCCCGGCGCTGGTGTTGGGCTTTGGTGCGCCGATTCCGCTTGGTGGCGTCCTTGAGCGGCGCCTGACGCTCGGCCTGGGCTTTGTCCTGCCTCAAACCTCTGTGATCATCGCCGACCTGCCGCGCCCCGGCACCGAAGACTTTGTCCTGGTCAGCAACCGCTCCCAGACCGTCAGCATCCAGGGGGCGCTGGGCATTCGCGCGACCGACTGGCTCTCTTTTGGCGCCGGTTTTATTGCGCTGGCCGAGCTGCGCGGCGCCATTGACGTGGCGCCCAACGACGAGGGCCGCATCGGGTCGAGCGTGCAGGATGAGGTTGTGGCCGACTATGCCCCCGTGCTGGGCATGTTGATCAAGCCCACGCCGTGGCTCTCGGCGGCGGTGGCCTTTCACGGCGAGTCGGTGGCCAACTTCTCGATCCCCGTCAGCGCCGATCTGGGCGACCAATTCACGCTGCCCATCCCGGTGCTCAATCTGACCGGCGTGGCCCAGTACGATCCCCGGCAGGTCTCCGCTGAGGTCTCATGGATGCCCACCGAGACCCTCCAAATCGCCGCTGGAGCGACCTGGAAGCAGTGGAGCCGCTTTCCCAGCCCGATCGAGTACACCGCCGTCCCCGATGACTTCCCTGCGCAGCCTCCACCAGGGTTCTCCGACACCATCACCCCGCGTCTGGGCGTCGAATGGGCCCACACCAGCGGCCAGTGGCGGATTGAGCCGCGCGGCGGGATCGCCTTTGAGCCCACCCCCGTGCCGCAGCAGACTGGCAATGAGAACTATCTGGACAACAACCGCATCATCTCGGCGCTGGGCCTGGGCGTGATCTGGGAGCAACTCTCGTTTGATGTGGCCCTCCAATGGCACCACATGCCCCAACGCACCAGCACCAAAGACCCCGAAGCGCTCACCGACGAGTTGATGGTGGACAACCCCGGCGTGCCGTCCATCAGCCATCAGGGCAACATCTTCTTCTGGGCCGTTGAAGTGGGGGTGCAACTGTGATGAGGCGACTTTTGGGACCGGTCCTGTGCGGCGTCGCGGCGCTCGTGGGGTGCTGCACGATGGTGGCCCACGACGCGGCGGCCAACCCGCTGGACGCCTTTGGCTTTGGCGCTCGCGCCATCGGCCTTGGGGGCGCGGCGACGGCTTCGGTGGACGACTTTTCGGCCAACTATTACAACCCCGCCGCGTTGGCGCGCCTCGATGGCCTGCGCCTTGAGCTTGGTTACATCGCCGTCAAGCCCAGCCTGAGCATCAACGGCGGCGACCTGGGGGTGGATGAACCCGCGGGGTTCCAGGGAGGGATGACGCTGCCCGGCAAGCTCCTGGGGCGCCGTCTGGCGTTTTCTGTGGGGATCTACCTGCCCGACTCCCGGATCACCCGGGTCAGGGCGCTGCCCCAGCGCCAGCCCCGTTTTGCGCTCTACGACAACCGTCCCCAGCGCCTGGTCATCACCGCCAGCGGCTCGGTCGAGGTCTTGGATGACCTCTTTTTGGGCTTTGGGCTCACCTTCCTCTCCGACACCGCCGGTCAGGTGGACATCGACGGCATCGTCAGCGCCTCGGATGTGGGGGATACCGAGTTGCTCAGCGCCATCAACGTTGCGCTGCCTGCGGTGCGGTATCCCTCTTTTGGGCTTCTCTACGCCCCCGGGCCCTGGCGCTTTGGGCTGACATGGCGAGAAGAGTTCAGCCTGTCGATTGATCTGGCGGTGGCGGTTCGCGGCGACGTGGTCTTTGGGGACCAACAGACGGTGATCGCCGAGGACGGCTCGTTTTCGGTGCGCTCGGTCAACACAAACCTCTTTTCACCGCGCCAGATTGCCCTTGGCGGGGCCTATGAAGCCGAGCGTTGGATGGTGTCCGCCGATTTGACGTGGCTGCAATGGAGCCAGTTCCCCACGCCGACCTCCACCGTGACGGTCAATCTGGATGTTCCGGGGCTCCCGCTGGAGATTCCGCCCTCCGCTGTGCCCGAAGACCCCAACTTTCGTGACATCCTGGTGCCCCGGGTGGGGGCGGAGTGGGTGGCGGTCGACGGTGAGCAGGTTGGCGTCACCCTCCGAGGCGGGTATTTTTATGAACCGACCCCTGCGCCGGACCAAAGGGGGGCCACCAACTTTGTCGACAACGACAAACATGGCCTCTCGGCGGGTCTGGGCCTGCGGTTTTCGGACTGGACCGAGATTTTCCCTCGGCCCATCGTGCTCGATCTGGCCGTCCAGTACATCGTCATGCCCCAGCGGGTCTATCAAAAGGACGATCCGGCCGATCCTGTGGGCGATTACACGGCCCAGGGCCATTTGCTTGGGGGGGCGTTGACGTGTCGATTCCTTTTTTGAAGCGTTTGAGCGTCCAAAGCGCCCCTTTGGCCATGGTGTGCGCCTTGTTGACCGCCTGCGGCGCCGCTGGAGGCCCCGAAGGCGGCGGTGACAACCTGCCAAACCGCGGTGTGATCCCCTACCAGAAGGTCTCTGGGCAGGATGAAGCGCTGCCCGACTTTGTCATCGACCCCGATGAGGCGGTGACGCCCTTGGATCCGTCCGCGTTGGTGTCCGGCGCACAGGTTGATCTCTTCTTTGCCCAGGAAAACACCGACGAAGACACCTCCAAAATTGCGCTGGCCACCAGTTCAGACGCCGGAGAGAACTTCACCACACCCCAGATCATCCTCGAATCGGACGCACAAGGGCGAAAATTGGGCGCGCCCAGCGTCATTGCGTTCGCTGGACGCTACTTGATGGTCGTGGAAGTGGGCGAAGAGGAGGGGATCGCGCTGGCCACCAGCACCGACGGCGTCAATTTTGAGCTTCGGCCCGTGCCGCTGCTCTTTCCCGAGGGCGATGCCGAGGCCGGAGGCATCGGCGGACCCTCTCTGGTCTCCGTCCCGGGCGGTTTTCACCTCTACTACCATGCTCGCCCCGCCGACAACGGCGCCGATGAACCCGTGGGGGCGTCGATCATGCGCGCTACGGCCGGTGATGACCTGCTTTTTGAGCGCGATGGAGTGATTCTGGGGCCTGGAACCGACTGTTTGGATGCCGCAGGGGAGGGGACCGCATGCTGGGACGCCGGTGGGGTCGAAGATCCCGAGGTCCGCGTGGCCACGATGGGCTCAGGGCGGCAGGTTTTTCGGCTGGTCTACACCGGATTGGCCAGCGTGGGCGGCGCCGAGACCGGTGTGGGCTTTGCCGCGTCCTTTGATGGGGATGGATGGAGCCGCTTTGAGTTCAATCCCATCGTCGGACGCACCGCACGAGAGCGCGCCCCGACCAATGTCCGCGTCGGGGATGTCTACAGGCTCTACTTTACCGACCGCGTCACCGCCCAATTTGGCATCGGGGGCGCCATCAACGCCCCTGAAAACCCCACCGAGTCGTTTTAAATGCGCCTTTGGTAGAACTTTTGCGCCGACAGCGCGTTTGCTCCCTCCATCAGACTCGCCCAGCCCAGCCGCTGGGCCATCGATGGAGACAGTATGCGGATGCGTAGAAGACCGAGCGTGTGGTTTGCGACGTTGTTGACGGTGGTTGTGGGGGCGCTTGGGGGCTGCGCCGGGGCCGAATTGAAGCCTCGCGCCTCCGACGGGCAGCAGCCCCACCTGCGGGTGATGACCTACAACGTCAACTATGGCCTGGCCGGTGACCAGGACACGCTTGAGGCCATCGCCAAGGGGGACTGTGACGTCATCTTTTTGCAGGAAACGACCCCGGCCTGGGAGAGCGTCCTGCGAGAGGCCTTTGAAGACACCCACCACATGGCGTTTTTGCATTCATCGGGAGCGGGCGGCATGGCGGTGCTCTCCAAAACCCCCTTTGAAGCCGACCAACCACTGATGCCGCCCAAAGGCGGGTGGTTTCCCGCCTGGCGAGTGACGGTGGACTCCCCGATTGGACCCGTTCAGGTGCTCCAGGTCCACCTGCGGCCAGCCATCAGCGACAAGGGCAGCGTTGTCAGTGGCTACTTCACCACCGGACCCATCCGCAAAGACTCCATTGAGACCTTTGTGGAATCCCTTGAGGACGACATGCCCACCTTGATCGTGGGCGACTTCAACGAGAACGAAGGTGGCGCGGCGGTGTCTTTCCTCAGAGAGCGCGGGCTGGTGTCGGTCCTGCCCCAATTTGCCCCCGAGGCCGACACCTGGCGCTGGACCACCAGCGTGGGTCAGGTCCACTCCCGGCTTGACCACATCGTCTATGACCCCGCGCTGGTGCCGCTCAACGCCGAAGTCCTCCAAGCCGGGCGCTCCGATCACCTCCCCGTGATCGCCGTCTTTGAGAAGCGTTAAAATCGTTCGTAAGCCCAGCGCACAAGCCTGGGCAGGGCTGTGCGCCGCGCACTTTGCAAAACGCTGGCGGCCTTTGTGGGGTTCAGCCCGAGATGAGCTGCTGGCGCAGCGACTCCAGCAGCGCCGGTTGGTCTCGAAGCGCCTGTGAAGCTGCCTGCACCCCCTGACCAAGGTGCTCACCGTCATGCACGTACCAGGACCCTGAGCGCGTCATCAATCCCTGCTCGACCGCCACATGCAGGACCTGGCTGGCCAAATCAAAGCCGCGTCCAAAGAGGAGGTCCGCCTCGACCTGGGCCGGGGCGCCAAAGCTGCTTTTGACGATCTTGATGCGGTGGCGCGTGCCGATCTGCTCCGACTGCTTTTTGATGGCGCCAATGCGGCGGACGTCCATGCGAACGCCGGCGTAGAACCTTAAGGCTTTGCCGCCGGTGGTGGTCTCGGGAGAGCCAAACATGACGCCGATTTTTGTGCGCAGTTGGTTGGTGAAGATGACCGTGGTGCGGGTGTCCGATACGACCCCGATGAGCTTGCGCATGGCCTGACTCATCAGCTTGGCCTGCAAGCCCATGTGCACATCGCCCATATCCCCCTCGATTTCGGCGCGCGGGACCAACGCCGCCACCGAGTCGACCACCGCCAGCGAGCATCCCCCCGAGCGGACCGTCATCTCCAGCAACTCCAGCGCCTGCTCGCCGCTGTCCGGTCGGCTGATATAGAGGCGCTCGGCGTCAACGCCCAGCGCCGTGGCCCACTGGGCGTTGAAGCCGCGCTCGGCGTCGATGTAGAGGCAGCGCTTGTCTGGTTCGGCGCGCTGGGCGGCTGCGATGGCGTGCAGAGCCAGAGTCGTCTTGCCGCTGGCCTCTGGCCCATAAACCTCCACGATCTGACCCCGAGGGTAACCGCCGATGCCCAAGGCCTTGTCCAACACCAGCAAACCCGTGGAGAAGACCTCCAGAGGTTCTTCCTGGGCAAGCTGGGCCACGCTCTTGAGCACGCCGCGCCCAAACTGACGCTCGGCGCTGGAGACCGCCGCTTCAAACGCTCTTTGATGATCCATCGATGATGCTCCTTCGGAAACAAACTCAGGGGAAAAGGATGTGGGTCGCAGTGTTTGTGCCCAGGCCGCAGCGCCAACCACCGCAGGGTGCTGCCGGAAACGTTCTGAGCCAGGCGGTACGTCGGTCAAGCCATGGGCGTAGGCCATCCAACGGGCCACGCTCAAGTGGGGACCGTGGAGGCCTTGCACACTGGCCAGCGCCCGCGCAGCACGTTGGGTCAATGATCGAGGAGGGTGCTGCTGGCCCATGCGCACCATCAACCACAGCGCCAACGGCAATAGGCGCCCAGGATGCTCCTGGTCGTCTTGCCCCGGCCAACCCCCCAGCACATCCAGCGCTTCGTGTGGACCGTGGGCGCGGTGAACGGCCAGATAGCGTGCCAATGAAGGGGCCACCGGCGTCAACACCAACGGGGCGTTCATGTCCCACTGGTAGAGCGCGCCGCAGCGCGGCCATGTCCGAGCGCGCGTGTAAACCAACACCGAGGACGGACTGTGGTGCGACTCGCCAAGAGCCACCGCCCCCAACAAAAAAGCCAGCATGTGCAAAGGCTCGCCGCGCAACGACGCCCAGCGGTGGTCCGGCAGGGCAGGGTAAAGCGCATGGTTGAGCTGCCACGGCCCCAGATCCTCAAGCCGATGCCCACCAGCCAGCGCACACCAATGGCGCAGCTCCTGCGGCCAGTGCTTCCAGCGGCGCCTGGGCCAGGGCGGTGCCATGGGCTCGTGGCGTTTTGGGGCCAACTGTCCCAGGTGGCGCTGGAGACGCCTGCGGATGCGATGCTTCTGGCCCACGTGTTCCTGGGGGCTGGGGTTGAAGGTGTTGTCGTGGGTGCGCCCACACCGCAAAGCGCAGGCGCACCCACCATCAGCAAGGACACTGAGCGCCTTGATGAGACAAACGTCAGGTAAAGGATCTCGCCCCGCAAGGCGCATCCCCAATCACGGCCATGGCCATGTGCATTCAGGTTTACCCCATTCGGAGGACCGATGCGAATGGGGTTCGTATTTTAAAGTAGATCGTTTGGGTGGTGGCGGCGTTCAAACCCCAGCGCAAGGGCTCAGGCCCCGTAAAATCCATTTCAAGCCAAACCTTGGTAGAGAGGAGACGTCATGAAAATCATTCAGAAGGTGTGTTGTGGTGCGGCGGCGGCCGCGTTGGTGTTGTCGGCGGTTGTGCCCGCTGTGGCCCAGGAGCCCAAAGACGAGCGCAAGGTCGATGTCTTTGAGTTCCCCGAGGAGCTGGTCAAAGGCTCGACCGGTGTCCCAGGCGGCGATGCGATTGTGGGCGAGTTGAGGGGCAAGACGTCGAGCTTGATCAAGGTGCGCAAACACTTTGTGCCAGAGCTGATCAAGTCCGCCGATGACCTTTGATGCCCGTCGCCGAGCTTGTCTATGCTATAGTTCCCCTTAGGACGTGTTTGCAAAATCTCCCATCGACATGCGGCCCGATGACAACGATCCCGTCGTCATCGATGCTCAACGGGTCTACTGACCCGCCTGCGCTCGTCTCCTCGGCCTCGATGCCATCGGGCTCGCCTGTCTCGGTCCTATTTTGCAAACACGCCCTGGAGCGAAACGTCCTGAGGGGGACCATGCAGCAGTTGATGTACAGAATGGTGGAGCGGATGCTGACCGACCGAGGCAGCTTCAGCCGTAACAAGAACTTCGAGGCGTTCAATGACCCCAGGTTGGGGCGCGCGACTCGAATCGTCCGCCATTTGCGCTCCCTCCAGAACGATCTTTTGTTGAGCGATGGCGCCGGTGGCGTCAAAGTGGAAGTCGAAGGGCACAAAGTCCGCTTGGAAATCGCCCGTCCCGAAGTGCGCAGCGTCCGTGTGGCCTACATCAACCGCGATGAACTGTCGCTGATGTGCCTCAACCCCCGGATCCGCACGATGATGGAAGGGCTGCTGGGCCCCGAGTGGTTCAACGAGCGGCCCGTGCAGTCCTCGCCGCGGCGGTGAGCACTTGCGATCGGCTGCCCTGTGGCATAAAGAAACGCCATAAATGGGTTTCCACTGTGGTCCCGGGTGCATCGCAGATGATGCAAACCGCACAAATGACCCCTCAATATGTTGGTTCCTGCTTGTCTGGAAGGTGTGAGCGATGCGCGACAAGGTGACGATGAGTCTGGTGGTGAAGCTGGCGATGGCCAGCGCGGTGTTGATGATGGCGATGGCCGCCTGCGGTGGCCCCCAAAAGCTCGAACCCCGCGCCATGCCCCCCGGCGCCACGTTCAACGGCAAGTGGTACTCCCCCCAGTACGAGAACATGGAGTTGAAACAGGCCGGGACCAAAGTCACCGGAACGTTTTCCTACAAAAATGGCTCCCTCGAAGGCACCCTCGAAGGCGGCATCCTCTACTTTGAGTGGACCCAGCCTGGCGACATGAGCAAAGCCGTGCGCGAAGTGCGCGGCACCGGCTACTTCATCATGGGCGCCGACGGAGAATCCTTCGAAGGGCGCTGGGGCTACGGCGACGACAACGCCGACGGCGGCGTCTGGACCGCCGACCGCATCGAAAGCAAAGGCCCCAAGGAGGACTTTGACGCACCCATCTTCTGAATCTGGGACAACCCTTCGCCACAAGCCTGGAACGTCCCTTCGCCACGTGTTTGGGACGGCCCTGATGGCCTCAGGAACCACAGAACTCGCTTGCAATAGCGCTGCTATGGCTGCGCTCGTCCTGAGGCCCCTGAGCCTCATCATTG
>CAKZKQ010000485.1 GCA_937123825.1 uncultured Pseudomonadota bacterium
CGACACATTGAGCAGAAGTGATTTGTTCTGGCCCCTCTCATGAGTAAAATGCATAGGTGGACCATCCACGGCGATCGTTCGACCAAACCCTCCCTCAACTCCCCATGAACTACCGATACCTCAGACAGCTCAACCACAACCTCTTGCTGGCCCTCCACGTGCTGCTGGATCAGCAAGGCGTGTCGAAGGCGGCGCAATCGCTCGGGTGCACGCAGTCGGCGCTCAGCCACAACCTGGCCGCGCTGCGAGAGCACTTTGAAGACCCGCTCCTGGTGATGAACGGCCGCAAAATGGTCCGCACGCCCTTTGGAGATGAGCTTCTGGAACACACGCGTCTGGCCCTCAATGCCCTGGAGGTGGTCTTCAAGAAGCGCAACCACTTTGAGCCCCAGACGTCGAGCCAGACCTTCAAAGTCGCGGCGAGCATCACGGCCTTTTGGTTGCCCCGCTTGCTTGAGGTGTTGCGGCGCGACGCTCCGGGGGTCAACGTCCAGGTGGTCGCGCCGCTTGGCAGCGACGATGTGGCGCGCGCCTTGAGGCTCGACACGAGCGTGGCGCTGGGCATCGACACACCCCAACGTTCCCCAGAACTTCTATACAAACCGCTCCCCGGCGAGCCTTTTCGCGTCGTCCTTGGCCGCCCATTGGATGACCAAGGGCCCATGACGCTGGAGTCCTACTGCGCAATGGACCACGTGCTCCTTGCCCCTTACGGCGGCAGCCGGGGCCTGGTGGATGAGGTGCTGTCAGCCCACGGCCGCAAACGCAGGGTCCGAGCCACAGTCGCGCATTTCGGAGCGCTCTCCCCCTTGCTCACCACCGAGCCCCTCTCAACCACCCTGCCCACCCGCGCCGCACAATGGCTCGCCGCACACCACAACCTGCACACTTGCTCGCCCCCCATCGAACTCCCAACGCTCAAGCCCGTGCTCATCTGGCACAAGCGCACCGCCGAATCGCCCGAGGAGATAGGGTTTCGAGGCCTCCGGCACGCCGTCCTCACAGAAGGCGACCCCACCCCAACCCCCAAGCCACAATGACAGCCCCCCACCGGGCCGGGGTTTGCAAACCCAAAGCGCCATTCTGGGATCCAGCGGCGCGCTTCCAAAAGCTGCTCAAAAAATCTCACGCCAAAGCGCAGACGTCGGGCTTTCTTCAGGGTGGCTCCAAATCACACCTTCCCGCGACGCTCCCAGATTGACACGATCTGAATGCCATTTGGCGCGATCTGAAATTGCTCTAGAAGCTCTGGCTGTCCACATTGTGAGCGCAATACAGACGGGAAAAGGAGCCGGTCCCATGCCAAAAACCAAACACTTCCATCAGTTCAAAAACACCCTCCCCCAGGTCGTCGGCAAAGTCTTTGTCATCACGGGGACCACAAGCGGAACAGGGTTCGTCGCTGCGCGCACGGTTGCAGAGAAGGGCGGCGAAGCCGTCTTGCTCAACCGTCCCTCCAAACGCGTGGACACCATGCTGAACTCACTGCGCAAAGCGGTCCCCAACGGGAAATTTGTCACCATCGAGTGCGACTTGCAGAATTTTGAGAGCGTTCGGAAGGCTGCAGGCGAAATCAAGAGCCGATACGACAAAATCTACTGCTTGAGCAACAACGCCGGGATCATGGCGACCCCAGACGAAGCCACCGTCGACGGCTACGACACGCAGATGCAGACCAACCACTTGAGCCACTTCCTGCTCACCGCAGAGCTGCTCCCCCTGCTGGAAGCCGAAGCGGCCGCAAACGGCGACGCCCGGATCGTCAATCACAGCAGCCTGGGACGCCTCCACACGCCCAAAGACACGCTTGAAGAAAAGTACTTTGGCAAAAACGGGGGCAACCTGGGCGGCAATGAACTCAAGATGATGCGAGGTGGCTGCTTCTATCGCTACTTCCAAACCAAACTGGCCAACTCAGTCTTCACGTACGAGCTCGCCGATAGACTCAAGAAGCAAAACTCCAAAGTCCGCGCCGTTTGCGCACACCCAGGAGGCTCCGATACCAGCCTCGGCGACCACATGAACATGGGCTTCTTCGTGAACACGATGATGAAGGTCGTTACGCCGCTGATGATGCAATCGGCCGAGGATGGCGCCATGGGCCTGCTCATTGGCATGATGAGCCCGGACGCCAAATCGGGGGTGTTGTACGGCCCCAAGAACAACGGCACCAAGGGCAAGGCCATTGCCCTTGAGCGCAAACCGTTTGAAACCGACCGTGTGACCACCGACATGCTGTGGCGCACCAGCCAAGCCGCCACAGGCGTCTCACTCCTCAACTGAACCCCACAGTCGCTGCCCATCCCAGGCACTCGCAGCACGCTCCCTGGCACTTTCCTGGGACCTTCCAGAACTCTTGTCGTGCAGGTCCCCATCTGGATGCCTAGGTTCTGTCTGACAATTGGAACCGAGTTCCGACGAGTTCGATGGTGTCGAGGGAGAGAATCGAAAGGCTTGGAGTCACAACAGTGACTCTCAAGAGATGGGCACTGGAAAGTGCCATCTCTTAGACCTTGAGATTCTCTATAGTTGAGGTGAGCGCAGGCGGGTCTTTGACCCGTTGAGCATCGCCGACGACGAGATCGGCATCATCGGGCCGTCGGGCGACGGGAC
>CAKZKQ010000486.1 GCA_937123825.1 uncultured Pseudomonadota bacterium
CTCGACGAACCTCCAGTTCGTCTGCGCTCTCTTCCTCGGCCTCGATGCCATCGGGCTCGCCTGTCTCGGTCCCATTTGGCAAACACGCCCTAGGAATGGTCAGACAGGGCCTCCAGGCAGGACATGACGCATGCGGTTGACGCTGAAAATATGGCGACAAGCAGACCCACACAGTGACGGCCGGTGGGTCTCCTATCCCACCGAAGACCTCGATCCCAACACCCCCTTGATCGATGTCCTCGAAGGCCTCAACCAAACCCTCCGGCAGCGCGCAGAGCGACCCATCGCTTTTGAATACGAATGTCGCCGGGGCCTGTGCGGACTGTGCGGCTTCGTCATCGACGGACAAGCCCACGGTCCCCGTCAACACAAAGCCATCTGTCAGCTGACCGCCGCCGACTTCCGCAACGGCGCCACCGTTCACATGGAACCGTGGCGAGCCAGGGCTTTGCCCCTCGTTTCAGATCTGAAAGTGGATAAAAACGCGCTGCTCAGGGCGCTTCAAGCGGCAAGCCTGGATTCACTGGCCGCGACCGCCAAAGCCGCCCAACCTGGCACCTGCATTGAATGTGGTGCCTGCGTCGCCGCCTGCCCAAACGCCTCCGCCGCGCTCTTCGCTGGCGCTGGCGCCGATCGCCTCGACGATGGCCTGCGTCTGCACGCGCTGCTCAAAAGCCTCGACGATGATGGTTTTGGAACATGCTCCGATCACGGCCACTGCGCCGACGCCTGCCCACAGGCCATCGACCTGGGCGCCATCGCGCGGCTCAACCGCGCCTTCCTGAAGCATTTGTGGGCCTGAAAACCAAAACAGCGCGAACGCTCTTAACCGAGCATCCGCGCCGTTTGTGGATGGGTTTCAGCAACCACCCCAGGATCCCCCAAATAGACCCTGAAGCTGACCAGATACAATATGGCTTAAAACCCGCCCACCATCCAGAAAATTCGTGCAGTCACGGGGCATTTTCATCAAAAAACAATCTCACCTCCTTAGCACCATCACCCCCCACACTGGAAAAAACCCAACACTTCAATACATTCGCCCGTAAAACACCGCCACACTCAAAACACAAAGCCCAATAATCCAAAAGACAGAATCCCCACGATGACCACTGCACCAAAGACATCCAAACATGTATATTGTTGCGCTGGGCCTGCACGCTTTGGCGCCCACACCATCTGGCCAAAGCAAGACCAAGGAGCACACCATGACGAACCCCCTCTTATCCGACCCCAACCAACTTGAACACCTGGGTCATTTGCTGATGGCCGCCGCCAGCATCGACGGCGGCGTCGCCCAAGACGAGGTCGATGCCATCGTCAACGTCTTGGGAGAGTTGGCCCCACAAACCCCGGGGAAAGACGCACGTCAAAAAATCGCACACTTTGACCCCAACAACTTTGATCTCAAGACCACCTGCGACGCGCTGGCGCTGCCCAACAAACAAGCGCGCATCACCGTCCTGACCGCCCTGGCCCGCATCACCAACGCCGACGACATGCACACCCACCACGAGGACGCCTTCATACGCCGCGTGGCCACCGCCATCGGCGCCCATCCCGATGAATACGAAAACCTCACCGTCGACTTCAACGACATCTTTGCAGACAAAGACAACAACGACTTCTTCTGATCCCACCGAGCCAACCCCACCGGCCAACAACCGCGACAAACCACAGCGTCCGCAGGCATCGGCGCAAAACACTCCACCCCCCCTGCCCCCATCACGACCCACCCAAAAACGACAAAAGCCCTCCAGCACAAGCCAGAGGGCCATCAAACACACCCCACAAAGGCATCACCACATCTCAGTGACACCTTCTGATACCAAAATGCAGATGAAAGGCTTGCTTTAGGGCCGTTCCAAAGTAAGTCGGACGTCTGCATTTTGGTATGGGGAAAACACTCACTTGCGGCGGCGCATCGTCGCGACCAGACCCAACAGAAGCAGCGCAAAGAGAGCGCCACTGTTCTGGGCCGGGTTGCCTTCCTGACCGTGCAACGTGGCGCAGCAACCGCCATCGTCGCTGTCGCTGTCCCCGCCGTTCACGGGCGGCTCGCCGGGATCGTTGTTGGGAGCGTTGTTCGGGTCATTGTTCGGGTCATTGTTGGGCTCGTTGTTCGG
>CAKZKQ010000487.1 GCA_937123825.1 uncultured Pseudomonadota bacterium
CAAACGCTATCAGGGAGCGCAGCGACCGCACCAAAAGCCCCAAAGGGGCGAACCAAAAGCGCAGCGCAGCAAGCGAACCGAAAGCAAGCGCAGCGCCGCGAACTGCGAGCGAGCGCAGCGAGCGAGCTTGCTCTGTGCGCAATGTGGAGGAATGATGGAATGATGGAATGAGACGTGGAGGTGAGAGATGAGGCGATTGTGTGTTCTTGTGGTGGGTGCGTTGGTGGTGTTGGGGGCTTGCACCGATGGGGTCAAGCCGCCGACCTCTGGGATTGGGGATCGGTGTCAGCAGCGGCCGGATCAGGAGACCAAGCTGAAGGTGGGTGTTGAGGCTGGTTTGCAGGAGGGGTTGCTGAAGTTCAAGGGGGAGGCGGGTTACGAGCAGCTGGTGGATGTGAAGAACCAGTTTGACACGCTTCAGGCGGACTTTGCTCAGATTGGCTATCAGCTTTGTGAGGATTCGGCGACGGGGGCGATCAGCCAGGCTTATTATGAGCGGCGTCGGGAGTGTCTGGACAAGGCGATGTTGGCGATGCGGGCCATGGAGAAGACCTTGTCGGCACAGCCCGACAGCGGCGTGGACCTGGCCTGGGAGCTGGAGTCCAAGATGGCCACGATCCAGAACATCGTGGCGTGCGACGACAAGCGGCCGGCGACGGTGGAGGTGGCGCCGCAGGCGCCGGAGATCGAGTTGACGGCCTATCTGGTCTGTCAGCGTCAGACGGACCAGGGCTGGGCTGATGTGCCCGATTGCACGCGCGCGGTGCTCAAAGAAGGGGATCGGGTCAAGATTGGCTTTAAGGTCAACCAGCCCTCCAAGCTGTACATCTTGAACTACAACAGCGCGGGTCTTTTTCAGATGATCTTCCCTGATAAGGGGATCCCCAATGAGCCCACTGTTGGCAAGGATTATTTGATCCCGCAAAACACTTGGTTGACGCTCGATGATGAAAAGGGTGTCATTGAGCATCTTCAGATTGTGGCGTCGGTGGACCCGATGGCAGAGTTGGAGGAGATGCGCGGGATGAGGATTGAGCCTGGGCAGGGGTTGGACAAGCCCAACCAGAACCGTCAGGCGATGCGCACCCGTGGTTTGCTGGAGCCGGTCATCGCGCGCGGCTTCAATGTGCAAAAAGAGCCCATCCGTTTGGAGGTCGGCGAGTCGGAGCAGGCCGAGACGATCCCCATGGTGACTGCGGGTCGTGGGGTCAGTGTCATCGAGTTCAAGATCATCCACCAATGAGGTTGTGGATTTGGTGAGCGCTCAAGAGCAACTGGGCCCGGGCACACTGGTGGCCGAACGCTACGCGGTGGAGCAACTGCTTGGCCAGGGGGGCTTTGGCGAGGTCTGGAAGGCCCAGGACCGGGTCTCGGGCCAGCCGGTGGCCTTGAAGACCATTCTGGGCGGCGGTGACAACAAGCTCCAGGGCCGCAGCCGCTTTGGGCGCGAGATCGTCACCGCCGCGCGCCTCCAGCACCCACACATTGTGCGGATCCTCGACACGGGGCTCTTGCCGGACAAGCGGCCCTTTTTCACCATGGAGTTTCTCCAGGGGCAGTCACTGCACCGGTATGAGCACCAACCTGTGGTGCTTTTGGAGCTTTTTGAGCAGCTTCTGGAGGCGCTGGCCTACGCCCACGCCAGAGGGGTGGTGCATCGGGACTTGAAGCCGGACAACGTGATCATTGTCGAGCAAGACGGTCGGCCATGTTTGAAGCTGCTGGACTTTGGGGTCGCCGCGCTCGATGAAGTCGGCGGCGTCACCCAGATTCGCAAAATGTCCCTGACTCGCCCCGGCGCCCCGCTG
Source organism: uncultured Pseudomonadota bacterium (assembly GCA_937123825.1). Lineage (GTDB taxonomy): Bacteria > Myxococcota_A > Bradymonadia > Bradymonadales > CAKZKQ01. The sequence goes on from CAKZKQ010000487.1 coordinate 1,809, forward strand.
GGCACCGTGTCTTACATGAGCCCGGAGCAGGCCCGTGGGGAGCCTTCGGCGGTGGGTCCGCCCAGCGATCTTTATTCGTTGGGGGTGATGCTCTACGCGTCGCTGACGG
>CAKZKQ010000488.1 GCA_937123825.1 uncultured Pseudomonadota bacterium
CAAGGGCAAGCGCTCCAGCGTCGAAGTCTACGGCATTTGAGTGGTATTTGGTCTGGGGTGGCTTATCCCTTGTTCAACATCGCCTCCACCAGACGCTTTTCGGCGGGCATGGTGATGTGCCCATGCCCCATGCGGGTGATGCTGGCCAGCCCCGGAGAGGCGTTGACCTCAAGCAAGACCGCGTCTTGCGGGTTGCCCCCAAGAGGGTCGGCGCTTCTGGCGACTTTAAAGTCGATGCCCACGTGGCGCAGGTCCATTGCTTTGGCCAGTCGGCGGCACGCCTCCAGCCAGCGCTCGGGGACCTGCGTGAAGATTTGGGCGGTGCACAAGCGGTTGAGGTTGAGCACGACGCTGCCAAAGTCCACGCGCTGCCCCAGCGCCAGGACCGAGTCAGGCCCCCAACGCCCAGAAGTGACCCTTTTCCAGATGGGATCGTCCACCAGCGCCTTCCAAAACGGCGCGCCCTGGTATCGCTGGTCCATGCCGGCCAAGAGCGCGCGGATCGACTGGACCCCATCCCCAACCAGGACCACCGGGCGGCGCACATAGCCCACCAGCAGCGTCCCATCGAGCACATCCAGGCGCAGATCCATCCCCGGCACACACTGCTGAACCAGCGCCACCGAATCCTGCCCCCAAATCGTCTCCACCGCCGACACCAAAGCCGCCTCGTCCCTGACGACATTCACATGGCGCCCCCGGGAGCCCCGGTTGGGCTTGGCAAGCAGGGGATACCCTCGCTCGGCAGCCATTTTGAGCGCGGGCTCAAGGCCCAGGTGCGCCTCAAAGCGCCCCGCTTCAAATTGCCCGGGCCTCAGGCAGCGCACTGTCTCTGGAACGCGAAACCCCGCGCGGGCGGCGATGGTGTGGGTGTGAAACTTGTCCTGAGAGATCCGCGCCGAGGTCTGATTGTTGAGCGGCGATATGCACCCAAAGACCATAAAGGCGCGCTGGCCCTTGCTGACGCGGTAGATGTAGCGCGTTTCGGGGTCCAGGCACTCGATGTCGCAGCCCAGCGCCCTGGCCGCGGTCAACCGCAAGGACACGCTGGGGGAGCCAGCGGGGTAGAGGTCAAGGGTGTCGTCTGAGGTCATGTTTTTGAGCGTGTGGTGTGGACTTAAGCCAAGGCCGCCTTAAAAACGACCTCTCGCGTCTGCTTGGTTTTACAAAGAACGATGGCACAAGCCCAGCGCGCCGCAAAGAGGACCCGGCTTTGAATGTCTTTGAACCCCACCACAATCCCCTCAACGTCAGCACCTGGGTGCCCTTTGGTCCCCACTTTGTCAGCGCCAGCGGCGCCCCGGGCCACAATCGCCGCGAGCGTTGGGCCTTGGCCGGGGTCACCGACGTGGTGACCTTGCAGCGCGGCAATGAAATGTCTTCTGGGCTTGAAGCGGCCTGTCTGGAGCACGGCTGGCGTTGGCACCACTTCCCGCTGTCTGGCAAGCGGCTCGCCGTCAGCACCGACGCAGAGTCACTGCGCGCATTGGCGCATTGGTCCCGGGCATTGGCACAAGAACCAGGCCCAAAACGCGTGGTGCTGCACTGCTCGGCCGGACTCCACCGCACCGGCGCAGGGCTCTACACCCTCTTCCGAACCTACGGAATGACCCGCGCCGAGGCCCTCCAACACATCGCCTACGCTCGTCCCCTCACCCACCACGAACTCACTCGCCACACTCGCCGCAATGGCCGCATGATCGATGACATTGAAACGCGCTTTGGCGACCTTTGGGCGACCGAACAAGCTCCCTGAGTGCGTGGAGTGGCGCTGTGGGGAGCGCGGCTGCCCAGTGTCTGTCTTCAGGCATGAAAAAACCCTCGTTTGGGCAGGGCCAAAGGCGAGGGTTCAACGCGGAAGCAGAGAATGTTTGGGTGCGTGTGGTTCAGACCAGCTCGGCGGGCAGGGTGGCCTGGTAGCCTTTGCGGCCGTCGAGTTTGATGGGGGTGAGCCACTGGGCGTCTTTGGCCTTCAGCAGGTGCTTGCGGACCTCGGTCTCGCGCAGACCGATGGTTTTGGAGAGCACCTTGAGCTGGGTGGTGGCCCGGCCCTGGCTGTCAAAGAGCATGCTGTACTGGTAGAGCAGCATTCGGGTTGTGGGATCCATGTCATCAGCCAGCTGAAGCATTTCTTTCCACTCTTCGCGATCGAAGTTCATGACAGCCTCCATTCAATAATAAGGTTCAACATCGCCCGGTAAAAGAGACCGGACAGCACAAAGGATGCCCCATCTACCACTGTCGCGTGTAGCTTTCAAGTGGGTCGAGGGGTGAATCCAGCGTTTCTGATGTGTTCTTCGATGATCCCTCGGCTGACGTCGCCCTGAACGGTGGCGCGGCCGCCGTCGTCGAGGGTGACGGCGGCGTTTTCGACCCCGTCGATCCGCGAGAGGACTTTTTGAAGGCGGCTGGAGCATCCCCCGCAGGTCATGCCATCGACGCCGACCTCGATGGCCCGGTCTTTGGCGGCGGCGACTTGCCGGGCGGCCCACCAGCCTCGCAGGTCGCCCAGAGCGAACCAGGCCAGCAGACCCAGCAAGACCAGCGCGCTGCCGACCTCCCACCATGCCCCGTGCATGTCGTGGTGCGCGTGTGGGTCGGCGGCGCCAGCGGCGGCGCCCTGAAGCAGAAAGTCAAAGGTCAACCCCAGGCCCACGCTGCCGGCGACGATGGTCAGCAGGTAGATGATGGTGTTGCGCGTGCCCAACGTGCGGTTGACCGCGCCGAGCGTGGCGATGTTGGTGGCAGGCCCCGCCATCAAAAAGACCAGCGCGGCCCCGGTGGGCATGCCGCCAGCGACCAGCGCGGCGGCGATGGGCACCGAGGCGGTGGTGCAGATGTAGAGCGGCAGCGAGATGGCCAGCGTGACCATCATGGCCACGGCGGCCCCGTAGGCGGTGGTGCCCTCAAAGAACCCCGCAGGCAGGAAATGCTCAATGGCCGCCGAGAGCAACACCCCAAAGACCAGCCAGCCCCAGATGGTCTGAAGCATCTCAGTGGCGTGGGCCACCATGGCGCGCCAGGAGCGGTTGGCGTGGGGCGTTGGGGATGGGTTGTTGTGTGGGCCAGGGGCGAGCTTGTCTTGTGTGGGTGAGGGCGCCGAGCTTTGTGGGGTCAAAGCGTTGGTCAGCCAGCCGCCGACGAGCCCCGTGGCGGCGGCGGCACCGATTTTAAAGAGGGCAAAGGGCCATCCCAGGAAGCTGGCGCTGACCAGGGCCGAGTCCACGCCGGTTTGCGGCGTGCTGATCAGAAACCCGACTGTGGCCCCGTCGGTGGCGCCCTGTTTTTTCAGGCCCAGCCCTGTGGGGATGACCCCGCAGGAGCACAGCGGCATTGGGATGCCCAGCATCACGGCCTTCAAAACGCCGCCCCGGCCGCCCAGGTGCCGCTTGATGAAGTCCGGGGGCAGCAATCCATGCATCAACCCCGCGATGGCCGCCCCCAACAAGAGCCAGGGGGCCAACTGCAGCAACGTCGTCCAAACCGCTTGCCAGTATTCGCTCATGATCCATCACCTCACATGGGTGCAAGGCGCCGCCGTGGACCGTTTTAACGGGTGCCAACGGGCCTTGGTCGGGCCTATTTTCCGATGCCCGCGTAGCGGCCAAAGACATCCATCAACTCGGCGATTTTGGTTTGTCTGGCCTCTTCATCGCCGTGCTCAAAGGCCTGGCGCACACAGGTCTCGATGTGTTGACTCAGCAAGAGGTGCCCCACCTTGCCCAGCGCTCCCTGAACGGCAGAGATCTGGATCAAGACGTCCACGCAATAGCGGTCTTCTTCGACCATGCGGCGGATGGCGCCGATCTGGCCTTCAAGGCGCTTAAGGCGCGTCAGGAGCTTCTTTCGGGTCTTTTCATCGTGCATGGCGTGGTCGCTCTCCAGGCTGCGCGTCAATACCCCCAGGGGGTATGGTGGTGATCTATACCCCCTGGGGGTATTTGGCAAGGGGTAAAATCGCACGGCCAGCACAGCGGCGCTCTGCATCCTGTTTGGCTCTGCGAACGCCGTTTGTTTTTGTGGTCCTTTGTTGTTAGAGTCTGCACCGTGGGCAATACCAAACGATGTGCGCGCACAAGGATCTGGCTGGGCGTTGGATGGAACGGCAGACACGCCCATGGAGCGCGTGTGAAGGAGGCGTCGTGAAGAGAAGTATCCTCAAAGGGTTGAGTCTGGCC
>CAKZKQ010000489.1 GCA_937123825.1 uncultured Pseudomonadota bacterium
TGGGGCGGCCCCGGCGGCGTCAGGAACCACGTGACTCACTCGCAATAGCGCTGCTATGGCTTCGTTCGACCCGAGGCCCCTGACATCCACCGTTGCTCGCCCCAAACTTGCGGCATCCCCTCTTTTTATTTTTGAAGTGTTTGGTTTTGGCGTCAGGCCAGTGGTGGCTTGAAGGATCTTATAGCGCTGCTATGGCTTCGCTCGTCCGTCAGGCCCCTGCCATCCGTTATTGCTCGCCCCAAACCCGTGGCTTCTTCTCTTTTCTTTTTTGAAGTGCTTGGGATTTGCGTCAGGTCGTAGTTGGCTTGGTGGTCAGTGACTCATCGCTGAATGCTTCGGCCCCCTGCCATCCGTTATTGCTCGCCCCAATCTTGTGGCTTCTCTCTTTTCTTTTTGGCTTGGGGAAATCTGGATGAGGTCGCAGGCGACGACTTGAGACTGGGAAAGGCGGACAAAGGCAGAGGTGTCCTCTGCCATCATCGTTCGCATGAATCAGGCGTCGTCTGCGATCTCATTCAGATTTCAAATACAGCTTGGTGCGGTCGCTGTGGGGCGTGGGCGCCGACGTGCGCCTGGGGTGACCGCTGGGTGAGCGTGGGGGGCGCTCGGGGGGCTTGCGGGTCCTTTGAGGGCCGACCGTTTTGGGGATTGCAAGCGTTTGCCTTGCCTGTGATGGGGCTTGGCGTCAGTGGGCGTGGTGGGGGATGTGCCCGGTGTCTTCTTCCTGGGTGTTTTCCGTGATGAACTCCACTGTGGGTGGTTCCAGGCGGCGCTCGACAAACTCGGCCTCCTGTCCAAAATCAAACCGTTCGTAGAATGCTTTCAAGTTGGCGTAGCGGTCTTCGCGGTGCCAATCGCGCACGTGCTCAGCCTTGCGGCGGCAGACAGGGCACAGGTGCAGCGTGTGCCGGTCGGCCTCTTCCAGAGAGCTGGTGCCGTTCATGACGCAGCGGTATGCGGTGCAGTGGCGCATGGACATGACATGGCCCAATTCGTGGGTGGCCACCGTCATGCTGCGGCGCAGGAGCGTGCCGGTGTCGCCGCTGAGGCTGTAGTCGTCGCCGTAGCGGTGGATGGAGAAGACCGCCACGCGCTGGCGAAAAGAGCCCAGCCCAAAGACAAAGTTGACCGAGGGGATGAAGAGGTCGTCGGTGGTCACGCCGACCAAACCAATGGCGTCGCTGGGCAGGCGCGCGGCCAGCGCGTCGAGCACACCGCGTGCGTCGTACTGGCCGCGTTTTTTATGGTAGGCGTTCGTGGGCATCACATCGACCGGCAAGATGCGCGTGGGGGCATCGTAGTACGCTGACAGGTACTCCGCGGTGGCCTTCATCACGGGCTTGTACTTGGACGGCAGCTTGCCCAGCGGCACCACGTAGAGCTTGTCACGGGTGTGCACCAGATCGCGCTGGCTTTGGGCCTGAAGCAAGAACTGTTGGTAGGTCTGACCCTGCTCTGGGAAGTGGTAGAGCCAATCGCCGGGCTGAGGCGCGGGCAAGGGCACCGCGTCCCCGCTGTAGTTGGCTTCCTCAGAGATCGACGCCGCCCAGCCCTGCTCTCCCGGCTCCGGCCAGCCCAACATGGGGTCTGCGCCCATTTGATTGTCCAAGCCGATCATGGCCTCGATGTCCACGACCACGGGCTCTGGGCTAAAAACCACGCTCCAGACCACCAGACCCACCACAAACGCGCCGCACATGGCCATCGCAGGGCCCAAAACCCCGCGCCCCTCGATCTGGAGGGGTTCCTGGGGACCAGGGTCGTTGTGATACCAGTCGTCAATGATGTGGCGCGGGATCCGCGGATGACGGACGGGCCGACCCTTGGGAGACTCCGTGTCCCTGGGTCGAACGGCGTGTGGTCTTGGTCCGCGATGCTTCATAAACAAGTGCCTCTGCCTTGGTTGAGAAGAAAATGCGCGTCGGCTCGCCTTTTCTTCCCACCTTCAGACACGCCCATACTCTCAAAGAATACACACAAATCCCCCAACCCCATAGATCCTACGGATTCCATGGGGCTCACGTGGCCTCTTTGACGCGCATTCGGCGTGCTTCGGTGGATGGTTGGACACCGGGGTTTACGGAAGGTTCCGATTTTCTGGTGCGCTGGAGGCGATTTTTCTCATGTTGCGCAAGATTTGACCGATGGAGGGCGCCTGCGACGGGTTTGCGGGGGTCGCGTGTGAGGGCCGGCGGCGTTGGTGAGGTGGGGGCAGGCGCAGAGAGCGAGCGGCGTTCTTTCTATTGGTTGGCGCAGCCGTTACACTGGGCGCGTCTGGCTCCAGGGCCGCCGAGCGGTGGTTTTTGGGTCGCCGATGTCGAAAAACCGGTGCGCGGCTTGAGTGGTACGAGGGTTGGGCGCTGGTTTTTGGGTTTGAGGTCCTTTTGAATGAGGCCTCGCTGGGTTTGTGTGAAGGACGGATCGATTCGGGCCGGATGGGTTCGAGCTGCTGGTGATGTGAACATGCAAGCAAGATTGATGAAGAGCGTGGGGCTTTTGGCCCTTGTGCTGTTGGCGTTGGGGTGCTCGGAAGACAAGCCGGGCAACTCCTCGCAGATCGCACCCAACAACACCGCCAACAACGCGGACAACAACGACGTGGTCAACGGCGCTTTGACCATCACCAGCCCTCAGGCCGGCGAGGTCTTTTTGCAGACCTCGGTGGAGGTCGCTGGGACGGCCAGAGACGTCAATGAGGTGCAGATCAACGGGGTGGCGGTACCGGTCAGCGGTGGCTCGTTCTCCACGACCATTGACCTGGCCGAGGGCGAGCGCTCGATCGACGTGACAGCGCCCAACACCCCCACCGCCTCCGTGACGGTCTTTGTGGACCTTTCGCCGCCCGAACTGGAGATCCTCTCGCCGGAGCCCGGCCGCTTTGTGGAAGGCGCCGAAGGGGACCAACTGCTGATTCGTGGCCGCGCCTTTGACGCGGGCGCAGGGATCGACCGGGTGGAGATCGGTGGGTTCCCCATCGGCGTCAACGCCGACGGCAGCTTCGAGACGACCGTGCCGCTCAACGTCGGCGCCAACGTGATGGATGTGGTGGCCTTCGACAAGGCCGAGCGCAACACCAGCGCCCTGCGCGGGGCCATCTACGGCGACTTTGTGCCGTGGGGCCAGCCCATGAGCGACTCCATCTTTGGCGAAGTCACCCCCAGGGCCTTCAACGTCATCGAAGACGCGCTCCTGCTCCAACTCGAAAACGGTGTCGTTGACCAGCTTTTGGAGCAGTTCCTGCCCGATGACGACCGGTTTTCGGTCAATGGGGTCACTTACGAGAGCGTCGATATCGAGATCATCCCCCGCGATGGTTACATTGAGATTTCCGGCGTCATTGAGACGCTCGAGATCGACGTGCAATTGCGCCAGGACCTTCTGGTCACCGAGTTGAACGCCAATGCCATCGCCATCGCCAACCCAGTGGAACTCTACGCGGAGTTGGTGGTCGGCATTGATGAAAATGGCGGTCTGTCCCTTGAGCAGCGCAACGCCAATGTCTCCCTTGGGGAGTTTGAACTCCGCAGCGACGCTGGCCTTCTGGACGCGGTGCTCGGTCTCCTTGAAGGTTTTGCCCGGGATTTGGCCCAGGACGCCCTCAACAACCTGATTGCTGACTTTGTCATCCCCGAAATCTTCAGCCCCGATCTCTTGACCCAGAGCGTCAACTTCCTGGGTCAGGAGCTTATTTTTGAGATTCTGCTTGAAGAGTTGGTGGTTTCGGAGATGGGTCTGCGGCTCGTGGGCAACGTCGAGATGCCCCTTGGTCCCGACCTCAACGCCCCCGACTCGCCCGGCGTCCTGACCACGCCTGGCCGTCCGCCGCAGGACACGCCCACGCGGATGCTGCGTTTGTCGCTGGCCGATGACTTTGCCAACAAGATCCTCTTTACGGCCTGGCGCGCGGGCGTGGCCAACCTCAACGTCAATGACCTCATCGGCGATGGTGGCAGCCTGCCCATTGAGTTGAACGTCGGCGCGCTTTCGTTGCTCCTGGGCAGCGAGTTGAAAGACTACGCCCCCAGCGAGACGCCTGTGGAGATCGAGCTTCGTCCGCTCTTGCCCCCGGTGGCCAGCATTCAAGACAACAACCAGTTCCCGCTCAAGGTCACCATCCCCGACCTGATGTTGGACCTCTACCTTGCCCCTGAGAACGGCGCCCGTGAGCGCTGGGCGACGGTGAACGTGGCCTTGGACCTGGACGTCAATGTGCGCCTTGAAGACGGTGACGTCTCCCTGGATTTCCAGATTGGTGTCTTGGCCGACCTCTTTGATGAGCCCCTCTTTGATCTGGACGATGCCAAGGTCGAGGGCGCCATTGTAAGCCTTCTGGGGGGTCTGCCCCGGATCCTTGGTCCCGATGGCCTCGACGGCATCTTTGACCTGAGCTCCATCGACATCCTGGGCATTAAGATCGGCAACGGTGAGGTGCGTCAGGGTGGCACGTCGGGCGATTATCTGGCGGCTGAAGTGGACCTGAGCACCGGCGGTGAGGAAGAGCCTCCCGAAGACGGCGAGTGATGTCGGAAGCAGCGTGTGGGCCTGACGCTCTTGTGTGCGGCGGGCTCACCAGTTGCGCTGCTGGCCGTCCTGGGCGCTGAAGGTGGAGACAAAGTCGTCCACTTCGGTGTCCGCCGATGGCCCCTGTGAGGTCAGCCGGTAGCCTGTCTGGCGTATCGGGTAGTACTCAAAAGACCTCAACCAACCATCGCGCAGTGTCCCGTCTCTCTCCATGCCCCGTTCAAGGACGGCTGGCAGGCGGCCAATGCGCTTAAGATGTCCCAAAAGCTCCGAGAACCCCTTTGGATAGCGCCCGTAGTGGTGTTTGAAGCGCGCCAGCGCCTCTTCAAGCGCCTCCATCCTGCCCTGGGTGACCATGTCGGCCACGTCGTAGGTCAGCGCGGCCTGCGCGGTGCGGCTGGCCAGCGGGACGCGCCAGTCTTCGATCATGGCCATCAATGACTCGGTTTCGATCCCGTCGAGGTGACGCAGCAGGCGCTGGGCGCGCTCCTGGTCGCGCTGGGCGCGGGCGTCGGCGTCGCGCAGGGATTGGAGCATGGGCAAGAGGTCTTCGATGTCGTGGCGGCCGGTGCGCAGGCGTTGGCGGTCGATCCAGGGCAGGGCGGCGGTGGCCTCATCAAAGACTTCCTGGTGGGCGGTGTGGGCGTGGGCTTTGGCTTCGGCGCGGTGGTTGGCGGCGCGGATCATGGCCAGGACGGGCAGCAGGACGTGCAGGTCGGCTGCGGCGATGGTCTCCAGGGCGTTGAGGAAGTCGTGGGTCTGCTGGGGGGTGAGCAGGTCCTGGTCGGCCCAACGGGCGCAGGGGTGATCGGCGGGGTGGTGGCGCTCGGCCAGAGAGGGGCACAGCATTTCGAGGCGGTGGGGCAGGCGGCGCCGGTCGATGGGTCGCGTGAACGCGGTCAGGCCCAGGGCCAGCGCCAACGTCAGGAACAAAACCCCACCGATGGCGTTTAACATGCGCTGAGTTTGTCGATCTCCAGGAGACATGAAATGTGCTGCGCCGTTGCTGTGCAGTTTGAGTGTTGCAGGCCGCGATGTATCGCGTGTCTGTGGCCGTGTTTTCTGTGCGCGATCTGAATCCGTCAGATAGAAGACTCTCTTGCCGTGGTTGACCTTTGGTCGGGTCGGCGTAGAGACAACACAAAACCCCGGGCTTTCTTATCCATGCAACAGTCATCCCGAATCAAACCCAAGCGCGGCGCCAGAGTCTGGTGGTTGGCCGCAGGTGTGTTGGCGGCCATTGGAGTGCTGGTGGCGCTCGTGGCCTTGTGGTGGAGCGTCGATGAGGCGGTGGAGACCGCCCAGGAGCCCGCCAAGGCCGCCGCCAAGCGCGAGGGTTTTACCTTTAAGGGGCGGGTGTTGGACGCCGAGAGCCGGGCGGGTGTGGCTGGGGCGTCGGTGACGCTGCGCGGCGCGGGTCAGAGCTTTGAGATGGAGGCCGACGCGCGGGGGGATTTTTCCTTTTACACCGTTGTAGAGGCGCAGCGCTGGGAGATCGAGGCTGGCGCGTCGGGGTATTTCCCCGATCCCAGGCCGTTGTCTGTGGTGGCCAAGGCGGGCGAAATCTCCGAGGTCAAGGTGCAGGTCTTTCGACAGGGGCGAGTGCTGGGGCGCGTGATGCACCAGGGCAAGCCGGTGGAGGGGGCGGGGCTGCGGTTGATTCGGTTGGGTCAGGATGGTCAGCCCGAGGCGTTGGAGGAGAAGACGGGTGCGGGCGGCGGGTTTGAGTTGACGGTCATGCCGGGGAGGATGCGCGTGGAGGCGGTGGCGCCGGGTTTGGCGCCGGGTCAGAGCCGCGAGTTGAACGTGGTGGGCGGCAAGCCGCTTGTGGGGGTGGTGATTGACCTGACCGAGCGCGGGGCGTTGGTGGTTGAGGTGCTTGATCCTGAGGGTGAGCCGGTCAAAGGGGCGCATGTGAACCCGACCGGGCTGCCGTTTTGGAACCGCAAGGGGTCGGTGACTGACGAGAAGGGTTTGGTGAGGCTGGAGTCGGTGCCGGTGGGGGAGTTGGGGGTTCGGGTGTGGGCGCCGAGTTATTCGGAGGCCAAGTCGGGCCCTGTGGTGGTGGAGGCTGAGTCTGAGGCGACCTTGAGGGTGGTTTTGGAGCCTTTGCAGGGGATTTCGGGGCGCGTGGTGTCGGCGACAGGTCACGCGGTGCGCGGTGCGCAGGTCTTGATGCGCCCGGTGGGCGTTGCCAAGAGCGCCACGACGGTGCGCAGCAGCGGGGACGGGCTCTTTGGGTTTTCCCAGATTGACGCTGGCCGCTACGAGATCAGCGCGACTCACCCCAGACACGGGCCGAGTCAGGTTGTGGTGGTGGGCACTGAAGAGAAGGGTTTGGTTGAGTTGGTGATGGTGGCGGGTGGGTCGATTTCGGGGACGGTTTTGTCGCCGGAGGGCGATCCGGTGCAGCGCTTTACGGTGGTGGTGGACGCGTTTGAGCCGGAGTCGGGTTCGGGTGTGGAGGGCGCTCGGTTGGGGCCCCAGCACTACATTCCGAGTCGAAACAACAACGCCGAGGGGTCTTTCTCGGTGCCGGATCTGGCGCCGGGGACCTACACGTTGCTGGCCGACGCGCCGGGGTACGCGTTTGGGCGCGTGGAGGGGTTGCGCCTGGGTGTGGGGCGGAGCCTTGAGGGCGTGGTGTTGAGGTTGACGCGGGGGGCGGTCTTTTCGGGTCAGGTGCTCGATGCGCAAACGCGCCAGCCCATTGAGGGTGCCAGGGTGATGCAGCGGGACATGGATCGTCGTTTGCGCAACCTGGAGCCGATGGTGGAGGTGACGGACGCCGACGGTGAGTTCTTGATGGAGGGGCTCAGCCCAGGGCGTCGGAGTTTGACTGTGGCGGCCAAGGGGTATGTGTCGCGGGTGTTGGCAGGGGTGGAGGTACGTCAGAACGATCAGGAGAGTTTGGAGATCATGATGGAGCCGTTGGGCGAGGGCGACGGTCCGAAGATGGAGTTTTTTGGGATAGGGGCGACGTTGGAGGCGACGGACGCGGGGACGATCCGGCTTAAATCGCTGATCGACGGCGCGCCGGCGCAGAGTTTTGGTTTGAAGGCGGGCGACGAGATCTTGCGGATTGACGGTCAGGAGGTGCGCGATCTGGGTTTGGGCCGTGCGGTGGAGTTGATCCGCGGTGAGGAGGGGGCCGGTGTGGTCCTGGAGGTGCAGCGCCGGGGTGATCCCTACCCGTTTACGACCGAGATCGAGCGGGGGCGCGTGGTGCATCCGTCGCGGCGATGAGGCGTCGCCGGGATCGGGTTGAGGGTGTGCTTGGATCGGTGTTTTGATCGATCTTGGGGTGTGTGTTTGGGTTTGTGAGGTTTTTTTGTGGGCTGTGGGGGCTGTGTTTGTGGGGATCGAGTGGTTTTGCGGCGCAATTGGGGGCAAAAAATAATTTTTGGGCTGGCTATACGCCTGGTCAGTGCGATACGTTTGTGCATGAGCCAGGAGGGCGCGACATCGCGCCGGTGGTGAAGTGAACACGGCCAGCCCCATGGGGTGAGGTCAAGCGTTTAGCGGTAATGGAGCCCGTCGTAGCGGGTGTTGTCGTTGTGCATCGTGCAAATCGCAAAGAGACAGGGGTGGATGGCCTTTAAGCGGCAGCCATGAGGGTTGCGGTGTGGGTTGTGTGCCGAGCGCGGGCCTGGATGTGGGCCAGTGGGGTGTCTTTGGGGTGTTGTTCGGGCGTGCTTTGCGGCAGCGCGGCGCGTCGGAATGGAGCGGTGGGTGTGCAACGACAAGGACGTCGAATTCGTTGTGAGCGTTCAGGCCCATGCTGACACATCTTATCATCAGAAATTTTGCGATCATTGACGAGTTGGAGATTGCCTTCTCGGAAGGTTTTACGGTCGTGACCGGTCAAACCGGCGCGGGCAAGTCGATCCTGGTCAATGCATTGAATCTTGTCCTTGGGGGACGTGCGAGCATGGACGTGATCCGCTCGCAGGCGCCCGAGGCCGTGGTCGAGGCCATTTTTGAGCCGGAGGGTCACCATGGGTGGGCCAAAATCAACGCGTGGTTGGAGGAGCGCGGCATAGAGCTTGGCGACGGTCAGTTGATCGTGCGTCGGATCGTGGCGCGCTCGGGGCGCAACAAGGTCTTCATCAACGGCAGCGCGGTGCGCGTCAGCACGCTGCGTGAGTTGACGCGCGGGATGGTGGACATCAGCGGTCAGCACGAGCACTACTCGTTGATGGACGCCAGCCGCCACGTGCTGATTCTGGACGGTTTTGCGGGCTTGGAAGAGCGCCGCGAGCGGGTGTCGGAGGCGGTGGATCGTTTGCGGGCGTTGACCCGCGAGGTGGAGGCGTTGCAGCGCGGCGAGCGCGAGCGCCTGACTCAGATCGACTTTCTGCGCTTTCAGTTGGATGAGATTGATAGCGCTGAGCTTGACCCGGACGAGGAAGAAGCGCTACAGACGGAGATGCAACGGCTGCGCCACGCGGAGCAGTTGCGAGAGGTGGCACAAGGGGCCAGGCACCGTCTTTATGAGGGTGAGTTGGCGGTGGTCGATGTGGTGTCAGGAATCTGTCACGACCTTGATCGTGTTGCCTCGATGGATCCTCGCCTTGGGACGGTTCAAGAGTCGTTGGAGTCCGCACGGATCCAGCTTGAGGATGTGGCTGTGGAGTTGCGCAGCTACGCCCAGGAGGTCGATGATGATCCGCGTCGTTTGATGCAGGTCGAGACCAGGCTGGAGAAGATAGAGCGTCTGAAGCGCAAGCACGGGGTGGACGTGGCGGCCATCCTCAAGCGCGCAGACGAGATGCGGTCTGAGCTGGAGCGGCTGGAGCGAACCGAGGAGCGGATCGATGAAGCTCTGGTGCAGATGCAGGCCTTGCAGAAGGTGGTGTTGGCGCAAGCCCGCACGCTGAGCGAGCGCCGCAAGGAGGCCGCCCGTCGGCTGACACAGCTCGTCGAAAGCGAGTTGGCGGTGCTGGGCATGAAGGGCTGTCGGTTTGAGGTGATCATTGAGCACGGTGAGCAAGATGGTCAGGTCGTCACCGACACCGCTCTGGCAGGTCTTGGAGCGCTGGGGCCATACGGCATTGATCAGGTGGAGTTTGCCATCGCCCCCAACCGGGGTGAGGAGCCCAAGCCCATGGCGAGGATCGCCTCGGGTGGTGAACTGAGCCGGATCATGCTGGCCATCAAGAGCGGCCTCTTGATGACAGACACCGTGGCGACGTACGTCTTCGACGAAATCGACACGGGCATCGGAGGCAGCGTCGCGGAGGTTGTAGGACGCAAGATCAAGGAGGTCTCCCGGAACCGTCAGGTCATCTGCATTACCCACTTGCCACAGATCGCCTCTTTTGGTCACTGGCATATGGTGGTTGAGAAGTGTCACCACGTCGATCGCACGGTCAGCTCCATCCGGCAGCTGAGCGACAATGAGCGCGTCGGAGAGGTGGCCCGCATGCTGGGCGGTGTGACCATCACCCAGAAGACGCTCGACCACGCCGAAGAGATGATTGTGGCAGCCGCCAGCTTTGGTGGTGAGGTGCTGGAAGGTTCCAGCGCGAGCCCCTCGACGTCCTGAACAAGCGACGCGCGATGGGCCCGGCGCAGGAGGCAGCCGGGCAAGGGCCGGCGCCATGAAGATGTATAAGCCCATTGAAGGGTTGTTGGTTTCCAGACCCCGAAAGGGGGCCCCCTGGTCCTGGGTGGTCCTCCTGACAGCGGTCTGCTCTGGGATGTTGGTCTACATCCTGATGAGCGGCGAAGAGTTGTGGAGCGAGACCCAAGAGGCGGTCTCGCCCTCCCCATTGGGCACGACCGTCGGCAGCGAGCTGGTCACCGGCACCCTCAAGCGCGTCTCCATTCACCTTAAATCAAAAGAACCCCCTCCCGTGGCGGCGGTGCCCGACGCGGCGCCTGCCCCCACGCCTGTGGCCGCCAGGCCCTCGGCCCCCACCACCCCCGAACCGGCGCCCATGCCCTCAAGGCCAGGCGCGGCCGTGGCTGTGGTGACCCCCACCGGCCAAAGCCAGCCGGTGCCGATCGTGGTCCCCGAAGCCAAGCCCGAGCCGACCCCGGAGCCTGCGCCCGAAGCCAAACCTGAAGCCAAGCCCGAGCCCCAGCCTGAGGTCAAACCTGAGCCCAAGCCCGAACCCAAACCGGTCGCCAAACCTGCGCCCGACAAGTCCAGGCTCACCAAGCCCGAACCCAAACCGAAGCCCAAGCCCAAGCCCAAGCCCAAACCCACTGGACCGCCGACCAGCTTTGTGATGGGTCAGGAGGGTCACCTCAAAGGCTCGCTGCGCAAGGGGCAGTCTCTTTATGATGGTTTGATTGGGCTGCGTTTTAGCGCCGCGCAGGTCCTGCCTGCCATCAACACGCTGGGCTCTATTGTGGACTTCAGGCGCTCCAAGCCTGGGGATCGTTTTGAGGTCAAGTTTGATAAAAATGGCCGCGTGACCGAGTTGCGCTACCGTGTCAAACCCGAACTCATCAAGATGGTCAGCTACCAGGACGGCGGCGGTTATCAGACAAGTCAAGAAGAAGTGCCCATGGAGATCCAGCTGGTCTCGGTGGGGGGCACGGTCAGCTCATCGCTCTATATGGCCCTGAAGGACATGGGCTTTAAGCGCAAGTTCATCAACCAGTTCTCGGACGTCTTCAGCTACGACTTTGACTTTGGCTCCGACGCCAAGCCCGGCGACACCTTCAAGGTGGTCTACGAAAAGCTCTACCTCGAAGGGAAGTTTATCCGCATGGGCAAGATTGTGGCGGCCGAGTACAAGGGCGCCAAAGGCGAAGTCCGGGTGTACCAGTACGACAAGACCAAGGGTTACTACGACAAGCGCGGTCGCAGCCTCCAGCGCACCTTCATCAAGAACCCTGTCAAAAATGCGCGCCTGACCAGCAAGTTTGGCAAGCGCTTTCACCCCATCCTCAAGCGCTGGAAGCCCCACAATGGCGTGGATTACGCCGCCCCCACAGGCACCGAAATCCGCGCCATCGCCGAGGGCGACGTCCGCTTTGTTGGGCCCAAGGGGGCCAACGGCAACCTGGTCATTCTGGTCCACCCCAACGGCATGAGCTCGTTCTATGCCCACATGAGCCGCTTTGCCCGCGGCCTCAAGTCCGGCGACAAGGTCACGCAGGGGCAGTTGATCGGTTATGTGGGCTCCACCGGGCGCTCCACTGGCCCCCACCTGCATCTGGGCATCAAGAACGAAAAAGGCGGTTGGATCGACCCGCAGAGCGTCAAATCGACCCGGGGCAAACCCCTGCGTGGTTACGAGCTGGGCAAATTCCGCCGTCAACAACGCAAATACGATCGTCTACTAGGTGGGATCAAGATCAAGCCCCCCAGCCGGCCGCTGGCCACCGATTCCAAGAAGTGAAGCGGGCTGGGTGAGGCCATCTCTGGACCCTCTGTGCGAAGCCTGCGCGCCATGAGCGCGCTTGCCAGGCCAATGCTCTCCTCTGTGCCCAGGGTTCTGACATGTCCAACGATGCCGTCACCAACGATGAAGATGCTCGCCCCTGGTGGCAGCGGCTGATGCCGCCGTGGGTCTGGAAAGGCGCGGTCATCGCCTACGCCATCTACATCTTTGCGCTCATCGCCTTCTACATGCTCATCGCTGGGCGCAGCATCAGCTATTCCTACACCATCTCAGGGCAGCCTGAGGTCGTCAGCGGCCAGTCAGCGGCGCTTCGCGTGGGCGTCTTTGACATCCACCGGGGGCTCTTTCTGCCGGGCACCAGCGTGGAGGTGTCCTTTGTGCGTGGCGACCAGGTGCGGTCGATCTTCAGGGGGCAGACCAGCCCTGCGGGGTTGGGGGACGTCAACCTGAAGGTCCCCGAGGTGGAGCCCGGCCCGGCCACGTGGCAGGTCCGCCTTGAGCCCATTGATATGGACCCGCAAGTGGTCAAAATCCCCATCACGGTGGAGAGTCCGGCGCCTGGCGATCCGTTGGCGATCTGGGTGGATTCGACCATCGAGGTGGAGTCGTTGGGGGCCGATGGCCGCCGTTTGGCCGGTGGTCCGCCCGACGAAGGGCAGGGGCCCTTGCGGTTGGAGTTGTTGGCCGAGGGGGGGATGGCGATCGATGGGCTGCGCTCCACGGTCTTTGTCCAGGCCACCGAGCGGGCCACAGGGGTGCCGGTCAAGGTCTCGGTGCAGCTTGTGCGCAAGAAGGGCATGGTCGATGGCAAGGTCCCCGAGGTGATCCAGACCAACCGGGGCGGGTTGGGGGCGTTCTCACTGGTGCCCATTGGGGCCCAGGAGTGGGAGTTGAAGGCGGTCCAGCGCGTCAAAGACGGCCCCGATCAGGTCAGCACGCGCGTGGTGCGCCTCGATAGCAAGCCCACGCAGTACGCCATGGCGCTGCGCGACCCGGTTTGGGAGGACGGCGAAGACCTTGAGGTCGGGGTGCGCTCGTTGCACCGCAGCGGGGCGCTCTACGGCGACGTGCATGTGGCGGGGCGTTGGACCCACGGAGAGGTGACAGGGCTGGGGCCCAGAGGGGGCGGCTTTATCCTGCGCGACAGCGCCGTGCCCAGGCCCAAAGAGGGTGTGGAGCTTGCCCGCGTGCAGGTTTATGGCGACGCGCTCAACCCTGGCGCGGCCGGAGACACGCGTCTGGTGGCGCTGCCGGCTGTGCAGATGTCGGACAGGGACGTGCTCAAGGTTTTGCTCGGCCGCGCGGCCGATGCGGGGGTGGCGCCCGTGCGGGCCAGGGCGTTGGCGGGCTCTGAGTGGTTGTTGACGGCCAGCCAGCGAGACGTCAACGCGCAGATCGCCTACTGGCTCTCGCTGCTGCCCAGGGAACTCAACCAGCCGCCGTTGCTCAAAGACACCCAGGATGAGGACAAGCAGACGCTTGCAGACGAGAAGGAGTCTTACAGGGCGCCCGTGACCCAGCTCTTGATTGTCTCGGGGGGCCTGGCATTGTTGATCATCCTCTTTTTGGTGGTGACCAACTTTGTGCGCGTGCGCCGCGAGAGTCAGGCGATGATGGCGGCGCTTGAGGCCGATGAGTTGCTGGAGGGAGAGGAGGGTTTGTCGGGCAACTTTGCGCGCACCACGGCCATCTTCCAGTTGGTGCTGCTCTTTGCGACGATCGTGGTCTTCTTTGCGGCGATTGTGGTCTTGCTTCAAGCGCTTTAGGTGCGATTCGAAAAGCCGGTGTTGAGCGTTTTAGAGACCAGAGCATGGGTTATGGGCCCCCTTTGGAGGGTTTGGGTCGGGCTGCGTTTGTGTGGGGAGAGAAAGGGTGTGGCAGAGTCGATACTGACATTTTCTTTGATGGCCATCGCCTTGGTCATTGCCTGGGTGGCGGATGCCTACAAAAAGGGCAGGCCGATCCCGTTGCTCAGTGCGCCGTCTGCCACGGTGCAGCGCCAGTTGGTGCGCAAGATCCAGCGCTGGAGGCGCGCCGCCAGGCTCTGTGGATTGAAGCTGGTGGAGTACGACGTCACGCATCTGGTGTGTCAGGGGCGGATGGACGATCACACGGTGGTGTTGCGCGCCGAGTTTGCCGAGCGGCGCGACGCTCAGGTCTTGAAGCTGACGTTGGAGAGCGAGTTTCGGACCCCGTTGGGTGTGGGTTTGGCGTTGCGAACCGATGTCAACGGTGCGGGGGCGCCGATCACGGGCGATGAGCACTTTGATGAGGTCTGTGCGCCGGCGAAGGGTGATTTGGGGGTTGAGGCGCTTGGCGTGTTGACGCTGGATGTGCGCCGCAAGCTCGTCAAAATCCTTGGTCGAAAGGATCCGGCGACCATGGTGCATGTGGAGATCGACGATGAGCGCCTGACGGTCAGCGACATGATGGGGGGTCGGGTCAAGCTCAGTGATGCGGCGTCGGACGACGAACTCAAACGGATTGTGCGGCGAGCCTTTGAGCCGCTCCTTGAGGTGGCCAGAGCGGTTGAGGCGGCGGCTGTGGTCAGTGCCGCAGGGGGGCGCCGAGGTTGAGGTCAGGACGGAGCGTTGAGCAGGAGCGCGACGCTTCGGGCCTGGGCCATCAAGAGGCTGTAGGTCATGTGCGGGGCTGAGCGCAGCGGCGCGCAGTGGATGGCGTGGGCGACCTCGCGGTCGAGGACCAGTGTCTGGACGAGGGCGAGCAGGGCGAGCCGGGCTTGTCCGATGGCTTCGATGGTTTCCTGGGGGTTGGCTTCGAGCAGTTCAAAGACGCCGCGCAGGCTGCCGGTGGTCAACTGGCCAAAGGTGCGGTCCATGGCGCGGTCGAGGTCTCTGGAGCGGCCAAGGATGTCATCTACTTCGCGGTCGAGGGCCAGGCTCTGGCTTTGGACCAGACCGCGCTCCAGTTTCAGTGCGATGTCGTAGCGCAGGGTTCTGCCCAGGGCCACCTCCATATCGAGGGTGTGGCTCAGGCCGCGGACTCGGGCGGTGGCGCGGGTCAGGGCGCGCATCATGGGCCCAGCCACACCAGGGCGCGAGCGCTCCATGATGGTCTCTTCAAGGTGTGCGGCGTGTTGGTGGGCGGTTTCGATGTGGCCCTCCACCTTCGTGACGAGGTGTTGTTCGAGCTCGCGCAGGATCAGCTGCCCAAGTTTCAGGGCTTCGGTCGGTGTGGGGACTGCTGCGTCGGGTTCGGGGGGGCGCGGCGGGGTGGTTTGGGGCGGCTCTTCGCCTTTGGTCAGGCGGCAGGCTTGCCTGATGAACCGTTTGAGGCGGCGGCCTCGGTCGCGGGTCTCGGCAGGGGCGACGGCCAGCGCGCGCGCTTCGTGCCAGTATCCCACCACCTCCATCCGTTGACGTCTGGCCTTGGGGAGCCCTGCTTCGAGGGCTTGCGCCAGGTCGACAGACTCTTGAAAGACGGTCACGAGCACCACGGGTTGCGGTGTGTGATCGGTTCGAGCAGACATTGCTGTCCCTCCGTGTACTTTCAACGGGTTCATGTCATCTTTATACCAAGCTGCAGACGTCCGACTTGGTTTGTTTCGGCCCTAACGGCGTCAGCAACCACGTGACTGACTCGCGGTGGCGCAGCCACAGCTTCGCTCGCCCCGAGGCTGCTGCCATCCGTTATTGCTCGCTACAAAGCAAGTCTTTCGTCTGCAGCTTGGTATTGTCAGCAGATCAGTGCCGTCATATCGCCACCCTCTGTTGTGGCGGTGATTTGTGTCTGAGGCAAGTCCCAACATCGATTATCAGGGGTTTGTGTGGGTAATTGGCGGTCTGTGGTGCGAATCTTGAACGCTTAAAGAATGTGGTTCGCTTTTGGTTTGGGGCCACAGTGGCCGACCAGCGCGGCCAGGGCTGGGTTTTGGGTGTTCACGGCGCCGGTTTCCGGGGGGTTGTGGGGCTTGCCGGTCGGTGGCCGATGTCATAAACCTACCGATCGTATTTTGTGTCGTCAGCGGGAGGGTAAGGGATGTTCAAACGAGTGTTGATCGCCAACCGCGGTGAGATTGCCTTGAGGGTGATCCGCGCCTGTCAGAAGCTGGGCGTGAAGACGGTGGCGGTCTATTCGGAGGCCGACGCGGCGTCGCCGCATTTGAAAGAGGCCGATCAGACGGTGTGTCTGGGGCCAGGTCCAAGCAGCGCTTCGTACCTCAATCAGGACGCCATCCTTCAGGCGGCGCTCCAGTACGATTGTCAGGCGTTGCACCCGGGCTATGGGTTTTTGTCGGAGAACGCGCTCTTTGCCACGCGCTGCGCGCAGCAAAAGACCACCTTCATTGGTCCCAGCCCCCGAGCGCTGCGGCAGATGGGGGACAAGGTCACGGCGCGCTCGACAATGGCGCAGTACGGCATCGGTGGGGTCCCAGGCAGCAAGGATCTGGTGCGCACGGCGCAGGAAGCGTTGGAGGCGGCCGAGCATGTCGGTTACCCGGTGATGCTCAAGGCCACCGCCGGTGGTGGCGGCAAGGGCATGCGGATCGTGCGCGAGCCTGGGGAGCTGGAGCCGGCCTTTGAGCAGGCTCAGATGGAGGCGCTCAAGGCCTTTGGCAACGGCGGCCTTTACATGGAGCGCTTTGTCGAGGGTGGCCGTCACATTGAGTTTCAGGTGCTCGGCGATCGTTACGGCAAGGTGGTGCATCTGGGTGAGCGCGAGTGTTCGACCCAGCGCTCCAACCAGAAGTTGGTCGAAGAGGCGCCCAGCCCTGGTGTGTCGGTGCAGCAGCGCCATGAGGTCGGCCAGCGTTTGTGCAAGGCGCTCTCGGCGATGGGTTATCTGGGGGCGGGGACCGTGGAGTTCTTGCGGGCGCCCACCGGAGAGCTCTTTTTTATGGAGATGAACACCAGACTGCAGGTCGAGCACC
This sequence comes from uncultured Pseudomonadota bacterium, assembly GCA_937123825.1. Lineage (GTDB taxonomy): Bacteria > Myxococcota_A > Bradymonadia > Bradymonadales > CAKZKQ01. The sequence goes on from CAKZKQ010000489.1 coordinate 16,774, forward strand.
CGGTCACGGAGTTGATCACGGGTGTGGATCTGGTCGAGTGGCAGTTGCGCGTGGCGGCGGGTCAGCCGTTGACGTTGGAGCAGGACAAGATCGAGTGGAAGGGCCACGCGATCGAATGTCGCATCAACGCCGAGGATCCAGCCCAGGGGTTCCGCCCCAGCCCGGGTGTCTTGTCGGGCTTCGAGGCGCCTGAGCAGTGGCGCTACAACCTTGGCGGTCCGGTGCGTCTGGATACGCACGCCGAGCAGGGTTACCGCATCCCGACCTACTACGACTCCATGGTGGCCAAACTCATCGTGCATGGCGCGGACCGCGCGGCGGCGATCGAGCAGATGCGCCAGTCGCTCGACACCCTCAAGATCGAGGGCGTGCCCACGACGGTGGGTTTGCATCGGGCGATCATGGACGACGAGACCTTTGGATCGGGTGATTACGACACGCCGCGCATGGCGCAGATGATGGCGCGCTTTGCCAAAGCGAACGGATAAAAGGGGGTGCGATGGCCAGGGTGATCATGAAGCCGATTGGATCGGCGATCGACACACAGGAGCCTGTCGTGCGCGACAACATCGCGCACATGCAGGCGTTGGATGAGAAGTTGGACACCGAGCGCCAGGCCATTGGCGAGGGCTGGGGTGCCAAGTACATCGACCGGGTGCACACCAAGGGCAAGCTGACGACCTGGGAGCGGATCGACGCGCTCAAGGATCCGGGCACGGCGGCGCGTCCTGTGGGGACGTTCGTCAACCACGGCGAGGATTTTGGGGGGCGCACCAGCCCGGCGGCGGGTGTGATCACGGCGTTTGTGCAGATCGAGGGCCGTCACACGGTGGTGATCGCCAATGACAACACGGTGGCCAGTGGTTCGTGGTGGCCGCGCACTCCGGAGAAGATCATCCGCGCGCAGGAGATCGCGCTGCGGTTGAAGATCCCGGTGGTGTATCTGGTGGATTGTTCGGGGCTCTTTTTGCCCGAGCAGGGGCGGACCTTCCCTGGAAAGCGGGGGGCGGGCCACATCTTCAAGATGAACAGCCTCTTGAGCGACGCGGGCGTGCCGCAGATCGCCGGGGTTTTTGGGGACTGCATCGCGGGCGGCGGTTACATGCCGATCATCAGCGACAAGGTCTTTATGACCGAGCAGGCCTACATGGTCATTGCGGGTGCGGCCCTGATCAAGGGTGCCAAGAGCCAGAACATCACCTCGTTGGACATTGGCGGCGCCGACGTGCACGTCCACCTGTCCAACTGCGCCGACGAGCGCGCCCCGGACGACCCGGCGTGTCTGTCAATGATCCGCGCGGAGGTGGCGCAGTTGCCCAGCAGCGCCGTGCCCTACTACCGCTTTGGTTCACAGTCCAGCCCGCCGTCTTTTGCCACCGAGGAGCTTTCGGGCGTCTTCCCCTCCAAGCACGCCATGCGCTACCCCATCAAGGAGGTGATCGCGCGTTTGGTGGACGACTCGCTCTTCTGGGAGCTCTTTCCGGATCGCGGCCAGGAGATGATCGTCGGTGTGGCGCGGATTTCGGGCCTTTATGTGGGGATCATCGCCAACAACCAGGACTTGATCGACAACCCTGGTGGGGGTGGCAAGCGCCCCGGCGGGATCCTCTACAAAGAGGGGATCGCCAAGGTGGCGGCCTTCAGCCGTGCCTGCAACGCCGACGGGTTGCCGATCGTGTGGTTGCAGGACATTTCGGGCTTTGACATCGGGATGGAGGCTGAAAAGCAGGGGTTGCTCGGCTACGGCTCCAGCTTGATCTACACCAACAGCACCAACGACACCCCGATGGTCACGGTGTTGCTGCGCAAGGCCTCTGGGGCGGGTTACTACGCCATGGCGGGTCACCCCTATGACCCGGTCTTGCAACTCTCGACGCCCATGACGCGCCTGGCGGTCATGGAGGGGCGGACGTTGTCGATCGGCGCGTTCAACGCCAAGCTCGACGATGAGTTCAACATCATCACCCAGGATCCCGAAGAGCGGCGCAAGATCGAAGAGGGCATGCGCAAGGTCGAGGCACGGATCGAGGCCGACATGGATCCGAGGCGTTCGGCGGCGCAGATGGACACCGACGAGATCGTGGCGGTGGGTGAGCTGCGCGGTTACCTGGAGACGATCGTGGAGATGTGCTACCAGCCTGCGGGCGTGCGGCGGATCAAGAATCCGCGCATCTGGAGCATGCACGACTTGAGCGCGCTGTGGCAGGGAGGGTTCTGAAGATGACCGACAAAGCCTGGACGGCGATTCTTGAGGTGGGCGAGTCTTCGATCGCCCTGAAAGCCCCAACGGTGGGGCGTTTTCGCAGTGCTCTGGCGCCTGGCGCGTTGCTGATGTCTGGCGACGTGTTGGGAGAGTTGGAGGTCTTGGGGCGCGCGTTGCCGGTTGTGGTGCCGCGCGTGGCGGCGGCGCTGCAAGTGACCGACAGCCCCGAGCGCCACCGTTGGCGCCCGGTGGGTTACGGCGCCCAGTTGCTGGAGTTGCGCGAGGCCAACACCTCAGGTGAGGGCGAAGGGTTGTTGATGGGGGGTCGCTCGGCGGCTGCCGAGGGCTTGCCCGAGGGGGCGTTTGCCTTTGAGGCGCCCATTGAGGGGCTCTTTTACAACGCGCCTTCGCCCGAAGACCCGCCCTTTGTCGCCGAGGGCGACACTGTGTCCCCGGGTCAGGTGGTGGGGCTAGTGGAAGTGATGAAGTTCTTCTACGAGATCAAGCACGAGGGGGCGCAGGCCAAAGTGGCGCGGATTGAAGCCGCCAACGCGACCCCGATTGACAGCGGCGATGTCATCATGTGGTTGGTGCCGGCCTGAACCGAGCGCTCAGGAGGGGCCTGGCACCCCTTTGAGCTGACGCGCGACGCGCTGCTGCCAAGCGGTGGTCCACAGAGGTGTGTTGGGCGCTGTTGGTATCCCTGGCGGCGCCCGCTCCTTTCTTTCTCCCCTCTTTACACCCTCTTTCTCCTCTCTTTTCTCCCATTTGTTATGTTTTTGTCCTTTGCGGGCGACTTTGTATAAGGGTTGCAAACGCTTTAATGTATAAAGAGCAAACGACGCCAAGAGTTTGGGGAGATAGAGCGGTTGGAGCAGGTGAGCCCACCGACAACACGGCTTGCCCGTTGGTACGAGCGCTGGATCTTGTGGATGATCCAGAATGTCTCTGTGGACAACGAGGAAGAGGTCTGGCGAGCGCGCTTGATGACGGTGGTCATCACTGTCATGACGGTGTTGACTGGGATCATGGTCCCCATTGAAGCGTTCTTGCGCGGTTGGGGCGATGTCCTGGTCTTCCTCTTCCTTGGGTGCACCATCGTCAGCCTGGGCGGCCTTGTCCTGCTGCGCGTCACGGGCCGCCCCAAGCTGATCAGCCTGGGCTTGTTGGGGGTCTTGATGGGCTCCCAGCTTTTGATGGGCTTCACCCCCATCGGCATCAGCCCGGCGTTGATTGTTTGGCAAGCCATCAACCCGTTGGTCGCCGCGTTTTTGTTGGGGCCAAGAATCGGCATGCTCTTTGGGGCGCTCTTGAGCGTCCAGTGGATGGTCTTTGAAGGTCCGCGTCTGCTCCAGGAGCCCTGGGCCAAGCCGGTGACGATCTTTACCCTGGTATTGGGCGGTCTCTTCATTACTGCAATGAGCGCGTTGGTGGAGCGTCGCCGGATCAAAGCGATGGCGCGCCTGCGCGAGCGCGAGCGCGAGTTGGAGCAGGCCCTCGAAGAGATCAAGGCCCAGCGTAGCGTCGAAGCGCGTCTGGAGAGCCGGCTGCAACGCGCCCAGCGCCTCGAAGCGCTCGGGCGTCTGGCCGGAGGTGTCGCCCACGACTTCAACAACATTCTCACCGGAGTGCTCAGCGCCGCCGAGCTGCTCTCGTTTAGCGAGCAGCTCACCGAAGAAGACATCGACGACCTGGGGGTCATCAAGCAAGCCGCCCGGCGCGGCGCCGACCTCACCCAACAGCTGTTGACCTTTGCCAAACGTCAGCCTGGCAAGCCCATCGTCATCAACGTCCGCAACTGCCTCCTTGAGACGCGCACGCTCCTGCAGCGCGTCCTGCGCAGCACCACCACGTTGGACATGGATCTGAGCCACCACATCCCCAACGTGCGTTTGGGCCAGGGGCACCTTGAGCAGATCCTGGTCAACCTGGCCGTCAACGCTCAGGACGCCATGGAGGACGGCGGTGTGGTGCGGATCTGTGCCAGCCGCCACACACTCACGGACCAAGAGCGGGGCCTCTTTCCCGAACTATCAAGCGGGCGTTACCTGGATTTAAGGGTCGAGGATGACGGCCACGGGATGGACGAGGTCACCCAGCGTCAGCTCTTCGAGCCCTTTTTCTCGGGCAAGGGTGGCACAGGTCTGGGTCTGGCGACGGTCTACAGCATCGTCACCCAGCACGCCGGGGCCATCGCCGTGGAGTCTGCCCCTGGGGAGGGGGCATGTTTTCGCGTTTTGTTGCCCGTGGATGAGAGCTTGCCCTTCTACCAATCCCCTGTGGAGTCGTCGCAAGGCGGGCAAGAGCATCTCTTGTTGGTGGAAGATGACGGAGAAATCCGTCGCCTTGCGCGGCGCTTGCTTGCCAGTCGGCACCG
>CAKZKQ010000490.1 GCA_937123825.1 uncultured Pseudomonadota bacterium
CAATGATGAGGCTCAGGGGCCTCGGGTCGAGCGAAGCCATAGCAGCGCTATTGCGAGTGAGTCACGTGGCTCCTGGGACCATCAGGGCCGCCCCAAACCTGTGGCGAGGGGACGTCCCAGACTTCACCATAGGATCAGGTCGAGGAAATAGTTCAGCACGAGGATGGAGATGGAGCCGAGGACGACGGCGCTGGTGGTGGCTTCACCGACGCCTTTGGCGCCGCCGGCGGCGTAGAACCCCCGATAGCAGGACAAGACGGCGATGCTGGCCCCGAAGCAAGCGGCCTTGATGGCACCTTTGACAATGTCCATTGGCGCGACGAAGTCTTTGATCTTGGCCACAAAGATGCCGCCATCGACCCCCATGACCTCCACGGCCACCAGGTAGGCGCCAGCCATCCCGACAAAATCAAAGAGGAGCGTCAGCAGCGGCATCATGAAGATCGCCGCGATGATCCTGGGCATGACCAGGTATTGCATGGAGCTGACCGCCATGACCTCCATGGCGTCGATCTGCTCGGTGACCCACATCGTACCCAGCGTCGTGGCCATCGCAGAACCGGAGCGGCCGCTGACCATCAAACCGGCCAGAACCGGTGAAAGTTCGCGCGAGAGCACCACGGCCGTTGAGCCGCCCACCAGCGTTTCGGCGTTGAAGGCGCTGAAGGCGATGACGCCCTGGAGCGACATGACCATGCCGGTGAAGAGTCCGGTCAACAAGACAATGAAGAGCGAGCCCACGCCCACTTCTTCCATGGACTCAAAGAGGAGGCGAAAGCGATAGGGGGGCAAGAAGGTGACCTTGGCCACCTCCCAGAGCATCAGCGCGATCCGCCCAATGTGGTCGATGAAGTCCAGCGTCCCCTGGCCGACAGCCTCGATGGCGCCGCGGACCCCGCCGCCGCTCTTGGGAGGGTTGCGGGCAGGCTCGGGCTTTTTCTTCTGGGAAGACGAGCCTCCCTCGGCAGGCGCGTTGTCGTCCTGTTGCGCGGGGGCATCATCGATCGCCACAGCAGCGTTCTGCAGCGGCGGCGCTTTGGTCTCTGTGGCCAACGGTTACAACTCCTCCCACAAACCCAGGAGTCTCTGGATCAGCGACGGCTCACTGCCGGCTCGCTCCATTGCGTGGGTAACGCGCCCTCTGATGGCGCCTCTGCGCACTGGCCCAAAGTCTCGGCTGTCAGCAGCGCAATCCGCACGATGATCGCATAACACATAATACTGCCCTTCAACCAGAGGCCTGGACGCAACAGATTGTCCTTTGCCCTCACCCAGGCACACCCGATGGCTGTCAAAACCAAGCGATTCGGTGACCAGGCGGCAGTTTTCGGGCGAGCCCCCTTCGACAGGCTGAATGTCTGCCCGAATGCCGTTGAGGATCACCACGCCGTTCTCCACGCCGATCTGCTGGCCGGGGGTCGCCACCACGCGCCGGATATAAAATTGGTCATCGACGCTGAAGACCACAAGCTGACCCACCTCAACATCCAACACCGTCCGATCCACCAGGACCCGGTCGCCGTCGAAGAGTTCGGGGCGCATGCCTCCGTCGTTGACGCTCACCACCATGAAGACAAAAAAGCGCACCACGACCAGCAGCACTGCCGCCAGCGACACCAACGACAACGCTATGGTGCGCCAGTGCGTCTTGAATGCTTCCATCGTGACCAAATCCGCTCAGCGCCTCACTGGTTGAACAGCCATACCAAAATGCAGAAGGAAGGCTTGCTTTGTAGAGAGCAATGGTGGATGGCCAGGGCCTCGGGACGAGCGCAGCTGTGGCAGCGCCACCGCAAGCAAGTTCCGTGGTTCTGGACGCCACCAGGGTCGCTACAAAGTGAGTCGGACTTCTGCATTTGGGTATCACCTCCTGCGCATCGTACTTGTCGGTTTATACCAGAACCTGCAAGCCGGTGTCATACCTGGCCAATGACCACCGCCCAACAACGCAAAAACACCCGCCATGAGCGCCTCAATGACGGGCCCATGAACACGGCGCGCAAAGTGGACCCAGAACACCAGCGTCCACACCAAAGCCAAGGAGGGGCACCGGTGCGGGGTTTACCGTGGACTCTCGAAGTAGAAGGTCAGGCGCACATCGGCCTTTGTCTCGACTGGCGCGGGCAAACGGGCCAGGACCGACTCCACGCACGTCCGCAGCGGGGGAAAACCTGTGGCGTCTGTGCGCACGCTCACACGGCGCGCCCGGCCCCCTTCAAGGGAGACCTCAACCGTCATCGCGGCTGCCAGCGGGCCGCCCTGGCCCAACGCCGCCACAAAACATGGCTGCGCCAGCAGCGTCGCGTCGGAGACAAAGCGCTCCAGGGACTTGTCCTGCTCAAAATGGCGTTGGGAGCTGGGCTGAACCTCTGCCCTGAGGGTCGGCGCGCCGCGCACCTGCGATTTGGGCTCCTGGCCCGACACCATGGTCAGGCCCACCAGCGCCCCCAGGTCCCGACCCGCGGGAAACTCCACAGACGCCATCACGTCAGCGTCTCCCATGGCGTGGTGCCCGTCTCCAGCGTGCTTTGCCTGCCACAGCCGCGCCCCCATCAGGCGGCCCTTGACCTTCAGCAAGCCATCATCGTCCTCTTCACAGAAGGAGGCCTGGGGATCGTGCAGCGACTCAAGCAGGAAGTAGAGCCTCAACATGACCCGGCCTGAGCCGTGGGCCTCTTCCAGACGCTCAAAATCGCTGGCAGAGAGCTCGAACACCAGCACAGGGGCATCGCCAGCGGCCAGCGCGTAGCTGCCGTCAAAGAGCGGAAAGTGGACCGGCGTCGTCAAGGTCAACTGACCTGTGGTCGTGTTGTACCCCGCCAACTCAAAGCCGCTCGACGCAATGTCCACAGAGTACACGCGCCCGGCGCTCTGGTGGCGCTTGTGCAGGTAGGTCCGCGGCAGTGACTCGGCAGGCAGGTGCATCTGCTCCTGGGCCTTGCCTGGCATGGGGGCTGCGTGGGTACAGAGCGTTCGCACGGCCGCCGGGCAATCCAAATGCGCGGGCGCGTTCTGCGCGCTGACCTCGGCGGGCTGCCACAAGCACCACAGCGCAGGCACCGCCAGCGCCACCATCATCATCAATCGGTTCATCATCAAACACACCCAATCCAACAGGCGTCCTGACCTCCCAACAACGCCTCACCGCACCACGATTCCCGCATTCGTGCGTCGGCCCCCTTTCTACGCATTGGTCAGGCGCTTGCCTGCCTGCCCCAAAAGCGGCACCGAATCCTCGGGCTCATAGGGGTCGATGGTGATCGAAAGCGTGCCGCCCACCTCAAGCCCCCGCACCAGACGCCTGGAGACCTCCACCAGCGCCTGATAACGCTGGCGGTTGAAGTGGTAGGCGTACTGGATGGTGATTTTGCTGCCTTTGCGCTTGAGCGCCACGACGCGCGCGGGGATGATCGTGCCGCGCTTCATGATCTGTGCGTTGTGGTAGCCCTCGCGCAGGGCTTTGAAGAAGAAAAGCATCCCGATCAACGCCAGCACAGGGCCAATCGGGACCAGCGGCGTCAAAAAGAGCGCCAGACCCGGCGCCAGACGCTTGACGCCGGGCAAGCCCATCACCGCATAGCGGTAGTCGGCCCCGACCAATCCGCGGGGGCCGCTGAGCGGCTTGGAGATCGCCCCGGCGTCGCCGCGCACCACCAACGCCAACTCCTCGTCTTCGTCCAGCAGCGCCTCCTGGCCGTCGTCTGCGTCATCCAGCCGGGAGAGGCGTTCCATGACATCGCGGGCCTTTTGGAGCCTGTCGTCGATGGCGGGCGCCAGCATGTGATCAAGGAGTGAGGCAAAGCCGCTGCTGATGTGGGTCCATGAGCGAAAGTCGATCATGAACGCCTCGCCGCTGGCGGTCATGTCCGCAGGGCGTCGGCGGCACATCAGGTGGCAGATCGTGGCGGCCAGTGCGTAGAGATCGCTGGCAGCCAGCACGTGTCCCTGAAGCTGTTCGGGGGGCATGTAGCCAAAGGTCCCGGCCACGGTGGAGCTGGCGTCGCCGTCAGGGCGAGTCTCTCGCACGGCGCCAAAGTCGATCAGGGCGACTTGTCCGTCGCGGCGCAGGATGATGTTGCTGGGCTTGATGTCGCGGTGGATCAGCGGCGGCTTGCGGGTGTGAAGGTAGTGCACGATCGGCAACAGCTGCTCCAGGAGTTCTCGCGCGCGGGCCTCTCCAAAGCGCTCGCCGTCCTGGAGCAACTCCAAGAGGTTTTTGCCGTCGATCCACTCCTGGACCAGGTAAAAGGTGCCGCCTTGCTCATCGGGCTCCAGGAAGTGATCGACCGAGCGGGGGATGCCGGGGTGGTCGAGTTCCCCAAGCATGCGTGCCTCGCGCTCGAACATGTCCAGATCCTTCCACTCACGCAGGCGGCTCAGCGGCAGCTCCTTGACGACCACTCTGGCGGCGTCGGGGATGCCGTCCTGATCCAGATCCTCGGGGGGTTCATCGGCCGTCAGCAGTTCCAACTCGCGGACTTCGTCGACGGCGAGCCAGGTCCGCGCGCTGCCGCCCTGTCCCAGGACGCGCTCAAGGCGAAACCGTTCGTTGAGGATCATGCCGTGGCGGCCACCGCTCATCTGCTCTCCTGCAAGGCGCTGGGCCTGGATGGTGCATTCAGGCCCTGGAAGGTTTGCTGGCCAACGGACAGGCGCGTCCGACGGGTCGATGCGCCCTTGTAACCATCGGCCGACCATCATACCAGACCGGTGACCATGGTACAGCGCACCAGAGGCGTCAATGGGTGCTTCGCTTGCGGGTGGAGAGTGTGTTAAGCTGCATGTCGTCTGGTAAAGGCCAGTACAGCATCAAGCAAACCCTGCGTGCCCACCCCGAGCCTGGTTTGACGAGGCTTAAGAGCGGCACCTGGAGGTTCACCTGCCATCCTGTGCTTGCGGCCTTATCATGGCGCATTGGGGCCACCCAGATTGGGCCCGCTACTTTTGACGGTGCACTGGACGCGATGAACGGACCTGAACCTTTTGGCAAGTACGTCCTGATGGAGCGTGTCGCCATCGGCGGCATGGCGGAGATTTTCCGCGCCAGGATGCTCAATCAAGGCACCGAAGATCTGTGCATCAAACGGATCCTTCCGCACTACAGCGAAGACGACGCCTTCGTCAACATGTTCATCGACGAAGCCAGCATCGCCGCCAAGCTTCAGCACGAGAACATCGTCCAGATCTACGACTTTGATACGGTCGAGGGCTGCTATTACATCGCCATGGAGCTGGTCACGGGCCGTGACCTGAAGCAGACCCTGGAGATGTGCGCCGAGCGCGGCGCGTCCATCCCCGTCGAAGTGTTGATGTTCACCACCCAGGGGTTGTCGCGCGCGCTTCAATACGCCCCCACCAAAGAGGTCAACGGAGAGCCGCTCAACATCGTCCACCGCGACGTGTCGCCGCACAACGTCATGCTGAGCTTTGATGGTGACGTCAAGCTGACCGACTTCGGCATCGCCAAGGCCGCCAGCCGCCTGACGACCACCCGCGCGGGGACCGTCAAGGGCAAGTGCGCCTACATGAGCCCCGAACAGGCCCGCGGCAAGATGCTCGATGGCCGCAGTGACATCTTCTCCATCGGCATCCTCATGTACGAGATGCTCACGGGCAGGAGGCTCTTCACCGGCGACTCTGACTTTGACATCCTCACCAAGGTCCTCAAAGAACCCATCACGCCCCCCGGCCAGTTCCGCCCCGGCCTTGATCCGGAGATCGAGCGGATCTGCATGAAGGCGCTGGAGCGCGATCGGGACCTGCGCTACGGCTCCTGCGCCGAGTTGGACAAAGATGTCACCGCCTGGCTGGACGCCAATGTCCGCGGGGATGTGGGGCTGTCTCGTTTTCTCAAGTCCCTCTTTGGGTTGAGCAACGACCCACTGCCGCAAGCCACCTCGGGGGCTCAGGCTGCCGTCCCGGTGCCTCAGGAAGTCGCCGCCATGGCCGAAATGAAGACGGCCATGTTCAACCGCGAAGACCTCCAGTTGCCCGACCCAGCCCCGCAGCCAGCCAGCGGCGCCGTCGAAATGGCCCCTCGGATGGTCATCCCTGCGCCGGGTTCGGCGGGGGACGACTCCATCTACGAAGAAAAAACACAGGCCATGGACGTGTCGCGCTTCTCGCAGGCCATGGCCGCCATGGAGCGCAACGGTGGGCAGCCTCCAGCGGCGCAGCCTCCGGCACCGGCGCCTGTTGACGCAGCCCCTTCCACCCTTTCACTGCCCCAACAGCCCATGCCTGCGCCCAGGCCTCCTGCCCCAGCGCGCAGCCCCATGCCTTCGCCGCCCCAGCAGCAGCACCAACAACCCCAGAACAATCGCAAGATGGTCCTGGCGTTGGCGGCGTTGGGCGGTATGGCGCTCTTGAGCATGCTCTTGCTTCTGGTTGCGGTGGCGCTCTTGCTCAAGTCTGGCAAGCTCGACGGCATGCTGGGGCTGGACAACAAACCGGCGGTCACCACCAACAACACCGGCGACGGCGACGACAAGGGACAGGACAACGGCGCTCAGAACACCGACAACGGTGACGGCAACGACGGCGCGGTGGTGGACAACGGCGAGGACAAAGACCCCGCTGGTGAAGACACCAACGCAGGCGGCGCAGAGGACAAGGGGACCGCGCAGGACGGCAACAACGGCGAGGACGGTCAGCCCGACGACGGCCAACCCGATGATGGGCAGCCCGATGACGGACAGCCCGATGATGGTGGTGAAGACAACGTCGCCAACAAAGAAGATCAGGATCCGCCGCCCGAAGACGACAAGGGCGGCGAGGACAACGTCGCGGACAACAAGGGCACTGACGACGGCGCCAAAGACGGCGGCGAAGACAAAGCCAGCCCGCCGTCGGCCAACAACGACCGCAAGGTGTTGACGCCCGCCGAGCTTGAGGCGCGCAAAAAGGCCCTTGAAGAAGCCCGCAAGCGCCGCGGCAATGGCACTCTGGTCATCAACGCCGTGCCTTGGGCCGACGTGACCGTCGATGGACGCCGCCGTGGCCGCACGCCCATGACCGTCACCGTTCCGGCGGGCAACCACTCCATCATCTTGTCCAACCCGGACAAGAAGGCCAAGAAGCTCTTCCGCGTCAAGGTCAACAAAGACGGCTCAAAGAAGGTCTTCCACATCTTCAAGTGATGCGGCTCAGCGGTTGGCGGCTTTGGGCGTGTTGATGCGCTTGGAGACGTCCTGCTTGCACGACTTGTTGGCCTCGAACCACGTCTCCATCGCAGCCCTCAAGAGCACCCCCGAGTCTTCCTTCTTTCCGTCAGCGAGCGCCTTGTGGCCATCGCCGCCGTCTGCCAGGAAGGAGTTGGTGGCCACTTTGTAGACCTTCCCTGGCACCATGGGCTTGTTGTTGATGCTCAACTTGGCCACGCGCTGCCCCTCGGGCTTGTCCATGTCGTAGACCACCGTCGCGCCGCTGACCTCGAGGTGGAGGCGGCCATGGGTGGCGGCGTACTCAAAGGCTTCCTTGAGCGCTTTGCCGGTCAGCGACACCGTGACGATCGTGTTGTCGAAGGGCGCCACCTGGTAGAGGCTGCGCACGGTGACCTGCCCGGCCTCAAGGTTGGCGCGGATGCCGCTCTTGTTGGTCACCGCCAGATCGGCTTTGACCTGCTGGCGCATGATGTCGGTGACCATGTTTCCCAGCGCGCTGGAGACCGGGCCTCGGCGGCGCTCCAGCGTCATCTCACATTCGCCGACCACCTTGCCCATGATGGCCTCGATCTCCGGGGTGTATTTGGCCAGGATCTGGGCCACCGCCGGGTGCTCCGGGTAGTCCTTGGCCATCAGGGTGACGACGTTTGCGCTCTTGACCACCAATTTGCCCTCCTGGAGCCCCAACACAAGGTGGTTGACGGCGCTGGTCTTGCCGGCGGTCTGCATGGCGTAAACACCGGTGGCCTCGGACTGGTAGGGCGGATCCACAGGGGTGTGGGAGTGTCCGCCCAGAACGGCCAGCAGACCGTCGGGGGCGTTGTCGGCCATGGCGCGCTCTTCTTCATGGCCCACATGAGAGAGCACCACAGCGGCGTTCACGCCGTCGAGCTTCAGGGTGCCGACGCTGTCGGCGATGGCCGTGGCGGGATCCATGAACTCGTAGGCCGCCGCAGCGTCTTTGTGGGTCATCTCGGGGGTGTTCTGGGCGATGACGCCGATGACACCGAGTTTGAAGGGTCCGCGCTCGATGAACATCATCGTCCCGACGGCGCCGTCAGCGGTTTTGCCCTCATCGGAGGGCTTGGTGTAGATGTTGGCCGCCAGAAAGGGGAACTCGGCGCGCTTTGCCAACGCCGCCAGAGGCCCGACCCCAAGATCAAACTCATGGTTGCCCAGCGCCGCCGCGTCGTACTTGAGCGCGTTCATCACGTCCACCACCAGCTTGCCCTCGGTGAGGTTGCCCTCGGGGGTGCCGGCAAAGATGTCCCCCGAGTCCACCAGCACCACATTCTGCGCGCCGTGCTCAGCGCGCACGGCGTCGACATAACCGGCCAGGGCGTGGAAGCCGCCGACCATGGGCGGGTTCTGGCGGTCGATCCAGGTGGCCTTGCGGGCAAAGACCTGACCGTGCATGTCGTTGGTGTGGATGATGTGCAGCTCGGCGCCGTCCTGGGCGCTGCTGGCCGCCTCGTCGGGGACGAGCGCCGAGGTGTCAAATGGCGGGCCGGACAGCTCGCTGGGGGCCTGAGGCGGGATGTGGGTCGGGATCTGGACGCTGCAGGCGCTCAAGGCGCTGACGCAACACCAGGCAAGGACCAATCGGGCGGTGTGAGACATGTCGGACTCCGATCCGGGGCGAGGCGCAGAGCGCCGGGGTTGATACCAAGCTGCAGGCGAAAGGCTTGCTTTGAGGCAAGCAATAACGGATGGCAGCAGCCGAAGTTCTCAGTGATAAGCCACAGGTTTGGGGCGAGCAATGATGGATGTCAGACGCCTCAGGACGAGCGCAGCCATAGCAGCGCTATTGCAAGCGAGTTCTGTGGTGTCTGACGCCATCAGGGCCGTCCCAAACCTGTGGCGAAGGGCCGTCACAAATGAAGTCGGACGTCTGCAGCTTGGTATGATAGCCAAAGCGCTGGCAGGGTGTCGGAGTCGGCGACAAAAAGCAACGCGCCAGCGCTCACACAGGGTCGTGCGGGCGCTGGCGCGTTGAAATGAACGGTGTGTGGGTGCCGCATCGCCCGGGGGCTTGTGCGGCGCCACAGCGCGAGGAGATCAGCCGTTTTTGGCGGCGCCGATCTTCTCGGTCAGTTCGGGGACGATGGCAAAGGCGTCGGCCACCAGACCGTAGTCGGCCACCTGGAAGATGGGGGCCTCGGGGTCTTTGTTGATGGCGACGATCGTCTTGGAACCCTTCATGCCGGCCAGGTGCTGGATGGCGCCCGAGATGGCGACGGCGATGTAGAGGTTGGGGGCGACGATCTTGCCGGTCTGGCCGATCTGCCAGTCGTTGGGGGCCATGCCGGAGTCAACCGCAGCGCGGCTGGCGCCGACGGCACCGGCGAGCTGGTCGGCGAGCTGCTCGAGCATGCCGAAGTTCTCGCGGGCTTTGAGGCCACGACCGCCAGCGATGATGACATCGGCGTCGGTCAGCTCGGGGCGCTCGCTCTTGACCTGGTCAAAAGAGATGAACTCCGAGGTTTCGCTGGCTTCGACTTCGGCGTCGAACTCTTCGACCTCACCCTCGTCCCCAGCGGCGGGGGCGTCGAAGGCGGTGGTACGCACGGTGACGCAGGTGACATCGCTCTCGGAGACGACCGAGGAGATGAGGTTACCGGCGAGCATGGGGCGCTTGTAGGTGATGCCTTCGTCGCCATCGAAGATGTCGATGGCGTCGGAGATCTGGGCACCTTCGACGCGGGCGGCGACGCGGGGCATGAAGTCGCGACCGGCGGTGGTGGCCGGGGTGGCGACGATCTCCGCCTCGCACTCTTCGATGACGGCGGCGACGGCCGGGGCCCAGGTCTCGGGCAGGTAGTTCTCAAAGACGTCGCTGTCGCAGACGTAGACTTTGTCCACGCCGTAGCCGGCGACTTCCTGAGCGATGTCACCGACACCGCTGCCGATCACCAGCGCGAAAAGTTCACCGTCGAGCAGCTCTTTGGCCTTCTGACCAAAGCCGAGGGCAGGCAAGGAGACCTTGCGCAGCGCACCGCCCTGATGTTCCACAACAATCAGTACGTTGGACATTGTGATCCTCCTATTATGCTCAGATGGCCTTGGCTTCGTTGACGAGCTTTTCAATGAGTTCATCGACAGACTCGACGATCTCACCGGCGGCGCGCTCGGGGGGCAGCTCGTAGCCGACCAGTTGGACCTGGGGCTCGAGTTCGACATCGAAGTCGTCGGCGCTGTAGTTGTCGATGGGCTTGCGCTTGGCCTTCATGATGTTGGGCAGCGAAGCGTAGCGGGGCTCGTTGAGGCGAAGGTCAGCGGTCACGACCGCCGGGAGCTTCACGCGCACCATCGAGGTGCCGCCGTCGACTTCGCGGCCAACGGTGGCCCAGCCGTCACCGACCTCCAGGCTGAAGGCGAAGGTGGCCTGGGGCCAGCCGAGGATCTCGGCCATGCGCTGGGCGACCTGGTTGTTTTCGGTGTCCACCGAGAGCTTGCCCATCAGGACGATGTCGGGCTCTTCCTTCTCGACCACTTTGGCCAGCAGACCAGCCACAGCAGCGGGGTCAAGGGCGTCATCATCGGCCTCGACCAGGATGCCACGGTCAGCGCCCATGGCCAGCGCGGTGCGCAGCTCCTTGGTCGCGGAGTCGGGGCCAATGCAGGCCACGACGATCTCGCCGCCGACCTTTTCCTTCAGACGAATGGCCTCTTCAACGCCGTATTCGTCAAAGGCGTTGAGCTTGGGCTCCACGCCATCGGACAGCATCTCGGTTCCATCACTGCTGAGCTTGATGCGGGCATCGGGGTCAATGCCCCGTTTGACCGTCGTAAAGATCTTCACGTTCGAACCCTCCTTGTTGGGCACCGTCTACAACTGACGGTGCGCACGCAACCCTTCGATAAACAGCCCGGTCAGTTCAGCCATGCGTGCATCCAGGACCCCTTCGGGGACCTCTTTGCGAAGGACAAGCGACAAGAGCACCTCGTCACAAGCCCCAAAGAGCGCGCGGCTGACCGTGTGCCGGTCTATGTTGTGGCGGATCAGTCCTTCGTCCTGACCCTGCTTAATGACCTCAGAGAGCAACCCGAGGAACTCTCCGAATTTCTGGTTCTTGTACTCCTTGATGAACTTGGACGATTGGCGCAGCTCAACGGTGATGAACTCAGCCAGTTCGCGCTCATCAATGGCCAGCAGAATGTGCAGCTCAAGGAAGCGGTGAAGCTTATCGAGTGCATCGCCCTGGACCTTGGCCAACTCGGAGCGCAGTCGGTCGTTGATCCACGTCATCCGGTCCTCAAAGGCTTTGATGAGCAGATCGTCCTTGTTCTTGAAGTACAGGTAGATCGTTCCGTCCGCGACACCGGCTTCGCGGGCCACTTCCGAGACCTTGGCGTTGTAGTAACCATTGCGGGCGAACACCTTGACGGCTGCGCTCAGGATGCGCTCGCGTTTATCGGAGGAACGCCTGTTGGTCGGTGATGCCATGGGTCTGGAGTGTATCCTTGTGCAAACCAGCGTTGGGGTGAAGGACGGAAGAAGAGCGCAAGGCGCCTGAATGAATGGTGGTTCATTCAGTCCATGGCTATATGCGAGTTTTCCCAGTGGTGTCAAGTCCTTGTGGCAACCAAAAGCGTCATCTGAGGGGTGTGCGGGGGTGGCCGATCTTTTTGCGCAGCGGCGGCAAACCAGGCGCCATGGATCGAGCATCCAAGACCGAATGGGGGTCAGGCTCGGGCTGGGATCAGCATTTCTTTGCGGATGCGGGGATTTTGCGGGGCGGCAGCGCGCGTTGCATCAGGTGTGGCAGAGGCGTCCACGACCAACAACGACGCGGTTGTCAGGCAAAGCCTGGCAAAGAGGCAGCGCGCATTCGCAGCGTGTCGACGCACGAATGCACACCACAGGCAAGGTGCCAAGGTGCGCCCTGAAGCCTTCGAAAAGGCATACCAACGCAACCATTGCAACAGCCACAAAAGGGCTGTGCAACATGAGGGGGCGTTGAATCAGCGGGAGGAGAATATGGGGGATGCCGTCACAGGGGTGACGGGGGTCACCTCAACGGTCGCGGCTGGCGCGGCGACGCTCTTTGCGACGACGGCGCTCGGCTTCACGCTGCTTGCGGCGCTTTTTGACGCTGGGCTTCTCGTAGAAGCGGCGGCGCTTGAGCTCTTTGCGGATGCCTTCGCGGGCCATCTCACGCTTGAGGCGGCTGATGGCGCGGCCAATGTTGTTGTTCTCGACAACAACCTCCAGAGGGGACAGTTCGTTGTTCCTACGTGCCATTGCGTCCTTCTATCAAATCCAATTCGGTGGCGAACCACACGTCCAGTGACTGCACATTTCAAAAGCAAATTGGCGGCGTCGATGGCCATTGATACCAATTCCGTCGACGGGCGCGGCACACTAACTCAGCCATCACAAGGCGTCAAGCTATCGAGGGGAGATTCTTGGGCAACTGACACAACCGAGCGCAGAACGTGAAGGCTTTGCGGTTCTGGCCAAGTGATTGTATAATGTAGGATTGTGCAGGGAAGCCCCTGAAGCGCAATCGTGACGTTGTAGAGGAAGAGATTCGATGCAGTTTGCCAGCCCTCAACCCGGCGACACCATCGCCGGACGCTACGAGCTGATCAGCAAGATCGGAGCTGGAGCCTTTGGTTCAGTGTTCAAAGCTCGCCAGCTGGGGATCGACCGTCAGGTCGCACTCAAGCTCTTGCTGCCCGACGCCGACACCGTCGACAGCACCGCTGTGGCCCGCTTCAAACGCGAGGCCAAGCTCTCCTCCTCGCTGGAACACCCCAACACCATCACCATCCATGATTATGGCGAATGGCAGGGGATCCTCTTTCTGGCCATGGAGTACATCCGCGGGATGAGCCTGCGCCAGAAGCTCAAGAAAGAAGGCAGGATGGAGCCCCATCGGGCGATCAAGATCGCCGCTCAGGTCCTGTCCAGCCTCAGCGAGGCCCACAGCCGCGGCATCATCCACCGCGACATGAAGCCCGCCAACATCATGCTCTTTGATCGCTTTGGCGAAAACGATGTCGTCAAAGTCCTCGACTTCGGCATCGCCAAGTTCATCTCCAACGACGGGGTGGGCATGGGCGCTGAAGCCGCCCGCGACGATCTCACCGTCGCAGGGCGCATCGTCGGCACACCCCGCTACATGGCCCCTGAACAGGTCAAGGGCGGCGCCGCAAGCCCCGCCAGCGATCTCTACGGCCTGGGACTGATCCTCTATGAGATGCTCGCCGGCCGACGCGCCGTCACCGGCGACAACACCATGAGCCTGATCGCCATGCAGCTCAGCCCCCAGCCCGTCATTGACGCCAATGACCCGCTGGTGCCCGACGCGCTGCGGCCCATCCTGCTCAAGGCCACCGCCAAAGACCCCAACGAGCGCTACCAGAACGCCAAGGACTTCTCTGACGCCCTCCAGAATGTCGATCTGGACAAGGTGCCGCTGCCCAACCTCCCTGCGCCGCCCCCGGTCCCCCAACTGGTCCAGCCCGGCGCCGCGTCCGCAGAGATCCCTCTGGACGAAGATCTCGATGCGCTGCTGGTCAAAGAAGGGCCCAACCGCACGCTGCTGGCCCTGGCCGCCGTGGCGCTGGTCCTGCTCATCGGCGGCGGGGTCGCTGGCGCCGTCATGTTCTTCAATCAAGACGACCCCAACGCTGGCAAAAAAGCCGCGATGGCCGATCTCAACCAGAATCAAGAGACCCAGCAGCGCGACAAAGCCATCGAAGACGCCGTCAAATCCAAGGTGGCCAAGCCCGAACCGGTCAAAGAAGAGCCCGTCGTCAAGGAAGAGCCCGTCAAAGAGGAACCCGTCGAGGAAGAACCCGTCAAAGAAGAGCCCAAGCTCCTGACCCTCAACATCACCTCGACGCCCAAAGGCGCCGCCATCATGAACGGCTCTGAGCGCCTGGGGATGACCCCCTCGACCCTCGAGATCAACCTCGACGACGTCGCCTCACTGCGCGTCGTCAAGGCCAATCACGAACCTCATAAGCTCGACCTCGAAGCCGACATGCAGACCGAGGTCAAGATCCGCCTCAAGCGCCTGGCGTCCAACAACAAACCCAAGCCGGTCGAAAAACCAAAGCCCGTCAACGAGAAACCCAAACCCGTTGAAAAGCCCAAGCCGGTCGAAAAACCCAAGTACGACCCCATCTGATCGGCCCCCCACACCCTGCCCTCAAACACACCCCCACCACCGCATCGCTCATCTCTCTGGAACCCGAACGGCTTTCGCGTTAACATCGAAATTCGTTAGAGGCCACCTGCGCACCCGCCATGACCCGGAGAGAAAGAGACATGACCCACGCCCGCAAAATCATCGTCACCGCCCTGACCATTGGTCTGACTGTGGCCCTGGCCGCCTGTGGCGGCAATGAAACGGTCATTTCCGACAAACCCGTTGGCAAGCCTCCCGGCACCACAGAAAAACACGCGCCGCGCAAGAGCACCCAGGACGATCCTGGCCGCATCCCCGAGAAGGTCACCCCCCACAAGCTCACCCCCGCCACTGACGGCGACGGGGAAGACGGCGCCGCACCGGCTGGCGACAACTCGGAGGGCGAGTGAGCGCAGAGGCGCCGGACACGCCAGCGCACCCGGACCAGGCCGCAGCGCCGCTGCGGTGATGGGCCAGGACATGCGCTTTGATGGGGAAGACCATCTGGCCAACCTGAAGATGCTGACCAAAGGGGGCCAGAACGCCGAAGCCTATCTGAGCCCCAACGAGGAGCACCTCGTCTTTCAGGCCTCCACGGGCGACATGGAGTGCGATCAGATCTACACCATGAAGCTCGACGGCTCAGACGTTCGTCAGGTCAGCACGGGCAAGGGCGTCACCACCTGCGGCTACTTCATGCCCAGCGGCAAAGAGGTGGTCTACGCCTCCACCCACTTGACCATGGCGTCGTGCCCGCCAAAGCCCGACTTTCGCAAGTACGGCGGCTACGTCTGGCCCATCCACGACGAATACGAGATCTTTGCCACAGACCTCGAAGGCAACAACACCCGCAACCTGACCAACTCGCCGGGTTACGACGCCGAAGCCACCATCAGCCCCAAGGGCGATCGGATCGTCTTCACCTCCACGCGCGACGGTGATCTTGATCTTTACACCATGAAGATCGACGGCTCCGATGTGCGCCGGCTGACCAAGACCCTGGGTTACGACGGCGGCGCCTTCTTCAGTCAGGACGGCTCCAAGATCGTCTTTCGCGCCCACCACATCACCGACCCCAAAGAGGCCGACGCCTACAAAAAACTCCTGGCCGAAGGGGTCGTCAAACCCAGCGTCATGGAGATCTACGTCATGAACGCTGATGGCTCGGGGCTTAAGAAGGTGACCAACTACGGCGCCGCCAGCTTTGCCCCCTTCTTCCACCCCAGCGGCCGTTGGATCATCTTCTCATCCAACCTCCATGATCCCAGAGGTCGAAACTTTGACCTCTACATGGTCCGCGTCGATGGCTCCGGGTTGACCCGCATCACCTACAACCCCAGCTTTGACGGCTTCCCCATGTTCACGGCCGATGGCAAAAAACTCATCTTTGCTTCCAACCGCGCCAACGCGGCCAGGGGAGAAACCAATGTCTTTACCGCTGATTGGATCTGGGACAAAAACTGAACGTCGCCTCCTGCAGCGCGCCTTCGGACGGGCGCTGCTGATGGTGGCGCTGGCTGCCTTGGGCGCGTCTGCGTGCGCCGAAGAAGAAGACAAGCCCTTTGACCTCGGTGTGGGCGAAGGCGGCGGTCCCCCCATCCCGCCCAACCCCAACAACGATCCGGGCAATAACGACCCTGGCAACAATGATCCCGGCAACAACGACCCCGGGAACAATGATCCTGGCAACAACGATCCGGGCAATAACGACCCTGGCAACAATGATCCCGGCAACAACGACCCTGGCAACAACGACACCCCGCTGCCCACGCTGCCTGCCTCGGAGTTGATCTTCATTGAAGAGTCCATCGGCAACGACGCGCTGGCTGGCTTCATGGCGCTGGACGCCGTGGGGAACATGCCCAGGCTCTTGACGCCTGTCACCAACGCTCAGGGCACCTTTGTCAACGTTGAAAGTGGCAACGCCGACCTCAACGACACGCGCAATCAAATCGCCTACGTCCCGCGCGGCGGCGCCCCCAACATCCTCATCACCGATCTGGAGGGCGCCACCGTCCAAGCCATCGTCGAGGGTGGGATTGACTTTAGCCAGATCCGCTCGCCGCAGTTCCGCACCGACGGCAGCGCGGTGCTCTTTGTCGGCGGCGAGGCCAACGGCATTGGAGATTTGACCGCCTCGGGCGTCTTTGAAGTCCCCTCCGAAGGGGGCAACGCCGTGCCCATGGTCATGGAAAAAGCCTCGTGCGCCGTCATCCGTGATCTGCGGGTCATTGGCGCTGACAAGCTCCTGGCCGTGCGCGATGTCTGTGAGCAATTCTCAGACTCGGGCTTCTTTGAGTTCACCATCAGCACCGGCGCCGCCACCCCCATCATGGTCCTGTCGCGCAGCGCCCTGGACTTCACCCTGGGGCAAGCCACATTGGCGGCCGACGGGCAGACAATCATCGCCAGCGGCTCGGGCTCCTTTGACCTGGACTTTGATGAAGCCGCCGATCTCAACGGCAACGGCATCTTCATCATCGACCCGGAAAACCCGCTGACGACCACCATCCACCGTCTGGCCAGCCCCAACGACGTGGCCGCCTCGTTTGCGCTGACCCAATTGCCCGACACGGTCATCATCGAGGTCTTTGCAGGCGGCACCAACAACCTCGTGCGCCTCAACACCACCACCGGGCAGTTCACCCCCATCACCACCAACGGCAAGTCTCGCAGCCCGTTCTGAAGCCATGAAGCTGTGCCCGCTGCCGCTGCAATCTCCCCCGCGCGACTTGCCCGCCCCTGCCCCGCTCTACCCCGAGCTGGACAGACTCAGCGGGCGCCAACACACACAATTCAATCTGCGCGTCGCCCTCTTGGCCACGCCGCTCTTTATGCTGGCCGCCGGGGTCATCTGCGTGGGCATTTTGATGGCGCTCTCAGTCGTGGCGGCGCTCTTTGCGATCTTTGTCCCTGCGCCGATCGTTGGTGTGGCCGTGGTGATCCTCAGCGGCTTCGGCGCCCTGGTGGCGTTGACCTTCTTGCTGCGCTCCATCATGGATGAGGCCGACGTCGAGAGCCTCTGGCCATGGCACAAGCCCCACAAGGCCCAGCAAATCCGCGACGATCTGCACTTGCAGACCATCGGACACCTCTTGGCACTCTCCCAGGAGCCTCCAGACGCCGTTCTGGCCTCCTGGGAAGCCCGGCACACCACATTGCACCTGTGCTTCACGCCGCGGCCTTCTGTGCGCGGTCACGTGGTTTTGGATGAATCGGGTCAGGGGATCCGCCTGACGGTTTTGTTTGAAGATGCCCAACATCGCCGCGCGGCGTTGGAGCAATTGCTCACCAGCCCCCGTTTCAAGCGGCTGACCACCGCCTTGGAGTTGGATCCCAAGCTCCTGAAGATCACCGAGGTCCAGGAAGAGACGGTCCAGGGGCTTGCGATCGCCGATCTTGACCTTCGAGTGGATGCCGACAAAGCGCTGGCTGCCGCTGAGCGATGCTCCCCACCCTCACCGCGCTCAGTCGCCGACCCCGCAGACGATCCAGCGGTCACCATTGCAGCGCTGGTGCAGTTGCTCTTTGTCGCCGCCGGGGCAAACTCGCCCAATGGCCCCTCCAACCACGGGTTGGAGCGCACGTCGCTGGCCGCCCTTCAAAGCCAGCCTCAGCAATACGCCCCCACCGAGAGCCACGCGCCCATCACCTGGCCTTTGAACTCAGGTGTCCAGCCCCACAACGTCCCCATGCCCTCCAATGCGCTGGACAGCTCCTGGCCTGGACGACTGGCCATGGGGATTTTTGTCGTGGGGGCTGCGTCGGTGCTCTTTTTGGTGGCGTTCTTTCTGATCACAGACCCTCCGGTCCACGACACAGCGCGCACCATGATTGAGTTGGCCATGGCCGCAACCACGCTGAGCCTCTCGTTGGTCATGGGCGTGCTTCTGGGGTTCTGCGCAGGGAGGCCGCGCTTTGCATCCAAACACAGGATCCTGACGCGGCAGTTGACGTCCGCTGTGCAGCAGTCTTTGAACCTCAAAGAGCATGTTTTAAGCGACGGACGGGTGCAGATCGCGCTCACCGAGCCCTTTGAGGTTCATTGGACGGGGTGGCGCCGAGCGCAAGAAGAGCACGGCGCGGTGACGCTGACGCTCAGTCAGCGCACATCGCGTTTGAGGGTGCAGGTTGTGGGGGTGGAGGTGGATGAGGCCTTTGAGCGCCTGGAACGCCTTGATGTCAGGGCGCCGCAGTGTGCGCCAGACGTCTTTGCCAAGGAGCTGTGGCCTCTGATCGCCACCTACGAGGCGATCACATGAAGGTGCCGCCGTCGATGTCCAGGCAGCGGCCGGTGAAGTAGTCGCACTCGACGATGAACTTCACGCCGAGGAAGAGCTCTTCGGGGGTGCCGGTGCGGCGCATGGCGACGCCCTTGAGCATTTTGTCGAGAACCTCGGGGCGCATGCCCTGGAGGATGGGGGTGTCGACAAAACCGGGGGCGATGGCGGCCACGCGGATGCCGTAGCGGGCAAGCTCCATGGCCCAAAGCTTGGTGTCGGCGGCGAGCCCGGCTTTGGCGGCCGAGTAGTTGCTCTGGCCGGGGTTGCCATGGCGAGACACCGAGGAGATGTTGATCACCACGGCTTGCTTGGTGTCGGTCTCGATGACTTTGGCGGCGAACTCGCGGGTGCACAGGAACGGGCCGGTGAGGTCAACGTCGATGACCATCTGCCAGTTCTTGAGCGACATGCGTTTGACGTTGCCGGTGGTCTTGTCTTTTTTGACCAGCAGGCCGTCGCGGAAGATGCCGGCGTTGTTGACCAGGCCGTTGAGGCCGCCAAACTGCTCGTAGGTGCCGTTGATGAGGGCCACGACGTCGTCTTCGCTGGCGACGTTGGTCTCAAAGGTGATCACCTTGCCGGGAAAATCGGCGGCTTCGGCTTTGAGGCTCTCGAGTCCTTCGGTGTTGAGGTCGGCGGCGGCCACAGAGGCGCCCAGCTCAGCCAGACGCAGTGCAAAGTGACGGCCCATGCCGCTGGCGGCACCGGTGACGATGATCTTCAGGTCATTCAGGTTCATTGTGTGTTTCCAGTGATCGAATGGTCGACGACTGAACCCCCCACGGCCCACATTGGGGCCGAGGCTTGGTAGAGAAGGCTGTTATAGATAGTTCGACAGGGGGGGTGGCGTCAACGGTAGCGGTTGACGATCTCGCGCAGCTTGTCGCTGTTGCCGCCTTTGGGGCGCAGGACGAGGTATTTCTCGTAGGTCTGGACGCCTTTGCTGCGCTGGCCGGTGGCCATGTAGGCGTCGCCGAGCATCAGGACGGTGCCAGCGTCAGAGCCGTTGGCGCGCACGGCGCGCTCCAGGTAGGGGATGGCCTGCTTGGAGGAGCCGCTGAGGTGGTAGGCGATGCCCGTCAGGCGGTTGACGGCGCCGCTGCCGGGGGCGATGGCGCGGGCTTCCTGGAGGGTCTTGAGCGCGGCAGGGTACTGCTTGGAGCGGACCTGCTGCTGGGCCTTTTTGACCAACTTCTGGATTTCGCGCTTCTTGGCGGCGTCGTCCATGTTGGCGATGGCGGGATCGGGTCCAGCACTGATGGGCTCTTCTTTGACGGGTTTGACGGGCTTGTCCTGACCGCCACCGTTGTTGGGGCGCGGGTTGTTGGGACGGTTGCCGGCGTTGGCGACGGCGGGCTTGGTGGCCTTGTCGCCGTCCTTCTTGTCGTCTTTGCCCTCTTCGCCTTCCTCACCCTCTTTGGCAAGCAGGTTGGCACCGGTTTCGGGGTGGTAGGCGCTGTTGACCAGGGCAAAGTTCCAGATCTTGTCCTGGGCTTTGGCGACGGCCGCTTTGACTTGCTCGGGGGTGGCGTCGCCATTTGCGACGGCGGCCTTGTCGTCGCCTGCGCCGGTGTCGGCAGTGGCCATGGCGGCGTCGGCGGTGGCACCCGCGTCAGCGGCGTTGGCCATGGCGGGGTCACCTTTGTCGCCCTTGTCGCCCTTGTCGCCTTTGTCGCCCTTATCGACTTTGCCAGCCTTGTTGGCGGCATTGCCTTTGTCTGCCGGGTCGGTGTTTTGCTGGCTGCTCCAGGCAAAGAAGGCGATGAGCAGGCCAATGGCCACCAGGACGCCGACGATGCCCCAGGGGATGCCGCCCTCTTCGGACTCGGCAGGTTCGGGGTCTTCGTACTCTCCAGGGGCGGAGGAGAAGAAGCCGTCGTCGTCATCCAGATCGGGGGACGCGGGCGGCTCGGGGCGCGCTTCGGGGGCAGGGACGGCGGCCAGGGCAGCGGCCTTCTCCTCTTCTTCCTTTTGCGCTTTGTCCTTTTGCTCTTTTTCGGCCTTCAGGCGCTCGGCCTCGGCTTTGACGCGCTCTTCTTCGGCCTTGCGGGCGTCTTCGGCAGCCTTGCGCTCGGCTTCCAGGCGTGCGGCTTCCTTCTTGGCGGCCTCTTCTTCGGCGAGCTTGGCAGCGGCGGCGGTTGCAGCAGCGGCCGAGGCGGCGGCCAGCGCAGCGGCCCGGGCCTCTTCCTCTTCTTTGGCCTTGGCGGCAGCTTCGCGTTCGGCCTTGAGACGAGCTTCCTCTTCCTCGGCGGCCTTGCGGGCGTCCTCTTCTTCTTTGGCTTTGGCGGCGGCCTCAGACTCAAGGCGCGCCTTTTCGACAGCGGCAGCAGCAGCAGCCAGGGCTTTGCGCTCGGCCTCTTCTTCGGCTTTGCGGGCGGCTTCGGCAGCGGCGGCGCGCTCGGCTTCAAGGCGAGCGGCCTCTTGCTCGGTCTTGCGGCGCGCCTCTTCGAGGGCTTTGCGCTCGGCCTCCAGGGCGGCCAGTGCGGCGGCTTCGGCAGCGCGGCGATCCGCTTCTGCCCTGGCTCTGGCTGCGGCAGCGGCCTCGGCTTCAAGGCGCGCGGCTTCTTCTTCAGCTTGGCGCTGCGCTTCGGCCTCGGCGGCTTTGCGGGCGGCCTCTTCTTCGGCGGCTTTGCGCTTGAGTTCTTCAAGGCGCGCGGCTTCTTCTTCGGCTTTGCGGCGCGCCTCTTCCAGTTCGCGGCGCGCGGCGGCCAGGCGAGCCTCTTCAGCGGCCAGCGCGGCGGCCTCGGCGGCTTGACGCTCGGC
>CAKZKQ010000491.1 GCA_937123825.1 uncultured Pseudomonadota bacterium
GGGGCGCAGCCGGGTCGTCAGCGTCCGGCGCCCCTCGACCCCGTCGATCTCCAGCAGGTGGTGCCAGCGAGGATCCTCTGGGGCCTGCTGAAGCTCAGGGGTGTGCTCGGACTGACAATAGACCTCGGCGGCGTCGACCTGTACCACCTCGCGCTCGGGGTAACGCAGCGCCGTCAGCTTCCCGCCAAAGACACAGGCCGTGTCCAGACAAACGGTGTTGTTGACCCAGCGCGGCTGCGCCACCGGGGTGTGGCCATAAACCACCGTCGCCTCCCCGCGATAGTTCGCGGCCCAGTCCTCCCGGATGGGCAAGCCTCGCTGGTCCTTGGCCCCGGTGGTTTGACCGTAGAGCGCAAAGTCGCGCACGCGCCGCGAGGCGCGCCCCATGTAGGCCGAGTTCATCCCTGCGTGGGCCACACAGAGCCGCCCCTCGTCGAGGATGAGGTGGCTGGTCAGCGGCTCAATGAAGCCCACCACGGCCTGCTTGAAGTCCTCGGACTCCACCTCGAACTGCGCCATGGACCGATCCAGGCCGTGGTTCAACTGGACGCGGCGCCCCTTGA
This sequence comes from uncultured Pseudomonadota bacterium, assembly GCA_937123825.1. Classification (GTDB taxonomy): domain Bacteria; phylum Myxococcota_A; class Bradymonadia; order Bradymonadales; genus CAKZKQ01. Next base: position 564 of record CAKZKQ010000491.1, read on the forward strand.
GCGCGCGCACCAGCTTGACGTCGTGGTTCCCAGGTACAGCCAGCGCGACGCCGTCGGCCACCATCGACATCGCCAGACGCAGCACTTCGGGCGTCTTGGGGCCGCGGTCGACCAGGTCACCCAGAAAGACCGCGCGCCGCCCTTCAGGGGCGCTGACCCGCACCCCAAAGTGGGGCGCCGCGCTGCGGTCCCCTTCCCACGTGATGCCGTAACCCAGACGCGCCAGCAGCGCCTGGAGTTCATCGGCGCAGCCGTGCACATCACCAATGATGTCAAAGGGACCGGTCTGCTCCCGGGTGCGGCTGGCGTGCAGCGGCTCGGTGAGGATCTGCACGTCCTGCTGCGCCTGGGCGTCGAGGACGTGGACCTGCCGGAAACCTTCCTTGCGGAGCTTGCGCAACGACTGCCGAAGCTGGCGGCGATGCCCGGCCACGACGCGCTTGCCAAAGTTGCGCGAGGGGCGCGCGGCGTTGCGCTCGACGCAGACCCTCTCTGGGGTGTCGAGCACAATGGCCACCGCCATCAGGTCGTGCTCGCGGGCCAGCTTGAGCAAAGGCGCACGCGCGCCCTGCTGGACATTGGTGGCGTCCACCACAGCGGTGCACATGTTGCCAAGCCGCACGCCGATCAGGTGGTGAACCAGCGCAAAGGCCTCTCGGTTGACGTCCTGGCGATTTTCATCGTCGCTGACAAAGCCACGGGCCCAGTCTGAGGAGATGACGGCGTGGGGCGCGAAGTGGCGCGCGGCGAAGGTGGACTTGCCTGCCCCGGAGGCCCCCATCAGGACCACCAGACAAGGGCTCGGGAGCGTGATCGTGGTGCTCATGAGGACACCTCCTGCGCGTCGCGGTCTTCTTTGCCAAAAACGATGCCTTGTGAAGGCGGGCCATGCTGGGGATCCTCGTCCCCGATGGCAAACCAGTCCATGCGGTAACCCCAGCGCTCGGCCACGGGCTCGGCCCACTGGAGCAGCTCCTGGCGCGTCCACTCAAAGCGGTGATCGCGGTGGCGCATCTGTCCGGCAGGCAGCGACTCAAAGAGCGCGTTGTACTCCCGGTTGGGAGTGGTCAAGACCACGTGCTGAGGCCTGGCCTTGCCAAAGACCACCTGCTCCAGGGCCGAGAGGCGGTGGGCGTCGAGGTGCTCAATGACCTCGACCAACGCCACGGCGTCAAAACCCGCAAAGCGGCGATCGTGATAGAGGGCCGAGCCCTGAAAGAGCGCCACGCGCTGGCGCTGGTGTTCGTGCATGTGGTCAAGTCGCAAGCGGCGCGCGGCCTGCTCCAGACAGCGCACCGAGACGTCGCAGCCGACCGCACGCTCAATCTGGGGTTCAGCCAGCAGCAGCTCCATCAAACGCCCCTCCCCACACCCCAGGTCCAATACCGAGCGGGCCCCCAGGCTCTTGAGCGCCTCGACCACCAGCCCCAGGCGGCGCTGATGCAGCGTCATGGGCTTCTCCAGGGCCACCTCGGCAGGGTCGTCGGCAGCCTCCTGCGGAGCGTCGGCGCCATCTTGGGCGTCGTCGTGGTCACGCAGCGCGTCCAGCGCGGTGTTGATCAGCTTGCGACGGCGCTGAAGGTAGCGGGAGGCAATAAACTGTCGCCGGGGATGAACCGCCAGCCAGTCACCACCGCGCTCAAGAAGCTTGCGGACCTCATCCTCGCCCACAAAGTAGTGTTTGTTGGCGTCCAGCGCCGGCAAGAGCACGTAGAGGTGTTCGAGCAAATCCTTCAGGCGCACCTGGCCCTCCAGGACCAGCCCAAAGGTCCGCGGCGCCCAGTCAGGGTGCGCCTCGTCCAGCGGGTGCGCGGTGCAGCGGACGGTGTAGCCCAGCGGCTCAAAGAGTTCGTGCAGGATGCGTTCAGAGGGCGCGGGGACGGCCGAGACCTCGGCGCGCAGAGGCAGCGCCTGGGCGACAAGTTCAGGGCGCTGCTTGCAACGGCCGCCCATGGCGGTCTTAAAGACCTCGGCCATGGCCACGGCCAGGAACGAAGAGGCCACATAGGGTCGGTCGTTGACATACTGGCGCAGCGGAGCGTGCTCCTGGCGCCGCACCCGGCGCACCAACGACACAGGCTCGATCTCCATCAAAAGACACGCCTCACA
>CAKZKQ010000492.1 GCA_937123825.1 uncultured Pseudomonadota bacterium
AGCCATAGCAGCGCTATTGCGAGCGAGTTCTGTGGCCTATAGCGCCATCAGGGCCGCCCCAAAAGTCACAAAGTCAGCCGGACGTCTGCAGCTTGGTATGACAGCCATCCTTCGCCAGTGGCCTGACCATGGACCATCACAGCCCAAACTGTCAATCCCGCCCTACCGTTCAGATTGGTGCTTCAAATGCACTGCCAACAAGACCTACACGCCGCTAAGAAAAAGCTCCTGAACATCAATGGCCTCTTCACCCTCTTTGGGGGTCAGGCGCGTGTAGCTGCCATCAGGGTTCATCAAGCGGCTGCGGCAGTTGTCTTTGAGGTAGGGCTCAAGGACATGTTTGCGCAGGTGGTCCACCAACGCAGGGTCCGAGACGGGAAAAACCGTCTCGACGCGCTTGTCGAGGTTGCGCGGCATCAAATCAGCGCTGCCCAGATAGATCTGGGGGCTGCCGCCGTTTTCAAACGAGAAGAGCCGGGTGTGCTCCAGAAAACGCCCCACGACGCTGGTCACCCGGATGGTCTCACTCAAGCCTGGCACGCCCGGCCGCAGGCAACAAATGCCGCGCACCAACAAATCAATGCGCAGACCCTTCTGCGAAGCCTCGTACAAGAGCTTGATGGTCGCCGTATCAACCAGCGCGTTGGTCTTCAAAATGAGGTGGGCAGGCCGACCCGCCTCCTGATGCTCGATCTCTCGCCGGATGAGCGCCATCAAGCGCTTGCGCAGCAGCACCGGCGCCACAATAAGCTTGTGGTAGTCGCGCTTTGCCGAATAACCCGTCAGGTAGTTAAAGAGGTGAGAGGCGTCCTCGCCGATCTTCTCATCGCAGGTGAACATCCCGATGTCAGTGTAGATGTGGGCGGTCACCGAGTTGTAGTTGCCCGTCGACAGGTGCACGTAGCGCCGGATTCGGTTGCCCTCTTTGCGCACCACCAGCGCGATCTTGGAGTGGGTCTTGAGGCCCACCAGACCGTACACGACATGAACCCCCTCCTGCTCCAGCGCGCGGGCCCAGCCAATGTTGCTCTCTTCATCAAAGCGGGCCTTGAGTTCGACCAGGACCGCCACCTGCTTGCCGCGCTCGCGCGCTTCGAGCAACGCCTTGACCACCGGCGAGTTGCGCCCGACGCGGTAAAGGGTCTGCTTGATGGCCAGGACGTCGGGGTCGCGGGCGGCTTGCTTGAGAAACTCCACCACCGGGACAAACGAGTCGTAGGGGTGGTGCACCAACACATCGCCGCGCCGAATGCCCTCAAAAATGGAGCCTTCGCTGCGCTCAGGGTCAAAAATCGGCGCCATGGCTGGCAAAAAGGGCGGATCTTTGAGCGCAAAACGCTCCACGCCGTGCAATGTCCACAGCGGCCCCATGTCCAGCGGCCCCTCAAGCGTGTAGATGTCGGGGCGCTCAAGATCGAGGTTGCTCAGCAAAATCTCGCGCAGCTCGGCGGGCATCTGCGGGTTGACCATCACGCGCACCACCGACCCAAAGCGGCGCTGGCGCAGCCCCTGCTCAATGGTTTGGAGCAGGTCCGACGCCTCGATCTCCTGGATCACAATGTCCGCGTCGCGGGTGACGTGGAACGGGTGCGACTCAATGACCTCCATCCCCGGAAAGAGCGTCCCCAACCGCGCCGCGATCACCTGCTCCAACCACACAAAGGTCCGCGCGCGCCCAATGGGCTCCTCGCCGCCGAGCTTCTCGATCGTCAAAAGCCGGGGCAAGCTGCGCGGCACCTTCAGCCGGGCAAAGTGCTCGTTGCCGCTGGGGTCGCGGATCAGAATCGCCAGGTTGAGGCTCAAGTGCGAGATGTGCGGAAAAGGGTGCCCAGGGTCAAAGCCCAGCGGCGTCAGGACCGGAAAAATCACCTCGTCAAAGTACTGGTCGACCCGCTGGCGCTGCGCGTCAGACAAATCCTTGTAATTGCAGACAAGGACATCCTCTTTGGCCAGCAACGGCACCAACTCACGGGTGAAGCAGGCCTGGCATTGGCGCATCAACTCGTGGGCCAGGTGACGGACCTGAACCAACTGCTCAGCGGGCGTCAACCCATCGGGCGACGGCTCGCCCACACCCGCCTCGATCTGCTGCTTCAAGCCCGCCACGCGGACCATGAAGAACTCATCGAGGTTGGAGCTGACGATGGCCAGGAACTTCACCCGCTCCAGCAGCGGGTTGGAGCTGTCCTGGGCCTCCTCAAGCACGCGCCGCTGAAACTCCAGCAAGCTCAATTCACGGTTGATGTACAGCGACGGGTCGTCCAAAGACGACCACACCAGCCCCTTTTCATCACTCATAGGCTCTTTGATTGGGTGTGGTTGGGTGCGTTGAGGTCGATGCTTGACGGCAAAGTCGACCCGATTCTATCGATCCGATGCGCCCACACCATAACACATCAACGCCAACGGCACACAGACCCCCAATCAACGCCCCAAAGCCCTCAAAAGAGCTTCAACTGAGAGGGCGGATCGGGGATGGTGCTCCAGGGCAAAGGCTCCACGGGCGCCCCGCGCTCCAAAAGCTGGCCGTGGAAGTCGCGCATGGTCCCCGGAGAGTGGGTATCGTCGGGACAATGCACAAAGAAGTAGACCTCGGTGCCGGCCTCCAGCCACTGATCCACGCGCCGGACCCACTCCTTGATGTAGGGCACGTTGAAGCGCGGCTCGGGGTGGGTGATGAAACGCACAAAGGCCAGCGACGCCGTCACATCCAGCGCCAACGGCAGGTAGGGCTTGGGACGACTCTGAAAGACCGGCCGGTCAGGGTCGGCCTCGTAAATCGGCCGCGTGTCCAACGTCACGCGCCCCACACCCAGGTTGTCGAGCAACTTGCGCAGCGACGAGGCATGGGGCTCGCGAAACCAAGCCGGATGGCGCACCTCCACCACGACCCTGGCCTGCTGCCTTGGCCACGGACCCAGGAAGTTGGCCAAATCGCCCAACATCTCTGGCCCGTAGGTCGGCGGCAACTGCACAAAACACGGCCCCAGGTTCTGCCCCAGAAGCTGCATCCGCTCCAAAAACGCCAGCGCCTGCGGCAACATCGGCCTCAGCGCCCCGGCATGCGTCACATCTCTTGGCAGCTTCGGACAAAACCGAAACCCCTCAGGCACCTGACTGGCCCATTTCTGGACGGTGCTCACGCCCGGGGTGGCGTAAAAGGTCGTGTTGCCCTCCACGGCCGTCACGCGCTGGCTGTAGAGCTTCAAAAAGTCGTCCGAAGTGGCCCCGTGAGGGTAAAAACTGCCCGCCCAACCCTTGAAGGACCAGATCGCAAACCCTGTCCTGTAAGGCGGCGCGCTCATGACGCCCCCTGCCCAAAGACCTCACACCCCAAATGCTCCGCCATAAAGGACAAGACAGCCTCGTACCAGACCACGATGTTGCGCGGCTTGAGGATCCAATGGTTCTCATCGGGGAAGAGCAACAACTCCGACTCCACCCCATGAAACTGCAGCGCCTCAAAGAGCGACAGCGCCTCGCCAATCGGCACCCGATAGTCCTTCTCGCCGTGAATGATCAGCGTCGGCGTCTTCCAGTTGTGCACATGGGCGTGGGGCGAATACCGGTTGAGCTTCTCGGCGTCTTTCCAAGGGGTTTGACCGTACATGAGGTTCCACCACGCCGGCGCGTCGGTGGTCGAACTGAAGGCCCGCAGGTCAAAGAGGCTCGCGTGGGTGATCAGCGCCGCAAAGCGGTCGGTGTTGACGCCGATCCAGTTGGTCATATAGCCCCCAAAAGAGCCGCCCATCGCCGCCACGCCGCCCACATCAGGACGCGCCTCAAGTGCGTCCGCCACCGCCATCACGTCCAGATAGCACTGACCGCCCCAGTTGTTGCCCCAGATCCCCTCAATGAGTTCCTGGCCAAAACCAATCGAGCCGGTGGGGTTGGGCATCGCCACGGCAAAACCCTGCTCGACCGCCACCAGACTGTTCCAGCGCCAATGCCAGACATCGGCCCACTGCCCCATTGGCCCGCCGTGGATCCACAGCAAGGTCGGGTGCGGCCCCTGGCCCTTGGGCGACGCCACCCAACACTGCACGCGGATGCCGTTTGGAGCCTCAACAAAGATCTCCTCCACATCGGCAAGCTCCCGGCACTGCTGGGCGCTGACCCCGCTGAGCGTGGCCAAGAGCTTTGGCTCTCCAGCCTGCCCCAACGGCAGGATAAACGGCTCGGGAGGCTGCAAAAGCCCCGAACGCACCCCCACGACCGCATCGTCCGTCACCGCCAACCCCGAGTGAGACTCGGCGCACTGCGGTGTGGTGAGCTGCACCACGCTGCCATCTTCAGCATCGATCCGAAAGACGGGCGACGCACCATCCGAGGCCGCCACCGTCACCAGCGCCTTGCCATCAGGGGTCCAGCACAGCGATCCGGGCCAGCGATCCCAGCCCTGGGTCAAAGGGCGAGCCTGGCCGGTGGCGACATTGAGCAGCTCCACCCAGTTGGGACCCATTTGATCGTCCTGGCGTTGGTGGTGCACCAGGGCCAGCGTCTGACCATCGGGCGAAAAGGCTGGAGAACCCACGCTGCGCCGGGCGGGCAACGCCTGACTGCGGTGTTCGCCGCTTTGCGTGTCGATGAACACAATCGTGGTGTCGTGGAGCCGATCGACGCTGATGGCGCTGGCACAGGTCACCACCACGCTCTGACCATCGGGGCTGATCGTCCACTCCGCGCGGCGAAGCTCGCGGTCAAAGTCGGGCGTCAGGTCCTGCCGCGCTCCATCGCGGTAGGCCACCAGATGGGGCGCGGCCTCGGGGATCCAGTGATCCCAGTAACGCACCGGCATGCGCTTGTAGCGCCGCGCCGAGGGGCCGTGCTTGCGCCGGTCCTGCGAGGTCTTGCGCTGCTCGTCGTGGGGCACGCCCGGCAACACCGACGCCATCACCACCAACACATCGGCCGCTTTGGCGCACGCAAACGAGGACACCCCCAGCGGCTCTTCGGTCAGCACGACCGGTTCACCGCCGTGCACGGGCAGCGACCACACCTGGGCGCAGTCGTCCTCGCTGGGTTTGCCGCTGACGTCGGCGGGGCGATTGCTCAGGAAGCAGAGCGCTCCGGCGGCGTTGAAGGCCGGAGCGCTGTCGTTCCAGTCCCCTCGAGTCAGCGCCGCCGCCGGGGCATCGTCCACCAGCGACACGCGCCAGAGGTCCGACACATAGGCCGCCCGGTCCTTGTTGAGGCGTTGCACGGCCACCGCCGCCCAGCTCTGGCAGGGAGACGGCGCGATGGCCGTGACACGGGACATGTCGACAAGTCTTTGGGGCGTGAGCGCAAAGGGCGTTTCTTCACAAGAAGGCTTCTGGGTCATGACTCTGTGGCATCATCGGTTGTCAGCCCCTTGGATAGGGCCTACCCTTGGGGTAAGGATCAGCGCCGTGGTTGCGGCTGCGGCGCCAGGACGGAGCGTATATCATATGAGCCACCTGGCCTATGACAAGCTAGCCCGTGAAACTCTTTTGATGCTCATGGACTCTGGGCAGTTGCGCGCTGCAGCCAAAGACCAGCTTGTGGCCTACGAAACCTACCATCTGCCGCCAAAGATCCGTCTGGAATTGCCGGATCAAGACGCGTTCACACAACTGATCAACCCACGCACCACCCAGGAGCACAGCCGCCAGCTCGCCGCCGCCATCATGGAGGTCGCCCGCACTGAAGAGAGCGACACCTGGATCGTCGCCCACGACCACCTGGAGGTCGAAACCCAGTTGGCGATCGGGCGCAGCAACCCCAACGCCACCCCGCTCTACGGCAACGAAGAAGCGTCCACTCAAGAGGCGCAGCAGGAAGGCGCGGAAACGGGCGAGGCGCTGGCGAGGGTGGTGTTGGACAACGGACACAAGGCGGTGTTGCGGCGCGGGGCGGGGTTGGTGCTGGTTTTCCAGTCGCGCTGGAGCCCCAGGCTGAGCATGATGGAGGCCCCCGAAGAAGGCTCGGAGGCTGGCTTTTTGCTGGCCGATGGTCCCGTGGAGGTGTCCACCTCGGATGGGCGTCAGAAGTCCTACGAGGCCCCGGCGCGCATCCCCATCACCCACGATCTGACCTTTAAGGCCGAAGGGCCGCGCTGGAGGCCTTGGAAGCGCCCGCTGGAGGGCCGCATTGAGGTCCTTGGGGTCTCTCGGCTCTCGCGCCCTGGTTTGATGCTGACCGACCGCACCGGCGAAACCTTTGCCTGGGAGCGCAACGGCCAGCCCATGCTGGAGGTCGGGCCCGAAGGCGCCGTCAGGAGCACCGAGGTCGACCTGACGCTGCACTCGGGTGCCGGAGACCGCCTCGACATCGAGCCTCAAAGTCAGAACGTCCAGTGGTCCACGTGGTTTGATGGCCGCCCGCTGCGCCTGCCCCCCAACGTGCGTGTCCCTGTGCTGGGCTCGCATCTGGTTGGGCTTGGACGCGACGAAGACCCGATACAGACTCGCTTGGCCAGCGCCAGCCCTTCGCCGCCGCCCCGCGTGGTCGAGATCCACGGCTGGAGGCCGCCCCCCAGCCAGGATCAAAAGCCGTTTTCGGGCCTTTTTGGCTTTGAACAACCGGTGGCGGTGATCTGGGAAGATGGTCAGCGCCTCGATCCCAGCGCAGAGAACGCGCCGGTGCGTGTGCCGGTCCATGATCAGGCCCTGGTGGGGATGATGTGCGCGGTGGCGCTCGACGGCTGCCCGGGCTGTAAATTGGTGCCGATGACCACCGCGCTGGCCGCCGAGGGGCTCTCCATGAGGCGCGAGACCTGGAGTTGGTTCCAGGGCATCGTCCCCTTCACCATGCCTGGGGGGCGCTGGCGCCTGGAGGCCCTTGATCGGGTTAAAATCATCTACGGCGAGCCGTACAAGGTGCGCTCACTCTCGGCCGACCCGGAAGATGCGTGGCACATTCAGGGTTGGACGATCAGCGTGGTCGGCGACGAGTTGGACATCTCGGAGCCGGGCCGCGTGCCGATGATCCTGGACCGAAAGCCCATCGACCGGGCCCTGCGCGTGCCACTTGAGCGCGAGCACCGCTTGACCATCGGCACCGGCATTTACCGCATTGTGCGGCGACAGTCGGACCAAGGGTGAGGCCCCATGAAGTCCAGCCTGTTTGAGGCGCTCCTGGCGTTGACACCGCCCGAACTGCACTTTGTATACATGGCGCTGATGACCACCAGCGCCGTGTTGACGGTGGGCGCCACGGCGGCGCTGGCGGTCCGCCGCAGCCACGGCGGCCCCATCACGCGCGGTCTGGCCATGGTCGCCTGCGGCCTCAACCTGGCCGCCGCCATCCTGGCCATCGATCTGGTCGGCCTGCACATCTATGGACCGCTGACGGACACCCTGCGCATCTTCGCGCTCTGCGCCGTGGGCACGGTCGGCGGCGCGTCGATCCTGGTCGCCGCCACCGCCGCCTCGGCCAGGACGGCCCTGATCATGGCCGCGTCGAGCGCCATGGGCGGCCTGGGGCTGCTGATCTACCTGCTTTTGATGGCCTCGGTTCCCCCGGGTATTGACCCTTCATGGGAGTTGAGCCGATTTTTTGAGTTCGGCACCTTTTTGGCCTCGGGTTTTATGCTCTTGCTGGGGGTGGGGGTGATCTCTGCGCGCCGCCAGGGCGTGGCGCTGATCGTGGCGTCGAGCCTCTGCGGCGCGCTGGGACTGGCCACGCTCTCACAAGGCATGGCCAACCACCCCTCGCCGGGGCTCTCGTTCATTTTGCCTGCGTGGCTGCCCGTGGTCGGCACGGCGGTGTGGATGGTGGGGTTGTGGTTGCAGCGCCCAGGCAAGAAGAGCGGCGCGCTGACCCGCGCTGGTGGGCTTTTCAGGCGCCTCGACACCCGCTTGCTAGAGCACCCGGCCATGGCTGGCGCCGTGGTGGCGCTGCCTGTGATGGCGGCCATGGCGGCGGTGGTGCTGGCAGGCTCGGGCTCGGCCCGCGAAGCCTCGCGCGTCAGCGTGGGCGGCCTGAGCGTCACCCCCCAGTTGGCCGTGCCCTTCCTCTTTGCGGTGGCGTTGGGTGTGGTGGTGGCCAGGGATCAGTGGCGCTGGCGAGACGCGGCGGGCATTGGGCTGACGGTCGCCATGACGGGGCTTTTGCTGGCCCAGAAGGAGGTCGGCAATACGGCGGTCGTCCTGATGGTGGCCTCGGCGGTGCTCCTGGTGGCGCGCGGCACCCTGCCCCACCTCATCGGCGGCGCAGGGCTGGGTGCGGCGGCCCTGGCGGTGGCCTACCAACTGGCCCCCATCATCAGCGCCATCCCGTTCACCGTCCGAGAGCGCGTTCACCTCTGGCTTGGCGGCGCCGAGCTGCTCCAACGCGGCGGCCACCTGGTCACCGCCAGCTACGTCGGCTTCAAGGTCGGCGGGTTTTGGGGGCTGGGCATCCACAACTCGCCCGATCTCAACCTCCCACGGCTCGTCATCGCCTTGCACACCGACTTTCCGCTGGTGGTCCTGGGGCTTTTTGGCGGCTGGGGGATGCTGGCCCTCTACATCGCCTTTTTTACGGCGCTGGCCGTGCTCCTGCTCCACACCTTCCGCACGCTCAACTTCAGCGGCGACACGCGCCGCGCCCGCTTCCAAACCCCCATCCTGGTCGGCCTCTGGGCCGTGCCCGTCATCTCCACCACGCTCAACCTCGCCGGGGCCATCTCACAGGTCACCCCCTTTACCGGCGTCCCGGTGCTCTTCATCAGCACCAGCTCCATCTTTGTCATCTTCAACTTTGGCATCCTGGCCCTCTTCCTGCTGGCCGGAAACCGCGATGCGCTGCGCGCGCGGCTCAAAACCAAAGAAGAGGCCGCGCTTAAAGAAGCCGCCGATCCCAACGCCAACCCCATCAACCCGCGCAAAAACGCCCCCTCAAACCCGGCCCCAGACTCCAAAACAGCGACTCAGGAGCCTCCCGCAGTCAAACGCGGCCCGCTGCGCCGCTGGTGGCGCCGCTGGACCACCCCGGCGACGTGGTCCATGGCCATCGTCGGCATCAGACGCACCATGCGGCTGCGCCAGGTTGATCAGGGCGCCGTCATCCTCATGCTCTTGATGCCCATCGCGGCCATCATCTTCACCGTCACCATCCACAAACGCTACACCGACGACGCCCGCTACTTTGGCCACCCCAGGCTCACCCAGAAGCTGCACATTGAGCCGGGCGAAGGCGGCACCTGGGCCATCACCCAGGCCCCCGACGAGGCGCTCCTGGGACCGCTGAGCACGGAGCGTCTGGTCGAACTCGACGGCGTCTTGATGGGCTTTCGACAAGGACGCCTTCAGGTCCGAGGGGCGTGCTTTGATGAAGACAAACTCCAAGGGCCCGGGGTGGCGCTGGGCTTTGCGGGCATGCTGGACGCCCCTGAGCTGCCCTACGTGGACCAGATCACGCGCCCCGCCGTGGGCCGGCTGACCCAAAGCGGGCAACCCCAGGAAGAGATCAGCAACGACATCGTGCTGCCCTTTGGCGACATCGCCACGCACCACGTGCGCCTGCGGCGCCTGGAGTCGGGCCGCTACCACCTGCGCCCCCTGGTGGAGCACGCCCCCTTCTTTGTCATGGACAAGGACGGGCGCAGGGTCTCGGGCAAGGCCTCGATGTTTGATCCGGGAGAAGGCTTTGGCATCGGCTCGGTCCGCCCCAGGCGCTTCTTTGTCACCGAAGAACCCCAGGGGAGGGTGTGCGTGGCGATGCGCAAAGGGGCGCTCTTTGAGTACCCCCTGTCCTACAGCGGGCCGACCGTGGTGGGCTCCATGGCGCTGCTCAGGCGCCAACTGGCCATCCGCACCACCGATCTGACCTTTGCCCAGGACCTCAAAGCGGCCGCCGAGGCCGGGCTCTTGACCAGCAAAGGCCCGCAGGGGCCGCTGGTGGTTGTGCCACACGACAAAAAAACGCGCGAAGGGTGGGATCAGCACACCCGGCGGCTCTTCTTCAGGGTCTTTCGGATGTTGAAGATCAAACAAAAGGACGGGAGCCTGCGCGAGGTGCTGGCCTGGTCGCGCCCCTTCTACTCGGACGGGGGTCGTCGCTTTGACCCGGGCCGCGAACTGTCGGCCTTTGTCCTGGACGAAGACCGGGTGCTGGGGCTGGCCAACACCTACCGCTTTAGCCGCGTCCTGCCCACGCGCTACAACCCCAACGACCCCGAGCGCAATGGTTTGCTCTACGATCGCAACGGTCAGCCTCTGGTGCGCTTTGACGCCGCCAAGGGCAAGGTCACCAACAAACTGCCAGGTGGCGGCGCGCTGGTCGGTTTTGATTTGCGCAGGCGAGGGGTGCGCGATGGGCTGTTGCGGATTTTTGGGCGCATGATGCGCGGCGTCGAGCCCTTGCCCGACGTTCACCGAGAGCTTGAAGACCAATTGGCCCAGCGCCAGCGCGGCCCCTGGGGCTACGACATCACGCTCACCCTCGATGAGCGCATCCAAAAGGCCACCTTTGAGATCGTCCGGGATCAGGTCGAGCGGATCGACGCCAAAGAGCGCGACACCCTCCACCACGCCTCGGCCATTGTCCTGGGGCCTAGAAACGAGATCCTGGCCATGGTGCAGATGCCCGACACGGGCAGGCTTGAGACCATGGCGCAGATCACGGCCCTGAAGAAGGCGCAACAAAAGACGCCGCTGAGCGCCCCTGCGCTCGACACCCTTCATCGGCGCACCACGCTGGGTTCGACCATCAAGCTCCTGACCATCATCGCCGCCTTTCAGCACAAGGACGACACTCTGATCAAGTGGAAGGACGGTGAGTGGTACATCAAGGCCGAAGGCGACGAGCGCAACAGCAAAGACGGGCGGTACATTGAACGCGGCGGTAAGCTGGCCAGTTGGCATGGGCAGGCCATCGCGCCGGTGCGCAACTACGGTCGGTCCTGGTTTGGTCAGGTGGTGCCGCTGCGTACCTTGTTGGTCAAATCCCTCAACACCGGCTCGGCCTACCTGGGCTTGAACCTGGGCCGGGAGCGCTACGAGGACTTCTTTGGGCAGCTCAACTTGGACAAGCGCGTGGACTTGTTGCCTGGCCCCATGCAACCCGGGGGGCGCTGGAGCGCCATGATGGACCGCTACTACCGCGACAGCGCCTCGGCGCTGCCCGTCGTCATCGGCTCCATCCCCAAAGACGAGCCCTGGACCCCCTCGCTGACCGCGCGCTTGCCGCTCTCGGGCCTCTCGGACTACTCGGTCTTCTCGCTGGCGGCGGGGGTGAGCATCATCGCCCGGGGCGGCGTCTACCACCCCCCCACCCTGGTCAAATCCATCCGCAGCCGCCGCGACGGCACCGTGGAGCGCTTTGCCCCGGAGCCCACCGTCAAGATCATCGACCCTCAGGACGCCCAAGACATCAAGTCCTACATGCGCGACGTCATCAAGATCGGCACCGCCGGCGTTTATCGACGCGGCCTGCCCGAAGAGGTCTGGGGAGACACCGGCGGCAAGACCGGCACCGCCGAAACCACGCGCCCAGTGGATCCAAACGCGGGCTACGACCTCAAAAACAAGCCCCGCACCCGCGACCACAAGGCCTTTGTCGGCATCTGGCCCACGCGCTCCCCCCAACCCTACGTTGTGGCCGTGGTCTTTGAGTACGTCAGCCACATCGACACCCGCGTGGCGGTCCTGACCACCCAACAAATCATGGAATCCATCCGCGCCCTGCACGCCGAACCAGAAAACCCCACTCCTACACCCTGATCAAAAACCTGCACCAACGGTATATCTGCCCCCTCACCGACGATCTCCATGGGCAGTTGCGCACCCCCGGGTCAGTGCTTACCTTATGAAAAATTGCAGTGGACTTGAATAAAGCCACTCGCAAGGCGTCAGATTGCGCAGAAGCGCAAATAAGGAGAAGAGACAAAGCCGTAGGGAGCAGGCTTTCTGAGACATTCACCCCCCCACAACGGATTCCGGGTTGTGCGGTGAAGAGATAGATGAACGCGGCGTGGATGGAGCGTGCGTGTTCTCTTTAGAGAGAGGTCAGGCCATGAAGAACAACATCAACCAAACCTTGGGAAAACGCACCTGGTGGTCAGCGGCTGTGACGGCCGCGATGCTCCTGGTCTTTGGACTGAGCCCGGCGGTGGCGCAGCCCGAGCCGGTGGCATTGACCGAAGAGAACCGTCTGCCGCAGTGGTGCGGCGTGCGGCCCTCGATGCACGTCGTCATTGGTTATGATGAAGGCAAGCGCTTCTTCCTTGTTGAAGAAAAGGCGCGGCAGGCCACCCAGGAGCTGCTGGAGAACCTCTGCCCGGGCGACAAGGTCCAATTGGCCTCTTTTGGGCTCGATGTGACCTGGCACGGCGAGATCGTGACGCTGGAGGGTGCCGAAGCGGCGCCGAAGCTGCTTGGCACGCTCAAGAAGCGGGGATTTTTGAAGGCCCCGGCGGCGGTCAACGACAACCTGATCAAAAACTCTCTGGCGCACTGGGAGGCCAACATCGTCGAGGGGCACATCCCCTGGCTGGTGGTCTTTACCGACTCGATTGAGTCTTCGGCGCCCAAACGCCCCGGCACGCTGGATTTTGATTGGACGGCGGTCCCGGAGTACTTCCAGGGTCAGTTTCTGACCTCGGTGGCGCTGATGGACCACCGCGCGGCGCGCGACGTGGCGGCGCTCTACACCGTGACGGTCCCCAAAGACATGACGGTGGAGCAGTTCCCCGCCAGCCCCAGGGCCAACTGGTCGGACGTGATGGAGGTCTTCCTCCCCGAGCCCGAGCCTGCCCCGGTGCAGATCAAAGAGGTGGTCCGCACGGTCGAAGTCACCCGCAACCCCCAGTGGCTGACCTGGTTGGGCAGCCCGCGCGGCTCTTTGACCGCGGGCGGCACCGTCTTCGCCGTCTTCCTGGTGGTCTTCTTGATGGGTCGCCTCAGCCGCCGCCAGCGGCGCAAGCAGGAGAATCTGGCCGACAACACCATCGAGGGCAAGCACCGCGAGGTGACGCTCCAGTTGCGCGACCGGCTGACCAACGAGGTGCTGCGCCAGGAGACGCGCGTCCTGCGCGAGCCCCTGCGGGTGGCCCCCAGCAACGACGCCGACTTTGTGGTCCCGGGGCCTTACGCCTTTGAGATCGTCGATGAAAAGGGAGAGAGCCCCGTGGTGCGCAGCGCCAACATGCTGGGGGTCGAGATCAAGCGCGGCTCGCGCCGCCTGATTGTGCCCGAAGGCGACGCCCAGGCCCTGCGCTCGGGCGACCGCATCGACATCGGCGCGGGCCACGAGGTCGAGGTCCAACTCGACTGAGCGGCTCTGACCGGGCTGCAGCCCGGCGTTGAACCACCGACCCAAACTGTCGTAAAAATGTCGACCAACCCGCGTCCCAAGCTGTAACGGCGCGCGCCAGCCAAACAACCGCTGGCGCGCCCCAAAGAGGCCGCGCACAACGGAGCAGATCCCTTGTCCAAGCCGATTCTCTTTGTGGGTGCAGGCACCGAGGTGGTGACACAGGTCATGCTTCCGGCCTGCCAGGCCGTCTTTGAACACCACCAGGGCCAATGGCCAGACGACATCTATGTCTGGATGGCCGACAGCGACCGACGCGCTCAAAACCGCTACCGTGAGGCCAAGCTGACCAAGGCACAGGTCATCTACACGCACCTGTCCATCCATCAGGTCCGCGAGTCGCTGAGCCGAAACCCCGTGGCCTTCAAAGACGTCTGGCAAGAGGGCTGGACCCCGCTGCTCCAAAAGGCGCCCGACAACGGCGCCAGCGCGCTGCCGGTCCTGGGCCGCCTGATGCTCAAGGCCGCCGGCGGCACGCTGGTCCACCAACTTGAAGAGTTCCGCCGCCAGATGGAGGTCCACGACGCGGGGGCGCCCGACATCTTTGTGGTCCTCAACCCCCTGGCCGGCACCTCGCGCGGCAGCGTCTTTGAACTTCCGCGCTACCTGCGCGCGCTCTGGCCCGCCGCCACCATCCACGCCCTGGTCATCTACCCACTGGGGTTGGCGCGGCTTGACCGGCAACGGGCCAACATCTTCAAGACCAACTTCATCGAAGCACTGCGCGTCCTCAACCACCACGCCAACCCGCGCCCCTTTGAGGTCTACCTCGACCCTCAAGTCGGCTGGGAGCAGCGCGAGGGCCAGCTCATCGACAACCTGATGGTCTTTGATGGCCGCTACGGCAACCAGCGCCTCAAACAACTCGAAGTGCGCGAGCATCAACTCGACCAGGGACTGGCCGACATCTTTGGTCAGGCCCAGGACTTCCTGGCCGGGGTGGCCATGCACGACCGCCTCACCGACACCATCCTCAGCCGCCTGGCCGACGTCACCGTGCAGCGCTCGCGCGCCGAAGTCGCCGGACAAAACACCCACTGCCACGCGCTGCATCAGACGCGCATGGCCATCGACACCGAGGCGTTCCGCAAGGCGCTGATCGAGCGCGGCATTCAACGCGTCCTGGCGTCCTTTGTCACCCCCGGCCCCGATCAGAACCCTTCTTGAGTGCGTCAACCCAACCACGAGGCGGCAAAATCTTATGGAGAGCTTCAACAACGGAGAAGAGGCAGCCCGGTGGCTCGGAGAACGGCTCGAAACCCTCGAAGCCAGCGTTCAGCAGGCCTCTGAGCTGCGCCGTTTGATCGAGGAAGGCGCCAGAGAGGTGCTGGTGGACCTGGACGCCGACCCGGCGCTCTTCTCCCGCGACGCCAGCGACCGGTTGCGGCGTTACACCGCCCGCATCAGCCAAACCACCCTGGGGCGCCTTGAACGCGACGGCTTTCAGCTTCCCGTGTTGGAGCGCTCCAGCATGGCGCTGCTGGGCAAAGACGTGCATCTGGCCGTCGAGATCCTCTCGGCCATGATCGAGACGCTGCGCGAGCACACCGAGACCAACAGCACCGAAGGCACGGTCCTCTACGGCGAAGGGCGCCAAAAGTTCTCGGACGCCAGCCGACAGATCGGCCGCGCCATGGACGACGCGCTGGCACGCTGGGGCAATGAGGGTCCCGGGCGCCACCGCCAAAGCCGCCTGCCGTGGCGGCGCCGCCGCGCCCAACTGCTGCGCCCCATGGACGACCCACGCTTTCGACAAGACGCCCGCAACGCCGTAGAGCGAGAACTGGACCGCCTTGAAGAAGCCCTCCGAAGCACAGGCCAGGGCAGCATCAAGCTGGCCATGGCCAAATACTATGGGGACATCGTCACAGAGCTGGCCGGGCACATCTCGGCCGGAGACAACCTGCGCGAGCGCGGCCCCACCCTTCGCCTCCAGGCTGACCAGCGCCTGGCAGGCATCCGGCGCCAAGCCGCCCGAGGCGGCGCCGTGCGCCACAGCTCAGACCACCTCCTGATGGACGACGAGACCCTCGACGCCATCCTCGACCGCCTGAGCGTCGACAGCGCCCGCTTCCTGATGCGCGGGGACCTGAGCAGCGAAGAGTTGTCCTCGCTGGGCAGCGAAGAACTCGAAGACTCCATCCGGGCCTGGGTCGAGGCCCAAATCGGCGGACTGGCCAGCCCGTCCCTGACCGAAGCGCTCGGCGGCGCCACCGGAGACACCACCCGCACGCGCCAGCGCCTGCTCTCCTTCCTGGCCCAGGGCCAACCCCTGATGCACTACAACGACGACCTGCCACTGCAATTCGACACCGGTCTGCGTGGCCAGAACTTTGTGGTCGCCGAGACCAGCGACCCAGCCCTGACCCTGGAACTGCGCGAGGCCTGCCACCAGATGGGCCTGCCCGATCCCCACACCGAGACCGTCGCGCCGCCCCAACCGGGCCAGCAACACCTGCGCGTCATCCAATTCGTGGCCGGTCTGCCGCTCTTTGCCCAGGTCGACCGCCTCATGGAGATGGTCGACACCCACCGCAAGATCCTCATCGACGAAGATCCCCAGGCCACCGCCGCAGCCGCCTCGCCCGGGCACCTGCGCGACATGCAATCAAGCGCCGAGCTGGGCGGTCTGCTGCCCGAAAAAATCGAGCGCGCCTTCCGCCAAGAAAAAGCCTTGAGCGAAGACCCCAGCGCGGGTCTCTCCCTCGATCAAGCGCTCAGCCAGGACGAGCCGGAACCCTCCGCACAGTAGCGCCCTGCCCCGGGAGAACCTGGGCGTTTTCCATCATATTTGTCCAAAAACAAGCCAAGGCGCGGTGAAATCACCGCGCCTTGGCTTGTTTTTGGAGTCCCACAGCACAAAAAAGGCCTGAAACGCTGCCTTCACAGCGCCTCAGGCACCTCAAAACCTCACACAAGATGTCCTCACAACGGCGCCTGGAGTGGCGCCGACAAAACATCACTGACAGATGAACTCAATGTCCTGACTTGGAGCACTGCAAGTGGGTCCGTTGAGACCGCCCCAGTTGGGGTTATTGGGCTGGATGCAAGGCCGGATGATTGCCACGTTGGGGCTATTCAAGCAACTGCAAACGCCTCCAGTGTTGACGCCAACCTCAATGCTGTTTCCACAACCACCCAGGTTCCAGGTTCGTCCCCCACAAGAGATGCTGGCACGTGTAAAGTTGTTGGTGCGCACGCGCTGGCAGATGTTGTTGGCTTCAGCACCAGTACAAGTGAACCCTTCGGGATTGCGGCTGCCGCGCAGCGTCACGCTGGTGTAGGTGACGTTGCCGTCCAAGCGACTGCGGTAGTCGTTCCATCCGTCGCACACAGGGCCATGGCCTTCCTGACCGCTGACAAAGGAGTTGAAGTAGGAGGTCCGCTCGCCGTTGCCCTCAACGTTCCAGCGGAACTCCACCGAGTCCTCATCAAAGCCATCGGAGACAATGACCGTCACGGTGTAGGGCGAGTCGCCGTTGCCGGTGATCGTGCCCGAGATGAGGCCAGTGGACTCGTTGATGGTCAGGCCGGGGGGCAGCCCTTCGGCCGAGTAGGTCAGGTCGTCGCCGTCGGGGTCTTCGACCTGAACCTGGAGGCTGACTTCACCGCCCACCAGATCGTTCTGGTCCTCGATGTCTTCCATGACGGGCGCGCCGTTGGTGCAAAGCTGAGGCACAGGGAAGCGGGGGTCCAGCTCACGGTACTGGAGCATGTCCTCACAGCAGGCCACCGGCGGCACTTCGTCGGGTTCGTAGGCAAAGTTGTAGATCGAGATGATCAAGCAGCGCGAGTCGATGAGCAAGCGCATGAAGTCATCGGCGCGGCGCTCCAGACGGAAGCCATCGGCCAGCTCAAGCTGGGCCTGACCGGCCAGCAGCACGGGGTTGTTGATGCCCAGGAAGGGACCGGCGTTGCGCAGACCACGCGCAGCGTAGATGTAAACGATCTGGGTCAAGCCCCACTGCCAGTTGCGCACCCAGGTGCCGTCGTTCTGGGCTTCGGCCAACGCCTCGGCGGTGTTGGTCAAACCAAGGAGCAAACGGACGTGCTCAAGGTCGGTCAAGCTCAGGTCACCGTTGGCCACCACGCGCTCAATCAAGACAAAGACCTCGCTGAGCTCCGTGCGGGCGTCGGCGATGTCGGTCACGCCGACCAACTCGGGTTCACGGGTGATGTAGGCGTCCATCTCTTCGAGGATCCGGCCAAGGAGCGTGCGGGTATCGCCAAAGTTCAGCGCCACCATCGGGGCCGCGGCGTCCTCCATCCAGAAGAAGGCGTTGGCCAGGAAGTTGAGCAGGGTGCCGATCTCGTCGGCCTCTGCGGCGCTGGCCAGGAACTCGTCGGCGGTGTCGAGGGTATCGACGACCACGCCCTCAAGCTCGCGATGGTTTTTGGAGCGAGAGGTCAGCAGGCCCAGGAAGATCCGACCAACCAGATCGCGCTCATCGCCAGCCACCTCGGGGTTGAGGTTGGGGTCGAGCAAGCGCGCCGACTGGAGCGCCGACTGGACCGTCTGCAGCGAGAGGGACACGCCGCCCCACTGCTCGGCCTGACCGCTGCGGATGGCAATGTTGAACGCCGCAGTGGCGCGGTCAAGCTGCGCCTGAGCCACAGGGACTTCGGTGCTGAGGCCTTCGGCGATGCGATCGCGCCAGGCGATGATGGCCTCCACCAGACCCAGCTTGCGGAAGTAGCGCTGGTTGAGGAACTGACCGCCAGCGCCATTGGTGATGACGATGTTCATGCGCTGGTTGGGCCCTTCGAGGGTCTGCGTCAGCAGCACGCCATCTTCGCAGTGGTCTTCGTTGCTGCAACCCTGGATGGGGGCCAGCGTCAGGCCGCCAGCGGGCTCGCCGTTGGTGGCGAAGGTCTGCTCGTGGATGGTGACCGACTCGTTGGTATCGGTGTTGGTGACCGTGACGGACACCGACACGACGCCACTCTCAGAGTCGCGCGCCTGCATGAGCATGTTGACCTCATCAAAGTCGCCAAGGATGGGCCAGGTGGTGTTGTCGTTGGGGTTGACGCCGTTTTGGCCAATCTGGGTGAAGATCACCAGCGGCACCGAGGTGTCCACGCCAAAGTTGCGCGTCGCCAGGGTCTCCTGACCGTTGCAGCGGCTGGTCACGGTGATGCTGGCCGGCGAGTAGCGGCCGGGGCCGATGTTGGAGGCGCTGAAGGTCCAGTTGCCGTTGGCGCCAGCCAGGGTGAAGGTCACCCCACCGCCGCTCTGGATGATCGGATCCTGATCACAGCCGGGCTCGGAGATCGTGCCGGTGGCGCTCACAGGTGAGTTGTGCCACTGCTGACCGGGAGCCGTGAAGGCCACGGTCGGGGCGGCGTCATTGTAGATCTTCCAGGAGAACTGGACCGAGACATCCTCTTCACCGTCGGACACGGTGACAGTGACGGCGTAGGGGCTGTTGTTGGCAGCGCCGTCCGAGATGGTGCCAGTGATGGCGCCGGTGGATGAGTTGATGGTCAGACCAGGGGGCAAGCCCTGGGCAGAGAAGGTCAACTCGTCGTTGTTGGCGTCGGTGGCAGACACGGTCACGTTGACCGCGCGGCCTTCAACCTGCACCTGAGCACCAGGGTTGGTGACCGTGGGTGGCTCATTGGGTTCGTTGTTGTTGGTGGCGCCGGCGGCCCAGACAAGCGAGTTGACCAGCATCCGCAGCGCATCGCCGTTGTAGGAGTCACGGGGGAAGAAGCCAACCCAGGCAATGCGCGCGTTTTTGTTTTCGCGCGCACCCGAGAGGATCTGCCCATCGGTGTAGCTTGCCAGGAGTTGGGCGCCGCTGCGCAAGCTGGTGACACCGGTGCGGTAGTTGGTGACGCCAACCGCGTTGACCCCAGCCAGAATCGGGTGGGTGGGCTGATGTTTGGTCCCCAGCGAGCCAGAGGTGTAGATGCTGTTGCTGGTGTCGGCCACAACCGCGTAGTTTTCGCTTTGCCAGCGACCACCGATGCGGTAGACGCCAAACTGACCAAAGACCGCCTCGACCAGACCGCCGTTGCCCTGATCAATGTAGTCGGCGTAGAGGTTGCCGGTGGCGTCGTTGCTGGAGGGCCTGTGGTTGGTGAACGAGAGCACGACGTTGTACTCGCTCATCTGCGCAACGCTCGTCGTGTCCGAGTCCACAGGCACAGCCTCAATCTCAAAGAAGTTCTGGTCGTTGAGGTAGCCGGCGACGCGCTGGGCATCGCTGAGACCCGGCGAGAGGACCAACACGCGGATGGAGGTCAAGGTGTTGTTGACCGTCCAGGTGAAGGTGCGCTCGGTGGTGTCCTGGCCGTCGGTGACCGAGACAGTGACGGTGTAGGGGCTGTTGTCGTTGGCGTCGAAGGTCAACGTGCCTGAGATCAGGCCGGTGCTGCTGTTGATGCTCAGGCCATCGGGCAGGTTGGTGGCCGAGTAGGTCAACTGCTGGTTGTTGGCGTCGGTGGCCTGCACCTGGAGGCTCACCACTTCGCCTTCATTGTGGGTCTGATCCGAGATCGCCTGCACAACCGGAGGCTCGTTGGGTTCGGCGTCGCCGCAGATGACCTCAAGTGTCTGGCTTGGGGCGCCGCAGGTCGCGCCGTTGAAGCCGCCCCAGTTGGTGTTGCTGGTGATGTCTTCGCGCAAGCAAGGACGCACGATGCCGGTGTTGGCGTTGTTGGGACAGGAACACATCCCACCACCAACATTCACCTCGATCTCACGGCCACAGCTGCCCACGTTCCAAGTTTGTCCATCGCATTGGAACGTGCTCAAGGGGGTGGTGCTGTTGCCATTGGCGATGATGCCGCAAATGGTGTTGGCGACCTGACCGGTGCAGGTGTAACCCTCGGTGTTGCGGCTGCCTCGGATGGTGATGCTGTTGAAAGTCTTATTGCGCAACGAGGCTTTGAAGTCATGCCAGGATGAGCATTGCTGGCTGGCGCGGTTGTAGCCCACCCCCCCGGTAAAGGATTGGGAGTAGGTCTCCGCCCCGGCTTGACCCACCCAGACAAACGACAAAAGCATCAACCCGCAGGCCAAGACGCTCTTTGGTAACCAACACAGTCGTTGTGGTGACATGGTTTTACTTCTCCTGTGATTTGGCGCCTGGACCATGTGGCCTGGGCGCCAGATTCTCTATGTCAGCTCTCAATCAAGATTGGTTTGAATGGTGTACGTGTTGCGAACGCGTCGGCTTTGGGTAAAGACGCGGATGCACACGTCACCGTCGATCCCAGGTTCGAGTTCAATCGACTCAAAATCCGGTCCGGCGTTGTAGCTAAAGCCCAGCAGGGTCTCCCCGTCGGCGGCGTAGGCTTCCATCTCAAGGTTCCCCTCGAAGTGGATGTGTTCCATAAAGATGTCCAGGCCGCGGTTGGGGTTGGCCTCAACCACAAACCAGTCCTCGTCGCGGGTCGGACCGCACACAAAGCCGTTGTCGCTGCCGCCCGGTTGCAGGCGGATGGCCTCCCCACAGTTTTCGTTGGGAGTCAGCTCTTCCTCTTCTTCACAGGCCGGGGCTTCGACGATGATGTCCATCAGGAAATCGATCGCCTCAAGGCCCGAACCCGACTCAATCTCGACGACCCAGATTCCAGCATCGCCGTCGTTGATCAGAATGCCATCGGGGTTGAAGGCCAGTCGGTCGGTGTCGCTCTGACCGTCGCGCAGCGTGAAGTCGCGCACATCATCGGGGCCGCCGGGACCGTAGAGGACCATCGGGAGTTGGTCCTCGGGGGCCACCAGATCGTGGTCGTAGGTCAGCGCCAGGTTGAAGCGGTCGCCGGGCTGAAGCTCGACCAGGAAGACCTCGGTGTCGTCGCGGCCCTGGCACAGGCTCAGCTCATACTGACCGCCATCGACCAACGCCGCTTCGGCCAGCGAGTCGTTGGGCTCCAGGTCGTCCTCAATGCAGTTGGCGTCGAGGTTGACCAGCACGCGCAGCTGGTAGTCGGTGCCGCTAAAGGGCACGTCATCGGTCGAGGTCACCCGCACCAGGTACACACCGCCCTGGCCCAATGAACCCGTCTGCGCCGAGCGGCTCTCGCCGGGATCGCTGTTGCTGTCGAGCACCAGCTCGCCGCCGGGGGCGTAGATGGCCACCTCAAGGGCGGGATCGGTGGGATCTTGCACGACGGTGGCGCGGATGGCGTTGCCGGGCTGCTCCACCAAAATGGCGTACCAGTCTTCATCGCCGGTGCACACCGACAGGTCATTGACTTCGACCTCGGTGCCCTGGGGCACATCGACCACGTCGGCGTCCAGCGGCTCGTTGTTGGGCTCGCTGGCGTCCTCCACGCAGGCGGGCACGTTGCGCACCGCCAGGATGGTGTACGCGTTGGTCTGCTCGATGCCGAGCGTATCGACCCGCAAGACATAGACGCCGTCTTCAGGCGCCACAAAGAAGAGGCGGTCCGGGTCGCCCTCAAAACCAAGCCGGGCCACTTCCCCTTCACAGTCGGGGCCAAGCAGCGACGCGGTGACGTCGCCAAGACCAGAACCGTCAAAGACGCTCACCAACAACTCTTCACCGGCCAGGAGCCGGAAGGCGATGTGATCGACGTCCTGGGTGCACACCCGGCCTTCGATCTCCACAGGCTCGCCGAGCGCCAAATCGCGGGGCTGCGCCTGGCGGTCTTCGCAAACATCGTCGCCGTCGTCCTCTTCGCGGCAACCGGTCACGCAAGCGCGGGTCAGGTCGTCGCAAATCTCATCGCCTGCACACTCACCGTCGTTGCGGCAGCCTTCCACACACTCAACCTGATCGCGGCAATAGAACCCTGCGTCGCAATCGGTGTCGAGGCCACACTGAGAGTCGGTGCACTGACGGGTCCGGGTGTCGCAGCGCTGATCCCCGGGGCAGCCGTCCACGCGGCAGCCCACCTCACACTGGCCAAACTCGGCGTCGCGGTCCACCGCACAGAAGGTCTGGTTGTCGGGGCAGCCTTCATCGTCGCGGCAGCCCGCGATGCAGTCCCCGTCCAAACACACCTGGCCGTCGTCACAGGCATCGTCCCCTTCACAGGGCGCCAGCACGCAGGCGCGTTCGTTCAGGTCGCAGAACTGACCCTCGGGGCAATCCCCAGGGCGACAGCCCGGCTCGCAAACCCCCTGCTCCACGTCGCAGAAGAAGCCATCGTCGCAAGCGCCGTCGCCTTCGCAGGGCGTCGGCACACACTGCTGAGTGATTTGACCGTCGATCTCAACCGGCAGGCAGCTGCGGTTCTGGCCGCACTCTTCATCGCCACGGCAGCCTTCGACGCAGACCTCGGCCTCGGTGTCGCAGAAGAAGCCGGCCTGACAGGCCTGGTCTTCGCGGCAACCCACACGGCAGAAGAGTTCTTCGCTGTCGCAAATCAAACCGTCGGCGCAGTCGGTGTCCTGGCGGCAACCTTCGACGCAGAAGAAGGGCTCGCAAATCTGTCCCTCTCCGCACTCGTTGTCGCCAAAGCACATGCCTGCGCCCTGACACTGGCGAGTGTCGGGGTCACAGACCTGAAACTCGGGGCACTCGCGCAGGCGACAGCCCTGGGCGCAGACACCCTCGGTGGGGTTGCCCTGCTCAAGGTCGCAGTACTGCTCGGGGGCGCAACCATCGTCGGCCCGGCAACCCGCCACGCACTGGCGGCTGTCTTCGCTGCAAATCTCGCCGTCGTTGCACTCCACATCGCTGCGGCAGCCATCTTCACACTGCAACGTCTCGCCGCAGAACTGACCCTCGGGGCAGTCGGTGTTGGTCCGGCACCCTTCAGCGCACTGACCATCCTGACAAATCTCCCCTTCGGCGCATTCGTCATCGACCCGGCAGCCAAACGCGCACTGGCCGCCATCGCAGAAGGCGCCTTGCGGGCATTCCAGGTCGCGCTCGCACACCAGCGCTGCGCACTGGTTGTCCACGCAGGCCTCAAGTGGCTGACACGCGTTGTTGTCCCGACAACCAGCGGTGCAGACGTTGTCCTGGCAGATTTCACCTTCGCCGCAGACATCATCCACCCGGCAGCCGCCCACGCAGGCGTCGTTGAGGCAAATTTCACCCTCGCCGCAAGCATCATCGCCTCGGCACCCGGCCACACAGGCGTCGTCCACGCAGATCTGGTCATCGTTGCAGGCCTCGTCGCCGCGACAACCAATCACACAGGCATTGTCCGTGCAGATTTCGCCTTCGCCGCACCCGTCGTCATCACGACAACCGTCCACGCACGCGTCGTCCACACAGATTTCACCGTTGCCGCAGGCTTCATCGCCGCGACAACCGTCCACGCAGGCGTCATCCACACAAATCTCTCCGTTGCCGCAGGCCTCATCGCCTCGGCAACCCGCCACGCAGGCGTCGCCTTCGCAGATTTCACCCTCCAGGCAGCCATCGTCGTTGCGGCAACCCTCCACGCAGGTCTCGCCCACGCAGATTTGACCGGCGTCGCAGCTCTCGTCGCCTTCACAGGGAATCGCGGCGCACTGGCGAGTGTCCAGATCGCAGACCTCACCCTCGGGGCAACCTCCCCGGCGGCAGCCCGTCGCACAGGCCAACTCATCGGTGTTGCAGTATTGGTCGGCGTTGCAGACTTCGTCGTCCCGGCAGCCATCCACGCAGGTGTTGTCCTGGCAGATTTCGCCCTCGCCGCAGGCCTCATCCTCACGGCAACCTTCCGTGCAGGTGTTGCCCTGGCAGATTTCGCCTTCGCCGCAGGCTTCATCTTCACGGCAACCATCCACGCAGATTTCGCCTTCGCAGATTTCGCCTTCGCCGCACCCGGTGTCATTGCGGCAGCCGCCGATGCAGAGGTTGTTTTGGCAGATTTCACCATCGCCACAGGCGTCATCGTCCCGGCAGCCGGTGGTGCAGACATCATCCTGGCAGATTTCGCCCTCACCGCAGACCGCGTCGTTGCGGCAACCGGTCACGCAGGCGCTGTCCTGACAGATTTCGCCCTCCAGGCAACCATCGTCGTTGCGGCAGCCCTCCACGCAGTTGTCATCCACGCAGATTTGACCGGCGTCGCAGCTCTCGTCACCTTCACAGGGGATCTCGGCGCACTGGCGAGTGTCCAGGCTGCACACCTGGCCTTCGGGGCAACCACCGCGGCGACAACCGTCTTCGCAGCTGAGCGCGTCGGTGTCGCAGTACTGTGCGTCGGGACAGGCCTCGTCCTCGCGGCAACCCGCCACGCAGGCGTCGTCCTGACAAATTTCACCGTCGCCGCAGGCCTCATCGTCCCGGCAACCGTCCACGCACGCATCGTCCACACAGATCTGATCGTCGCCGCAGGCCTCGTCATCACGGCAACCCTCAACGCACGCATCGTCCACACAGATCTGATCGTCACCGCAAGACTCATCGACCCGACAACCTGCCACGCAGGCGTCATCGGCACAGATCTCTCCGTCACCGCACCCTTCGTCGTCGCGGCAACCTTCCACACAGGCTTCATCGACGCAGATCTCTCCGTCGCCGCACCCTTCATCGCCTTCACAGACATCATCGTCTGCGTCGTCCTCGACATCTTCCTCAACGTCGGGCTCGGCGTCCTCTTCGGGCACGTCCTCGTCGGCGGCGTCGGGCTCGGCATCGGGTTCATCGTTGCCGTCCATACCCATGTCTGCGGGATCATTGTTGGGCGTGCCCGTGCACATCCCAAAAACGCACTCGTCTGCAGGACAGGCCCCACCACAAGGTTGCTCATCAACCGTTGGTGACGGCGGGTCACTACAGCCCCACAGCATGGCTATTACAAACGCAAGGTAGACCCAGCGGTTCATACGTTCTTCCTCACTCAGATGGCGCTCACAAGTTCGGTATATGTATTGATGCAGAGCTTTTCTCTATGGAGAATTAAAGAGGATCAACGCAAGCGTGTCAAAACAACCAAACGGTCGGAACAGTATTCAAACCATGAAGATAATTCAGAAAATCGATACCATGTAGCGATGTATCCCCCCTGGACACACCCACACATACATTCGCGGCCGGGGGTTCACATTTGGATCCACAAGGGGTAGACTGCGCGGCCATCGCGTGTCTCAAAAGACGGGGTTCCCACTTGAGCATCAGCTCAAGAGAACCCGTGACACGCCAAACCACGAAAGGAGTTGTCATGCGTGGGAAGGACTTGTGGGTGTGTGTCTGTCTGGCCGTGGCGCTGGCAAGTGTGGGATCAGGGTGCAGTCAAACCGCCGATGCGCAGCAGCCGCCCTCTTCGCCCATCGTCCCCACCGCCGCCATGACCGCCGCCCCCATGGCACCGGCCGCGCCGCCCGCTCCAGCCGCCCCCGCGGCGCTGCCCGCGCTGCCCGCTCCCGCAGCCCCTGCCGCTCCCATGGCCCCCGCAGCCCCCGCGGCGCTGCCCGCGTTGCCCGCCGCGCCCGCACCGGCCGCCGGTGTCGCGCCTGCCTCTTTCAGCCCGCAACCTGCACCACCCACCGCGCCCAAGGTCGAACTCAAGCCGATCGACAAGCCCTTCAAACCCACGCGCGTTGACGCACAGACCGACCCCGAGGCCAAAACCCCCAGGCGCCAACCCGATCAACTCCCCACACCGCTGACCGTCGGCGACCTCATCGAAGCCCGTCACTGCTCCACCGCATTGACCACGCGCCTCAGCGCGCAGCTCGCCGCGCAGATGAACTGCATCAAGTCCGACATCTTCAGTTCCATCACCGACATCCCCAATGTCCGCCTTGATCAGGCCGCCAACCCCTTCATTCAAAGCCGCGCCGCCCGCGCGCTGCGACACATCGCCTCCACACGGCCCAACAAGACCTTCCACATCAACTCAAGCTGGCGCTCAGTCGTTCAACAGCATGTCCTTAAAGGATGGGAAGGCTCCTGCGGCATCCGCATCGCCGCCGACCCCGGCACCAGCAACCACGAATCGGGTCTGGCCATCGACGTCCCCTGGGAAACCACCCGGGACTTTAAAAAGAGCCTCAAGCGCAACAACTGGCTGTGGTACTGCGAAGAATACGGCAACGGACGCCGCAAGGGCTGCAAAGACGTCCCCCACCACACCTTCCAGGGTGGCCGGGATGTTCGGCGGCTGAGCGTCAAGGCCTTCCAGATGCTCTGGAACAACGCCCACCCCAACGACCGCATCAAGGTCAACGGCGTCTACGACAAAGCCACCGCGCGGCGCATCAACAAAGCCCCGCTTGAAGGCTTCGCCGCCGGGACCACCTGCGGAAACGACGCGCTGGCCTTCTACCGCGCCGCTCAGAAACCCACCGACAAGCCCGTCTCCCCCGAGCGCTACATCATCGACCTGATGCTCGACCCCGTGCGCGCCTTCGTGAAGCTCTGATACCCAAATGCAGACGAAAGGCTCTGGCATTACCCTTTGCCAGAAAGCACAAACTCGCGCACGGCGCGCTGCATCGCTCGGCGCTCAACCGGAAAGGCGTGTGTCCCCGGGTACTCCAAACAGCGCACTGAAGGGTAACGCTCCAAAATCGGCATGCTCTGGCGAGTGGGCACCATCGCGTCGTGGGTCTGCAAGATCAACAGGAGATCTTCAATGGACAACCCAATGTCCTGATTGAGCGGGTTGAGGACGTCCAAATCCCCAAAATCAAACTCGCCCTGCATCCGCTCCAACGTCCGCGCCACCCCCGACGACATCCACGGCATCAAACCCAGCTCGGTCGCCGTCTGCTCCAGGCTGGTCACCGGACAGTAGGCCACCAAACGATCAATGGGGTGGTGGTTGGCCACGTGCAGACTCAAGTGGCCCCCAATCGAGTACCCCACCAGCGTCACCTCTTCATAACCAAAGGTGTGCACCAGCGAGCGCAACAACGCGCGCAGACCCGTCACAGACGAGCGGACGTTCTCCACCACGCGCGACATCTGGGGGCTAAAGAGCCCAAACCCCGGCCAAAACCGAAAGCTGCCCAAATAGTGGTGGTTCATGATGTTGTAGACCACGTCCACTTCATCAATCAGATGCAGCCCAAAGAGCTGTTCCATCAACGCCGGCAACGGCAACCCATAACAGTGGCACACGACCACCACGTGACGACGCCGGGGGCGCTTTACGCGGCGCAGCTGCGCCACGACCTTGTCTGTCTCTCCGCCACCCACGCGCACATAGGGGTTGGACATCGACATCCAACCACGGCGGTCGGGCACAAGCACCTGGGCCTCACACGCAAAACGCTTGTAGAGCCCGTGCTGGTCAATGTCTTCCAAAACTGCCTTGCGAAACGGGTCTTCGCGCAGGCGCTTGGGGTGACGCATCGCATACGCCACCTCACCGACCGACCATCCCGCCGTAAACGTCGCCTCAATGCCGCGCAAAAGCTGGCGCCAAGCCACCTCAGTCCACATCACATGCCCCCTGGCTGCTCAACACCACTCACGGCGCCATGACGCTGAGCACATAACGTCGCCCCTGCTCTGACGAGATCGACAACACCGGCCCCCCATCAAAGACAACCTCCAACAGGGCCCCCGACACACGCACCTGACGGCCAGGCACATCCACGCAGTCCAACTCCTCGTCGTCCTGACACGGCGCCAATGCCTGCCCTCCCACGCTCACGGGCCGCTCGGCCCAATCCTGAGCAAAATCCTGGGCGCCAAGCGCAAACGTGGTCCCATCGGCAAGCTCAAAAGACCCTTCGGCGCCGCCGTGGAGCCTCAACTCCAGGACCCCCTCGACATCCGCCAGCGTTTTGACGCCCTGCGCCGCCCCCGTCAACGTGTCAGGGACCTCCACCAGCCTGGGCACAATCGCCCCCTGACGCACAAAGACAGGGATGGTCCCCAACGGCGCCGCCACCGTGTGCATGCCGGGGCCTTCCAGACCCTCACCACCCCACCAGGACACCCAGCGCCCCTCGGGCAGGTAAACCTCCACCTCCTGGGCGCCCTCATCCATCACCGGCGCCACCAACAAGGACGGTCCCAGCATGTATTGGAGCTTGAGGCGGGCTGCCGCTTCATCTTTGGGGAACTCCAAAACCATGTGCCGGAACATGGGAACACCTGTCTGGGAAGCCTCCACGCCCAGCGACATCAAGTAGGGATAGAGCAGCGTGTGCTCAATGGCGTAGCGCTTCCAGTGGGCCAGCGTCTCTTCGTCGCGATCAAGGCTCCAGTTTTCCAGGTCCATCGCCCCGTGGTGCGTGCGCATGACGGGGGTAAAAGCCCCCATCTCGGTCCAGCGCCAAAAGAGCTCGCGGGTCGTGGTCGGGTTGACCGCCGAGGTGTAACCGGCAATGTCGTGGGCAAAAATCCCCACCCCACTCATCCCCAGGTTGACGCCAATGGAGACCACCGTCTTGATCCCATCGCTGTCGTCCCAGGTCGTGTTCTGATCCCCAGCCCAGACCACCGGCGCCAAACCCGCCGTCCCTCCCCCGGTCCAGGCAAAACCCGAGCGCGCAAAGAAGGTAAAGTCGCCGTCGGGCAGCGCCTCGGTGAGGTTCTCCAGGTTGGCCTCCTGCCACATCAATGGGTAGAGGTTGTGGACCTGTGAGCCCCGACGCCCATCAGAGAGCACCGCATCGTAAGGCAGCCACTCTCCAAAGTCGGCCATCCAACCGCGCATCCCCAACTCCACGGCCTGATGCTGGTAGCTCTTGAGCCAGTTGCGAGCCTCGGGGTTGGTCAAATCCACCAAAGAGGCGTCCTCAAAGATGGGGTCGATGAACTCGTAGGGCTCACCCGCGTCGTTTTTGATCAAGAAGTCGCCGTCGAGCCCTTCCTGCCACAGCCGCGAGTTCTTGCGCACAAAGGAGTTGAAGTAACCCAAAAACTCAAAGCCGTCGGCGCGCAAGTCCCCAATCAAACCCTCCAGGTTTGGCCAGCGCTCCTCATCGGCAAACCACACATAATTAAGGTGATACCCCGTGATGCCCTCATCCTCGCCGCCGATCCAATCTTCGACCCACATCACCGACGAGGGAATCCCGTTGTCCCGCAGCAACGTCGTCAGCGCGCGCACGCGCTCCTCGCTGCGGAGCCCATCATTCCAGGGCGCGAAGGTCCACGGCACCGGCACCCTGGTCCGGCCAGTGTACTCGGTCAGCTTGCCCAGCATCGCCTTGGGCTCTGGGGCGAGCATCAAGACAAAACCCACCTCCTGGGCAAAGGTCTCCAGCCGCCAGGCGTCGTCGCGCTCGCTGCACAACTCAAAGACCGACCGCTCGGCGCGATCGAGCAAAACCCCATAACCCCGCGATGACATCAGCCACCCCATCGGCGCATAGGCATCCTCAAGCGCACCATTGAAGGCAAAGACCCCGCCCCCTTCTCGCTTCCCGATCCCTTGCTCACGGGTCCACATCGGCACTCGCCAGCCACGATGTTCCGAAGCAAAAGACTGAGACCCGAGCCCATAAAAACGCTCTTCGGGCTGACACTTGAACGACAACGAAGAGAGCACCTCTTTGCCCTCGGGCGCCGCCTGGGGTCCTCGCCAGCGCACCAAGAGGTTGCCGCGCTCATCGGGCGCCAACGTCATCTGCGCGGCGGCGATCCCTGGCCCCTCCCAATCGATGGTCACCCCATCGGACCCCGACTCGATGGCCGTCACCGTCGTGTAGCGCTGCCACTGACCATCCAGGCGATCAAAGGCAAAGGCCCCGGCGAGGTTTTCCACCTCAAGGGCGGTGTGTCGCCAGGCCGCCGGCGCATAACCGCCCAACCTGTCGGCCTCTGCTGGCCCATCAATGTCCTGCGAGCCCACGGTCTCCAACAAGACCGCGCCGTCGGGATCAAGAATCCGCACCACCCCGGCCGCAGACTCGATCTCCACGGTCACCCCGGCGACCTCAAGCGTCTGGTCAGGGGCAGGCTCGGGCGGGTCTGGCATGTCGGGGACGTCGGGCTCTGCGTCCGGGGAGTCGCCCTCTTCATCCTCTGTGGTGTCACCCACCGCATCTGCTTCGGGCTCGGGGTCGTTGCCCTGCCCGTTGCGCTCGGAATCTTCTCCGCACGCACAAGCCCCCACAACCAACCCGCACAGCACCGCCCATCGCACCCAAAACCCAAACGTCATCCCATCTCCTTGCTCCGAACCACGCCGGCACGAGGAATCCAACCCGCCGCCAACACACAAGAGGGGATTTTAGGCGCTGCACAGCACGAGGTCGAGGGGCGAACAGGCGCTCCAGGACGCAAAACGGGTGGGTGAGCCCAAAAGCGGGACCAAGATTCCAAAAAATCGCGGTTTATAGCTTTTGAGACAACGAACCCACCGCTTGAATCGTCCACTCACATCAGAAACCAGACCAGAGCCCCAGCCCCGAGCGCCAGGAGCATCAACACAACGAGCAACATGAGCACACCAAGGCCCGAAGCGCGCCGCATCTTCGCAGGCGCAGGCATCGTCTCAAACGAGGCGCGCATGTCTTCATCAAGCATCAGCGCTGCGGTGGCACTGCGAGCGGCAAACGGCGCACTGGAAAGCATCGGCGCGCAGGCCATCACCTCTGTGGGCCGCTGCGCGAGCATCATGGACGCCCCCAAAGACCCCGTGTTGACACTCTGACCTGACCACTGGGGCGAGGGCGCCGCCATGGATGACCCAAACTGTCCGGCGGGCAGAGCCAGTGGCTGATCGACCTGCATCAAATCCTGGCCGTGATTGACCACCGCCGATTCATCCACCGCCACAAAGGCCGTCTGACCGCTGAGCACCTTGTGCCGCAGAGACGTCTCAACGACCTCGCGCCGAATCCCCTCGTCATGGCCGCCCACAACCGCCAACAGATCCTCCAACGCCCGAATCTGCCCCCGGGCCCACAGCGCCCCCACCACGTCGCTCTGCACCACCACCGCGCTCTGCGTCTTGGCCCAGGGCTGACCCGTCATCAACTCACACGCCTCGACGCTCACCCTGGGGATGCCAGCGCCGCCCCGATACCGGCCACTGATCGTCACCGGCACGCCAGCAAAGAGATCCGGCAAACGCCTGGGCACCAGCGACGCCTCCAACACTTCCAACCCATCAAGGCCGCGCAGACCAAGCTCAGTCAGCACCGGCGAGCCCATCAAGCGCTGCAACCGCTCCATCACCTCTTCAAGGCGATCTTCAGACTCAACCAGCTCGCATTGACCGCCGCCATGGCGAGACAAGCGCTCCAAAAAACCGACGTTGACCGCCTGAGAGATGCCCACCGTGAACACACGAGTCTGTCCCAGTGGCTTGGCCAACGACGCCAGAATCTGATCTTCGTTGCCGATCTGACCGTCTGTGATCAACACCAGGACGCGCTGGCGGCCTTTGGAGGCGTCGGCCAATTGACCGGCGGCGCAGCGCAACGGCCACTCCATCTCTGTGCCGCCGCACGCGTTGACGCCCTGCAAAAACCGCTCGGCGTCGAGCCTGGCCTGGTCGGTCGCAGGCACAAGCCCATG
Source organism: uncultured Pseudomonadota bacterium (assembly GCA_937123825.1). GTDB lineage: Bacteria > Myxococcota_A > Bradymonadia > Bradymonadales > CAKZKQ01. Next base: position 31,602 of record CAKZKQ010000492.1, read on the forward strand.
TCCACCAGTGGCCGTGGTCAACCCAGTGGCAAAGGTGTAAACCGCAAACCGATCCTGGGGCTCCAGGCTGGACACCATCCGCGACACCGCGCGCCGCGCCGTCACCATCTGCCAGCCTTCCATGCTCCCTGAACGATCCAACACAAAGACCACATCGCGGGCCCTTCGCGCCTGACCCACATCGGCGGGCGGCACCAGGGTCAACATAAACGTCCCGGTCCCATCCCCCACGCCCTGGGTCAACATGTCTGGCCTGGCCACAAAAGCGGTCGTGACCGCCGCCGGGTCCGCCAAAGACATCCGCAAGACAAAATCGCGGTCCACGCCCCCACCAGGCACCACCCGCACCCGCGTCGCGCCGCCCACGCTGGACTGTGCCACGGCGTGCAGGCTCGACCGCACCCGACGCACTGGCAGCACGTGCTCATCGATGTCCACCACCAGCGACAGCTTCACAGGGGCACGAAAGCCGGGCAGCGTCACAGCGTCCTGCGGCCCCACGGTCACGCCCCCCTTGGCACCAGCGCTTGGCAAATAACGCGGCGCCGCCACCAGCGGAAAGCGAAACGTCGCCTCACCCCCTCGGCACACCAACGGCATCACCATCGACAACCGCACGCGGGCCACGTCACCGGGCACCAGATTGCCCACCTGCATCGTGAAAAGATCCGCCGCCTTCTCTTCGGCCAGCGCCGCCCTATGGCCCCGCTCCAGCGCCTCTTCATAACGCCGACGCGCCTGCCGACGCTCATAAAGGCACCCACGGATCACTCGCCCCGCCACCTCCATCGAAAAGCGGTTGACCGCCGCTCTGGGCGGCAAAGGAAAGTCGTAGACCGCCTCAATGGGCACATCAAAGGCGTTGACAAAGGTCTGCTCGATCTCCACCTGCGCCGTCAGCCCCGTGATCCGCGCCGTCACGCCCAGCTCCGTCAACGGCAGCGCGCCGCCAGGACCCATCAACGCCCCAAAACCAGCCCCCGCAGCGCGACCACCGCACGCGTCGAGCTGCGCCTGAGTCAACGTTTCCAGGGCCACAGAGCCGCTGGAACGGACCAAAGCACCAAAATGAGGGGGAAAACCGGTGGTGGAGGGGGCAAGCTGGGGCTGTGTCATCGTCAAAATCCCTGGAATGGCGGTGAGACAACGCCACAAACCCCACAACAGACACACTCACAGCTCTGGGAGGGTTTGGACGATGCTCAGCGGTTGCATCGCAGGGATTAGGTTTGCGCAAAAAGACAAGGGCGCGCCCAAACGACACGCCCTCAACACGTTCACACCCGGTCCAAACCTGGCATCAATCTTCAGCACCGTCCATGACGATCAACACCTCATCGGCCTCGACCTGCTGCCCGGGCTCCACCAAAACCTGCGCAATGACGCCATCGTGAGGCGCACGCATGGGATGCTCCATCTTCATCGCCTCCAGGATCAGCAGCACATCGCCCGCCTGCACCTGCTGCCCAGCCTCGACCTCCACCCGCAACACCTGACCCGGCATGGGCGCCAAACAGCCCCCCTCCACATCGTCGCCGCCAGGCTCGGGAAAACGGGGCACCTCTTCCAAGGACACAGCGCCGTCCAAATCCTGAACAAACCAGCGCACACCCTCGGCCAGAACACGCACACGGCGCCGCACCCCAAAGCCGTCCTCATAAAGCACGTCCGCGCCGTGCTCACCCTGCCAAACGACCTCCATGGGATCCTGGTCATCCACGCTCACACGCAAACGACCACCACCAAGGTTGTGCCAACACACGCTGATCTGTGTCTCGCCCCAGGCATATACAGCCTTTTGATCGGCAAAGGGGTTGTTGCGCCAACCCGGCTCAAGGCCCGGCAAGAGGCTCTGCCCCGCGCGCCGCGCCGCCCAAGCCTTCAAGGTCACCGCCACCGCCGCGCGCCGCACCACCTCCAACGCCACCGGCGCTGTCTGCTTCGGCATGTGCTCGTCAATAAAGTGGGTCGTCAAATCCCCGGCTTTGTAAACAGGGTGCGCCAACACGTCGAGCAGGAACGCCCGGTTGGTCGTCACCCCCTGCACCGACAACGCACGCAATGCACGCGCCATCCGACGGTGGGCGTGGCGGCGATCATCGCCGTGGGTGATGAGCTTGGCCAACATCGGATCGTAGTGCACCGAGACCTCCTGGCCCGACTCCACGCCGCTGTCCAACCGCACCCCCTCCATCTGGGGCAAATGCCAATCCACCAAACGCCCCGTGGCCGGCAAAAAGCCGTTGTTGGGATCCTCGGCGTAAATCCGACACTCCACCGCCGCCCCCCCCACCTTCATGCCGCGCTGCTCACACCCCACCGCCCGGCCCCCCGCCCCGCCCACCCCGGCCCCCGCCCCGCCCCCCGCCCCGCCCCCCCCCCCCCCCCCCCCCCCCCCCCCCCCCCCCCCCCCCCCCCCCCCCCCCCCCCCCCCCCCCCCCCCC
>CAKZKQ010000493.1 GCA_937123825.1 uncultured Pseudomonadota bacterium
GCTTGCCGGCGGACCGCGGCCCCCCGGGGGGCGGGCACGGGGGGACGCTCGACAGGGAGACGCTGGGGACCTGGGTTGAGTTGACGGTGGCGGACTCGGGCAGTCAGCCCCGGCCCAAACCCCAGGAGTTTTCTCTGGGCGGTCCGCAACTGCTGGAGTTGTCGGACTTCTACTCCAAGCGTCAGGCGCTTTTGGGTGGTGTGGGGTTTGGGTGGTTGCCCAGGCACCTGGCGCAGGGGCACATGGAGGCGCTGCGCCTGGTGGACTTTGAGGAGGGCTCAAGGGTGCGCCTTCAGCCACGGCTGGCACACCGACGCGGTCAGGTGCTGGGCCGAAGCGCCCAGCTTTTTGCCTCGCTCCTGATGGAAGAGGTTGCCGCCGCGCCGCTACCAGCGCCCGAGGGCTGAACTCAAATGTTGGGGATCTGCCAGTCGATGGCGTCCTTGCCCGCTTCGGTCAGCGCGGCGTTGACCTTGGAGTAGGGCTGGGAGCCAAAGAAGCCGTTGTGGGCGGACAACGGCGAGGGGTGGCCGGAGCTGACGATGACGTGTTTGTCGGTGTCGACGAACTTGGCCTTCTTCTTGGCTTTGCCGCCCCAGAGGACAAAGACCACGCGGTCGTCCTTCTCATTGACCTTCTTGATGACGGCGTCGGTGAACTTCTCCCAGCCCTTGCGCTGGTGAGAGTTGGCCTGCTTGTGGCGCACGGTCAGGACGGCGTTGAGCATCATCACGCCCTGCTTGGCCCAGGGCTCAAGGTAGCCGTTGTTGGGGATCTCGCAGCCCAGGTCGGTCTTTAGCTCTTTGTACATGTTGCGCAGCGACGGCGGGGTTTTGATGCCGGGCTTGACCGAGAAGCTCAGCCCGTGGGCCTGGCCGGGGCCGTGGTAGGGATCCTGACCAAAGAGCAGCACCGTGAGGTCGCTGTAGGGCGTGTAGGCAAAGGCCGAGAAGACGTCTTCAGGGGGAGGATAGATGGTCTGCGTGTTGCGCTCTTCTTCAACAAAGGCTTCCAGTTGTTGGAAGTAGGGTTTGTCGAATTCTTCGGCCAGCGCTTCGCGCCAGTCTTCGGGCATCAGCTCTTTCAGACCCATCGCTTGTCTCCTTTGGCGAATGTTCTGGAGCCCCTCAACACAGCAAAAGTGTCTTGGGACAGTGGTACGTTCAAACAACTGAACGCATATCTGAACATTTTGCCATTAAAGTCAAGCAAAGACCGCCTCCCAAACGGCCTGGAACGCCGTTTATCCACCATTGGCCTCAAAGTGCGGTGGGATAGCGGATGAAGATCTGCTCCTGGGGTCCGGTCTGGACCATCAAATCCACCTCAATGCCCGAGCTGCAAGCGGCCGACCGGTAGTCGACCACAAAGTCCTGCCCTTCGACCAACACACAGCGCACACGCTGGCCATCGGGCAGCGCCTGGCATGATCGCCCTTCCATAGCGCCCTGGGTGGCCTGGCGCTCAAGCTCGACCTGGATGCGGATGTTGTCGCACATCTGAACGCTGCCGCGTGCCTGGCACGCGGCACCCTGGCTGCAGTCACTGTCGGACTGGCAGGTGGGCGGCGCGTTGGACAGACAGTTGCTCAGCGCGCTGGGGATCAGGTCGGCCATCTGCTCCAGAGCGCGCTCAAAAGGCGGGCGGCAGATGTTGGCCAGCGCGTGGTTGTTGAAAGACTCAATGACCTCGGCGTAGCGGTAGCCGGAGTAAGCGCCCTCGGCGGCGTTGTCGGGATTGAAGACATCGGGGGGACGACAGGTCGGCTGCGGGTCCTGGCCCTGCCGGTAGCGCAGGCCATCATCGGGCGCGATGATGCCCGCCATGATCACGCGCTCAGGTTGGGGCTGACCTTCTGCGTCGCGCTTGAGCCCTGCAAAAAAGGACACATAGTCGTCCACCGGCACCAGGATCTCAGGGTTCCACTCACAAGCACTGCCGCTGCCCAACGCCTGCGGGGTACGCATCGAGCAGTCGTTCTCGTCACTCAGGAAGTAGACCGCCAGCAGCGCATCGTCGCGCAGGAAGCCGCTGTTGTGACCGGCCAGCAGCGCCGGACTGAGCGCCTGACGCGCGGCCTCAAGGCCCATCTCAAAGCCGCTGTCATCGCCGCCGTAGCCCACCGTCGCACGGCACCCGAAGTCCTGGCGAATGGCGTCGATCGACACCGAGCCGTCCGGGTTGTGATACCGAGGGTCTTCGGAGCTGATGATCGTCGGGGGGGCGTCCTGCGCCGTGGGACACCCAGAGACATCCACGTCAAAAGTGCAGGACTGGAACTGAAGCGGGTTGGCCACGGTCTGAAAGCGCCCCGATGACAGGGGGTTGAGCATGTGGGTCGTCACCACGGCCAACTGAAAGTCAAAGTTGTTGCGGACCAGCACCTCCACAAACCGGTCAAAGTTCTCGCGCAGGTACTGCTGCTCCTCGCACATCGAGCCAGAGTCATCCACCACCCAGAGCACATCGACCTTGGGCGCCGTGAAGCTCCGAGGCTGGTCGGTGCGCTCGGCGATGATCGTGGTGCCAAAAGGCTCGACCTCGTGGGTGTTGCAACCCACCACGCACGCCAGCCCCCACAACACCACCGCAAACTTGAGCAAAGTCTTCTGTCTCTCTCGCATCGCGCCACCCCTCAAGCAGGAAAAGAACGTTTGCCACCAAAACCCTTTTATGCATTTATCTGCACAACCAACACAAACAATATATGCATTTTTATGCACAAACAAGCCTTTGGGCGAGTTTTTCCACAGCCTCTGCGCAAGACACCGCCGCTGCGGCGTTGAAAACCGGCCCTGAGTCCGAGACAACAGAAGGCGCAAGACCGAGCCTCGAACCCCAGGAGGGAGCATGTCTGCATCGCGACAAAGGGCCATCATGGCGCAGTTCGAGGAGGCCCAGCCCTTGCTCGAAGCCCTCAAGACGCACGTCTGCGCGCAACTGGAGCCGCTGCTGGCCCCCATCGCCACCCAGTCCATCACCGCCAGGGTCAAGGCCGCCCAGAGCATCCAGGGCAAGCTGGCCAGACCCGAAAAGACGTACCAATCCCTGACAGACCTGACCGATCTGCTTGGCGTGCGGGTCATCACCTACTTTGAGGACGGGGTGGATGAGGTCGCCCGGCGGATCGAGGCGTCTTTGGACGTGGACCTGACCCACACGATCGACAAACGGGCCTTTGAGGCGCTCGATCGCTTTGGGTACCGCTCTTTACACTACATCTGCCATGCGCCGCCGGAGCTGCTGGATGAGCATGGCCAGGGCGAAGAGCTTCGGGGGCTGCGGTTTGAGATCCAGGTGCGGACCATCTTGCAGCACGCCTGGGCCGAAATCGAGCACGACATGGGCTACAAGTCCTCCACGGAGCTGCCCGCTGTGCTGCGGCGGCGGTTTTCACGGCTCGCGGGGCTGCTGGAGTTGGCCGACGAAGAGTTTGTGGCCATCCGCAAAGCGCTGGATCTTCATCAAGAGGAGGTGCAGGCCAAGGTGGTCCAGGGCCAGGAGAGGATCCCGCTGGATTTGCACGCGCTGCGCAGTTTTCTAAGCAGCCCGCTGATGATCCGCGTGGATGAAGCGCTGGCGCAGCACCTTGGTCTGGCGCTCATCCCCGAGCCCTTCTACCCCGACTACCTGCTGCACATGCTCTCGCTGGTCGGGCTCGACCATGTGGGGGCGCTGCACAAGGCGCTCGACGCCCACCAGGGGGAGTTGGCGGCGTTCTCAGACATCTATTTTGAGTTCAGCCAAACGGCCTGGGGGTTGGCGCTCGACGATCTGGACGCGTTTCGCACGGGATACGGGCTGCTCTTTCTGGCCCACCTGCAGGTCTTCTTGGCGCCGGGGCTCGATGTGGAGCGGGTGGCGCGCGCCACGGAGTTCTTTTTGGCCCTGGATGAGGCCACAGATGCCGGACAGGCCCGCGTGCTGGCCGCACAGTTCTGCCGCCATCGCCAGGAGCAGATCCCACTGAGTTGAGCGCTTTTTAACGCATCGTCATCACCACCGGGTAGACAACACGCACAACCCCATCGCCAGGTTGAGGAAAGACCCAGCGGCGCGCTTTCTGAGCCACACAGCGCCCCACCGTGTCGTCTCCGACCGTGTTGGACTTGATGGTCGAGGCCTTCACCTTCCCATCCACGCCGATGACAAGTTGAAAGGACAGCTTCCCTTGCAACGAGGGTTTTTTGCGGACCGCCATCTCGTAGCAGTACTTGATTTCGCGGGCATGTCGCCGGACCACGCGCCGCACGATGTTTTTATCGAGCGCACCGTTGACGGTCGGATTGCCAAACTTGATGCTCGGTCTGACGTTGCTGGAGAAAGGATCATGCGGCGGCGTCAGCCCAGGCTCCCCCAGGACTTTCGAGATGGCGACAGCGGCGAGGTTGGGCGAAGAGGCCGCCTCGATCAGTCGGATCAGCTCTTTGTGGTCGTCGCTCTTGTCGGAGCTGGCCCGCGCCATGGTCAGCAGCGTCCCCCAACGCCAGCCCTTGGCGTGCTTGGAGCCGCGCAGCTTCTCGGCCAGCCCCATGACCGCCACGGCACGGCGCGTGGACTGTGACGCCTCCTCAAATGCCCCCGCGCGCTTGGCCAACGGCAGCGTAAAGACGCTCTCCTTGGCGCGCGCGCCTTGCGGCGCTTTGTGTCGCAGCCTCGCGGTCGCCAGCACGTCGCTGGTGGGCGACTTCACCAATTCGATCTCGTAGAGCGCGGTGACCTGGTGGCCAGCGCCGATCTCCCCGGCGTCCACAGCGTCGTTTCGGAAGTCCTTGTCGGCGACTTTGCGGTTTTCGTAGCCGATCAGGCGGTAGCGGGCCACCACGTCCGGGTCAAACTCGACCTGGATCTTGACGTCCTTGGCGATGACCTGGAGCGTGCCAATGAGCTGGTCTTTGAAGACACGGCGAGCCTGACGGTAGGAGTCGATGTAGTAGTAGTTGCCGTTTCCCTTGTTGGCCAACCGCTCCATGGTGTTGTCTTTGTAGTTGCCGGTGCCCAGGCCGATCGTCGAGAGCGTCACGCCTTCGAGCGTGTAGTGCTCGATCCGCTTGAGGATGTCCTCGTGCGAAGACTGGCCGATGTTGGCGTCGCCATCGGAGAGCACAATGACGCGGTTGACGTGCCCGGCCTTGAAGTGCTTGTAGGCCATCTTGTAGGCCGTCTCCATGCCGTCGGCCATCGCCGTCCCGCCGCCGCTCTGGAGCTTCTCGATGGCGTCGTGGATCCGCTTGCGATCCGACATCCCGGTGGGCTCAAGGACCTCGGTGACCGAGCCAGCGTAGGTGCACAGCGCCACCGTGTCGCCGTCCTTCAGGTGGTTGACCAGCAGATGGAGCGCTTGCTGGGCCAGCGGCAGCTTGTCGCTGCGCCCCATGGACCCCGAGTTGTCCACCAAAAATACCAGATGGACCGGCTTGCGCTCCTGCTCGGACAGTCGCCGCCCCTGCACCCCGACCCGCATCAAGAGCGTCTTGTCCTTGCCCTTGGCAAAGGGCGACGGGACCGCCTCCATGGCCACCGCAAAGGGCAGCTCACCGGTGGGCAGCGGATAGTCGTACTCAAAGAAGTTGACGAACTCCTCGACCCTCACCCCCTGCGGCGCCGGGCGCTGGCCTCCCAGCAGCCTGCGGCGCGCCAGCGTGTAAGAGCCGGTGTCCACGTCAATGGCAAAGGTCGACAGCGGATCTTCTCCCGGGTCCACAAAACCGTTGACCCCAGCGCTCTCATAACCTTCGGAAGCGACCGCTGGAGCCTTCAAACCGGCTTGGGGACCCCGACGCCCACGGAAGTTGGCGCCGCCACCGCCGCGCCCCACGGTTCCAATCCCAGAACCATAGGACATGCCCTGGCCTTGCCCACCACCGCCCCCTCCAACACCGATCCCACGGGTGCCAAACGCGCCGGGAGGCATCTTGCCCACCTTTTTGAGCGCGGGCGCTTCGCCCAAAGACACAGCACCACCACTGTCCGCCGCCATGGACGGTGCGCGTTCCTCAGCAATGTCAGCGCTGGGGGTGGCTTTGCCCTCTTCTGGGGCAGTGGGCGATGGCGCAGGATCCGAAGGAGGTGCTTGCGCGGCGGGGTCCTGAGGCGCTTCCTTGACCAGCGGCTGGTTCTCCTGGGCGTCCACCGGAGCGGGGGCAGGCTCAGAAGAACACGCAGTCAACGCACAAAAGCCCATGAGGGCAAAACCAGCGCAGCCGCGCCAAAAGGTGGGGTGGGCCATAAAAGGTCTCCTGAAAGCGTCGTTTGAAAGCACCATCATGGATCAAAGCGTCATTCAATGGGACCGCCGCACCGCCCCAAGGTTCCCAAAAAATGCCAGAGGTGGGATTGTGGCAGTGCTTCAGCACAGTTGTGCCTGCCGACGCCGCGCCTGACCGGCCCCAAACCCCACACGGAGATGCCCCCATGAGCCAACCAACACAAACCCCCCTCAAATGGGCTTGGTGCGCGATCATGATCGCCGTCATGGTGTGCTTGACGGCCCCTGCGCTTGCAGAAATTCCCGACCCCATCGCCAGGGTCAACCGAGTGCCCATCCCCAAAGCCCGACTTGTCGAGGCCATGGAAGACCTCGAAAAGCGCTTTGCGAGCTTTGGGGGCAACCTCCCTGCAGACCAGGTGGCCAGGTTCGAGCAGCGCGTCATTGACCGACTGATCGAAGACGAGCTTCTGGAGCAACACCTGACCAAATCACGGATCAGAGCCACCAAAGCAGAAATCGACGCCGAGGTGGACAAAGCCCTTAAAGCATCACCCTACGAGAGCCTGGAACTGCTTCTGGAGAAGACGGGGATGACCGAGGCCGATCTGCGCACCGATCTAAAGCGGCGCCTGCGCCTCGAAAAGCTCCTGTCCAAAAACGGCGGGCTCGATGTCTCAGAGAAGGACATCGAGACGTACTACAACGACAACCTGCAACGGTTTGAGATCAAAGAGCAGGTCACCGCGTCGCACATCCTGGTCAAGGTCCCCAAAAACGCTGATGAAGAGACTGTCAGAACGGCCCGCAAGAAGATCAACGACATCTACCGAGAGGCCACCAAACCCGGCGCCGACTTTGCCGAGGTGGCCAAAAAGTACAGCGAAGGCCCCTCTGCGCCACGCGGCGGCGATTTGGGATCATTCACCCGTGGCCGCATGGTCAAACCCTTTGAAGATGCCGCCTTTGCCACGCCCGTCGGCCAAGTCTCCAAACCACTCAAAACCGTGTTCGGCTGGCACATCCTGATCGTCCACGCCCGCGAAGACGCCCGCACCAAACCGCTCCAGGAGGTCCGCCAGGACATCAGCACGCGTCTTAAAGCCCAAAAATTCCGCGATGCCCGTCAGGCGCTGCTCGACAAACTCCACAAGGCCGCGCGCATCAAGCGCTTCTACAAACCTGGCAACTGAACGCACCATCCGGGAAGGGCCTGATGCGGTCCTTTGTTGACCCTGCGGCCATAGCGTCCAACAATGCGTGCAGCGCGCGGGAGCAGGCACAGGTCCCAAAGGGAGAGCCCCAGCGCGCCCCACGCCAAATGTTGCAAGGGGGCAATCCATGGATGAAGGCAAAAGCGTCGGGCTGATCATCGCGGCGGTTCTGGGATGTTTGGGGGTGTTGATGTGCACTGGCGGCGTCATCACCGGCGCCGGGATCCTGGTCTTCTACACCGCCTCTGAGCCCCTGGTTGAGGAAGACCCTGGGGTATTTACAGAGACCGAAGTCGCCGAGCCTCCCAAGCCCGCCGTCGATGTCCCCGCAGGCTGGGAGCAGTACACCCACACCAAAGACTGCACCTCCTCAAACCCCGGCCTGGTGCTGACCGACTTCTCCTTCGCGCACCCCCCAGGCCACAAGTTTGAAATCTGCTCGCCCTACAACTACGTCACCCTCTTTCAAGAGGACGGCAGCGGCAAGCTCACTCGACAGCTCGGCATGGGATACCTGCGCGGGCAAGAGTCGCTCTACAACAAGCTCGTCGGCGACCTGATCAAAAACTTCGAAGCGGGCCTGCCCCAGGGCAGCCGCTTTGAAAACCGCAGCAAGGACAAATACAAAACCCAGGGCAAGTCCCTGGTGCGCCGCGATGAGGTCCTCACCCTAAGCTCCACCGTTGGCAACCTGGCCGATGGCCGCTACGCCTTCCGCTTCATCCTCCTGCCTGGACCCAACAACCAGGGCGTCTCGCTGATCCTCGTTGAGCGCATCGATGATGAAAGCACCAAAGAAGCCTTCGACTCCATGGAAGGCGACTACAAGATCATGATTGACTCCATCCGCTTCTAGGTTCTATCCGAACGCGCCCTTTCATCCGCCAAAACCTCAAAATACCACACATCTGTTGACACAACCGAATCTGAACTTAGATTTTCGGCATGTCTGATTGAACCATCCATCGTGGATGCAGCCCGTTACTGTCGAGCCTGACAGTGTGCTTTGGGCTGGAGTGTGTCCTCTGTCTGACTCAACTCTAATGTTGAAGTCGAGGACGCCAATTCAGGCCGTCACACATGCGTAAAAGGTCTCCGAGGTGTGCACTTTGGGCCTTGAAAACGCACCGCCCAAAGACCTCGACGCCAGCATAGGCCCACCACAGCCATCTGCCGCGAGGCCCTTTGGTTCATCGGGAGACGATCAAGAAGAAGACCCTTTTCCACATCAAAATATCGGCGACCCAGGCGGCCGCGTTGTGCTTTCTGCTGCCATGCTTTGAGCGTGGGAACGGTGCAGGAGGTAGAGAGAGATGACAACAACATCACCACGCACGCTCAAACGGGTTCGACCCATGGGACTTTGGAGCGCGCTTGGGCTGGCAGCCTTGCTGGTCTTCACGGCGTGCGGCAAGCGCGTGACGGTGCAGCCCGGCGAGGTGGGCCGACAGCTCACCACGGCAGGTTTGGAGGCGAACAACCGCCCTCCAGGGGCGTTTCGCATGGAGTCCTGCGTGGTTTCGGCTTGCCCGAAGCTGGTCCGGCTCCAGACCCAGAAAGCCACCAAAATCTTCACCATCGACAAGCTCTTTTTGCCCAAGAGCAACGTCGACATGACCAAGGTCCAGATTGGGCTCCAGTTCCGCGTCAAGCAGGACAAAGCCTCTCTGAGCACCATCTACCAGGAGGTCCGCCCCCAGGAAGAGAACGATCATGTGCTGCTGATCACCACCGACATGGTCTACGCCACCTACATCCAGCGCAAAGCCCCAGACGCGATCATCACGGCGCTGCGCGAGTATGAGGTGGATCAGGTCCTCAGCGACGTCCCCGAGATCTCGGAGCACGCCAAGAAGAAGATCAACGAGATGCTGGCCAAAACCCCCGTGGAGGTGACCGAGTTGGGCTTCCCCAACGGGATCGGCGAGCCGCCCCCTGAGGTGCTTGAGGCCAAGCGCAAACTCTACGCTGTCACCGAGCAGAAGGCCCGAGACATCAAGGCGCTCAGCGCCGCGTTGACCGTCGAGGACCACCGCCAGGCCGTCCAGCGCAAGCGCACGCTCAACGACATGGCCAACGCCGAAAAAGCCGGGGTGGACTTTGCCACCTACGTCTACCTGAAGAACATGGAGCGCTTTGCCGAAGAGGGGGTTCCCCTTGGGGATGTCTCCTTTTTGCCAAAAGGCAGGAGGTGAACCGTGATTTTGCTCAAACTGGCTTTGATTGTGGTCTTTTACACAGCGTTGGTCTTTGGCATCACGATGGCCGAACGCCTGGGGACGCAGAGCGGCAAAACCCTGGCCAAAAGCCTCACCTGGAAGCGCCTGTTGGTGTCGGGGGCCATCAGCGCGCTGCTGATCGCAGCAACTGTCTACGGCCTCCATCAGGCAGGGTGGATCAAGTTTGGGGCTGCGCCCTACGCCTCGCCGGGCTTTGACACCCAGCGGCCCGAGGTGGCCTCACCTGTGGAGCCCGCAGGGCCTGCCCCCAAAATCGACGCCAAAGTCGACAAGGGCACCATCGAAAACACCAGCGACGCGCACCAGCGCAAGCTCAGGGACTTTGAGGGGCGCGCGCCGTAACCGGGACACAGGCATTGTCTGGGTTCAACTGGTTTGGGGTTTGGCCAGGATGCCTCCAAAAACCATCCCCATCACAGTGTCCACATAGCGCTCGATGGTCTCGGGGTCATCCACATCAATGCCGTGCTTTGCGGCCAGCGGAGCCACCACAAAGAGGTGGATGCTGGAGCCAATGATGACAAAGGGGGCCAGATCAAGGTCCAGATCTGCGCGCAGCACGCCTTCAGCCTGAGCGGCCGCCAGAACACCGTGGAGCATTTCGTTCTGCGGCCGAATGTAGGTCTCAAAGAGGCGCTCAAACTTCTCCCCCCGAGGAACCGCCTCCATGGTCATCAAGCGCCCCAACTCCGGATGATGCCCAGAAAAGCGCACAAACGCCCTCAACATCCCCCGCAAACGCTCTTCGGTCGAGCCGTGCATGGTCTGCGCAAAAGATTCGCTGAAGTACGCGTCCAACTCCTGAAAAATGGACGACACCACCGCATCCCAAAGCTTCTCCTTGGAACCAAAGTGGTGGTGCACAAGCGGCTGGGTCACGCCCGCGTCACGCGCAATCCCCGAGGTCGTGGCCCCCGCGTAACCCTTGGAGGCAAACGCGCGTTTGGCGGCCTTTAAGATCTCCTCACGACCTTTGCCTCGGCCGCGACGCTCCCCTTTATCATCTTTGCTCGTACTCAACCGTCCCACCTTCGACGTGTGTTCAACCGGCAGATGCCTTAACCTGTGGCTTGTGATTGTGCCAATCGACAACGACATTAACATATGATGGACTTATGAAATTATAAATAACTCCCATTTTCCAAACCCCACTTCAGAACCCCACGCCGATTTGAGGCAGCCCTGCATGACCCCCAACCCCACCGAAGACGTCGCCCTCTCCCCCATTCCTCGCCCTCCCGGGATCCCACTTCTGGGACACCTGCCACTGGCGTTCCTCTACGGACGCAACGGCATGGTTCAGGTCATGATGCGCACCGCCAAAGCCCAGGGGCCGATCTTTCAATTGGACATCCCGCACCGAAACCCGATTTTTCTGTGCGGGCATGCGCTGGTCAAAGAGATCCTGGATGAGCGGCGGTTTGAAAAAAATGTCTCCCCGCCCCTCAAAGAAGTCCGGACCTTCAGCGGCGACGGCCTCTTCACCGCCTACAACGACGAGCCCAACTGGCGCACCGCGCACAACGTCCTGATGCCCGGCTTCGGCATGAAGTCGATCAAGACCTACTACCCGGCCATGCTCAACATGGCCAAGCGCCTGGTGGCCCACTGGGAGCGCAGCGCAAAACAAGGGATCGCGGTGGATGTCTCGGCCGACATGACGCGGCTGACCTTTGACACCATCGGGCTGTGCGGCTTTGACCAGGACTTTGGCTCCTTTGAGCGCCAGGAACCACACGCCTTCGTACAGGCCATGGTCGAAGGCCTGCGCGGGGCCATGCACCGCCTGCATCAGCCCCAGTTGATGCGCAAGCTCATGGGCGCCGCCGAGCGCCGCTATCAGTCCAGAGCAGGCGTGCTCCACGACGTCGTCGATAAGGTCATCGCCGAGCGCAGGGCCAGCGGCGAGCGCAAGGCAGACTTCCTGGACCTGATGCTGCACAGCGAAGATCCGCGCGATGGCCGCAAACTCGACGACATCAACATCCGCTACCAGGTGCTGACGCTCTTGATCGCTGGCCACGAGACCACCAGCGGCCTGCTCTCCTTTGCGCTCTACCATCTGGTCAAACACCCCGAGTTGCTGACACGGCTGCGCGCCGAGGTCGATGAAGTGCTCGGCAACCGCTGGCCTGAATTCGAGGACATTGCACAGCTCAACTACACTCGCCAGGTCCTCTTGGAGACGCTGCGCCTGTGGCCCACCGCGCCAGCCTTCTCCAGAACCAGCAAAGAGTCCTTTGTGCTCGGTGGACGCTATAAAATCGAGGCCAAACGCAACCTCATCGTCTTCCTGGCGGCGCTGCACCGCGACCCAGAGGTCTGGGGCAAGGACGCCGAGCGCTTTGATCCCGAGCGCTTCACCCCCGAAGCCATCAAAGCGCGCCCATCAACGGCGTTCAGGCCCTTTGGCACTGGCAAAAGGGCCTGCATCGGGCGTCAATTCGCCCTCATCGAGGCCACTTTGGCGCTGGCGGTCGTCGTGGGTCGCTTTAAACTCCACGATTTTGACCACTACAAGCTGGAAATCGAAGAAACCCTGACGGTCAAACCCAAGGATTTCCGCCTCAAGGTCACCCCCAGGACCGACAGACCCAATGGCCCTGGCAAAAACCGCCCCGAAGAGACCCAAAAACCAGCCGCTGCAGGCTGCCCGGTCCACTCAAAGCCGTAATCCGCCGTCTGTCGGCAAGCCTGCGGGCCTTGAAACGGCCCTCGGCCCGGCGCCGAGCACAGATCAGGGCTCGGAGACACGCTCTAGAAGCGCCACATTCTCGATGTGGGCCGTGTGGGGGAACATATCGACCGGCTGGAGGCTCACCAGGCGGTGCCCATCGGCCATCAACTCGGCCAGATCCCGCGCCAGCGTGTTGGGATTGCACGACACATAGACCAGGCGCGGGGCTCCAAGCGCCGCGATGTGCTTGCGCGCCTGCGGCATCAGCCCCGAACGCGGCGGATCCACCACCACAAGATCAAATTTGCCCTGCTGATCCGCCAAAGGACCCGCCAACACCTCGCCCGCATCGCCCGCAAAGAAGGTCACGTTGTCCAAACCGTTGAGTTTGGCGTTGTGCCGGGCGTTCTCCACCCCTTCTGGCACCAACTCCACCCCCGTCACGTGCGCTGCATAGGGCGCCAGACACAGCCCAATGGTCCCCGTCCCACAATAAAGGTCCAAAACCCGCGCCCCGCTCCCCTCTGAGAGCCCAGCGGCGCGGATCACCTCGCCATAAAGCACCTCGGCCTGCAACGTATTGGGCTGGAAGAAGGCTCTGGGGTGGATTTCAAAGCGCAGCACATGGCCGCGCGGCAGGTGCAGCTCCTCATGGAGGACCGGTTGACCCGCGATGTGGTGGGTTTCCATCCGCGTGCGCTCTCCGCGACGCGCCACGTGCTGGGTCCAGTGCAACGACGTCAGCGGTTCACCCAACTCGACACAGATCTCCTGAAGCGCCTGCGCAAACGCCGCGACCACTTCCGCCGCAGGCTTGACCCCATCGACGGTCTTGACCTCTTCGTCGGGCGTCGTGATCAACTCCGCCATGCGCTCGCCGGTTCGCTTGCCCTCACGCACGGTGAATACGCGCAAAAAGCCTTCGTCGCGCCGGGACGAGAAGTACTCAACGCCCTGATCCTCAAACCACTGGCGCACTCGGGGCACCAGGTTGGAGACATACTCCGAGCAGAGGAAGCACTCCTCAAGGGCGATCACCTCCCGGTGCCACCCGCTGGGAAAGAATCCGAGCGCAAAGCGGCGCTGGCGATCGTCCCCAAAGCTGAACTCCATCTTGTTGCGGTAGTACCACGGCGAGCGCGACGGCAGGACCTGGGCCACCTCGACCTGATCAAGGCCAGCCTTGCGCATGCACTCCTGAACCACAGAGCGCTTGAGGTTCAACTGCCCCTGGTAGTCCATCGCCTGCAACACACAGCCGCCGCACCCCTTGCCGGGGATGTCCCTCCAGCCAAAGTGCTTGCAGCGAGGCTCGATCCGCTCGGGCGCGGGGGTCAGAATCTCTTCGGCTGCGGCGGTGATCACGCGCCGGCGCATGGCCTCCACCCGAATGCGAACCAGCTCGCCCGGCAGAACCTTGCGCACCTCGACGGTGTAGGTCCGCTCCAGGCGTTGGGGGCCAATGCAGACGTGCAGCTTGGCCTGACCGACACCCTTGCGAGAGACAGACTCGATGGTGACATCAAAGAATTGGCCATGTTGCGGTTTGCGTTCAAGCTCTATCATGCGCGCACCTCACTTCAGTGTCGTGGGCGCGTGTTCTGTCACAACCGACTCCCAACAGCAAGACAGGCCACGAATTTGACACCTGGCAGACCTCGTGGGCAGATTGTGGGCAGGTCCGCCTGTTAAATGTTTGGGCGAGCCGACGATACACGGCAAGTCAGGGGGTGTGCGGCGATGTGCCGGCGGCCTGGGACCAGGGAAGGAACCGGGGCAAAGCGACCTCCAGACGGGCTTAAGGTTCCCGAAAACGGGCTTGTATCAAAGCGGTATAAATTGCAGTACGAAGATGATGATGCGCCAGCGCTGCCGATGCCCAGGCTGCGCCAACGCGCTCCGAGAAGAGACAGCATGGCCGGCTCCCGAAACTCCAGTCCAATGCCTGGTCGCCAGTCTTCAATGACTGTGCGCGTGGCGCACCGGACTGACGTGGGCTCGGTGCGGACGATCAACGAAGACAGCTACCTGGTCTTTGAACCCCAGGATCCGCTCCTCCAGGCGGGCCGCGGCAAGCTCTTGCTGGTGGCCGATGGCATGGGCGGCGTGGCGGGGGGCGACAAGGCCAGCCGTCTGGTGGTCAAGGCCGCCAAAGAAGCCTTCTACGACGAAGAACAGGACCTGAAGGTCTCTGAAGCGCTGGCGCGCGCCGTCCAACACGCCAACCGCGTGGTCTACGAGTACGGGCGTCAGAACGCCGCCTATCACGGCCTGGGCTCCACATGCACGGCGGTGGCCCTGCACGGCTGCCACGCCCACTTCGGACATGTGGGCGACTCGCGGATCTACCTCATCCGCGACCACCGCATCCTCCAGTTGACCGACGACCACAGCAAGATCGCCCAGATGATCCGCGAGGGCAAAATCCAGCCCGAGGAGGCCAACGGCCACCCCCAGAGCAACGTCATCGTGCGCTGGCTCGGCAGCCAACCGGTGGTCAAGGTCGACATCCCGCCGCATCCACTGGAGCTCAAAGCCGGTGACCGGCTGATGATCTGCTCCGATGGCCTCACCAGCCACGTCTCGGACGTGGAATTGCTGCGGATGATCGATCAGCGTGACCCACAGCAGGCCGTCGACCGTCTGGTCGAGTTGGCCAAGTCCCGGGGCGGCTCCGACAACATCACCATCATCCTCTCTCACGTCGTTCAGGTCATCTCGCCGCAGTCCGCCCGCTACCGCCCCGCGATGGTCGATGGCGTGGCAGGGCGACAGTTGACCCAGCCGCTGATGGCCAACCAGCGCGAAGCCAGACGCCACAACAACAAACTGGTGATGCTCATCGCGGTGGCGGTCGTGTGGATGCTCGGCCTGACTTTCTACATGATCTTTGACAGCACCCGGCGCCCTGATCCTGTGGTCACCACCGTCACGCCGGTGACCAACTCCAACGCCGAAGGCTCATCGGCGGGCGGCTCGGACAACGCCAGCGGCGGTCAGAGCGCCAAAGAGACCCCCAAAGGCCCCTCGCTGGCCCGCTCTCCTGGCTCTGCCCTGGACGACCCCGACCCTCCCGTGCGCATCCCAGATCCTCCCAAACGTCGCCCACCACCACCCGTCGAGGACGACACCCCCAACCCCGAAGAAGACATCATCGCCGCCGACGATGGCCCCGGGGACGACGACAACGGCGGTGATGACATCGGCATGGACGACGCCGGAGACATCCTGGACCCCGCCCCCGAGAAGATCATTGAAGGGGCGCTGCTGCGCAAAGCCATCATCAAGGTCCGCAACCCCAGAGGGCCAATCTGCGACGCGCTGCGCGTCAAAATCGCCCAAAAGCTCGGCATCCCCTCCGACGACGTCGAAGCCTTTGTCCAGGGCGTCGCCCGCTACCAGCGCGACAACGGCATCAGCCCCGTGGGCAACCCCGGCCCTCAGACCCGCACGCGCCTCTTTGGCAGCGACATCAAACGCGAAGTCTGCAAAAGCCGCTGAATCTGCCCCAAACACCGTCACAAACCCCTCCCAAACTCGCCATCAGAGAGTCACATTCGCACTTTGTGACCAACTCAAAAGAACGCGGACTTGAATTGGTGCGTTGAAGGCGCGAGACTGTGGGAGAGCAGTTTTTCAAACAAACACTGCCTTGGGGACGTATCTGACACCAGAATGCAGATGAACGGGTGGGCCAGTGGGTCGACCGTCTGTCATCATGGGGCGTGGACCCTGAGATGCGATGGTCCGATGCCCAAAAGCACAGCTTGTTGGCTGTGCGCGACCTGTGCGGGTGACTGGGATCGACGTCAAGCAGGGCTCGATGCATGCTTCGGAGGGTGATCTGGATGAAGCGAAGAGATTTAAAGGTGCTGCTGTTGGCCAGCTTGCTGGGCGCGGCCGTGAGCGTTGTGGAGACACCACAAGCGCAGGCCAACCCGGCGGAGGCCGCCTCACTGTGGGGGCAGCGCGCACAGAGCGCCACGCGGCTGGCCGTCATTGACGGCGGCGGGCTCAACATTGATCTGCCCAAGGTGGTCAAACACCTCTTTGTGGGGACGAACACAGAGGAAGTGTCCGTCCACATCGGCGAACTCAACGGGCAGCCGGGTCAGGAGCAGGTGGGCTTGGACGGCGGCGCGGTGACGGCGCTGGCCCAGGACATGAGCGTCATGTGGACCAGCGATGACATCGGCGCCCGGCGCATCATCGCAGTCCAAGACCTGGACGCCGACGGCGCCGCCGAGATCCTGGTGGAGACCGAAGGTCAGGAAGTCGCCATTGTGTCGGGTTCCAATGGCCAGATCGCCTTCACCTTTGATTATGTCGGCGGCCGGATGGTGGTCGTCGATATCGACGGCGACGACGGGCTGGAGATCCTGGTCCAGAGCGCAGGCGGCGCCCCGGGGCTGCGCGCCTACGGCTTTGACAACGGCAACGGCCAGCTCCTGTGGCAGGTCACCGAGGGCATCTCCGAGCAGTTTGACCTCGCCGTGGGCGACGTCAACCCCGAAAACACCGACCTTGAGGTCGCCCTCGACGGCGACAGCGGCGCGGTCGTGGTCATCAACGCCGCCTCGGGCAACGTGGAGCGCAACACGGGCGCCAACATCGACGGCGACTTTGGCTGCGGCCCCTCCGTGGTGGCCAATATTGACGAGGACGTTCAGGAAGAGCTGATCTTCACGGGGACGGCCTCGGGTGAAAACGGCGAGACGGCCTATCTGGCCGTGTACGACTACGTCGAGGACACCATCGAGTGGATTTATGAGTACGGGCACGGCAACGCCGACGTGGCGCTGCGGATGCTCCAGAACCCGACGGCCGATCTCAACGGCGACGGGGTGATGGAAGTCATCGTGTCGGTCTTCAACAACACCGAAGAGTTGGTCGATGGCCAGCCCGAAGACGCCGACGGCATCAACGAGCCGGGGCGTTGGACGTTGGTGGCTTACGACGGCGCGACCGGCGAAGTGGTCGCCCAGGCGCCCGATCAGTTGCCAGTGGCGCTGCTCGACCCCAGCGGCATGGGCAAATCGATGCTCCTGACCGCCAGCGTCGGCGACGACATCGACCCAGACAACCCCATGTCTTCGCTGACGGCCTGGGCCGAGGTGGACGGCGAGCTGTCCCAGCGCTGGACCGTGCCCAACGCCCGGCTCGCCAAGGCGCCCGGCCTCTACGGGGGCACCTGCGCGCCGGGTTCGCGGGTCTTTGCGGCGGTGGTGCACGACTTCACCGGCGACGAGCGCCCCGACGTGGTCGTTGAGCGCGATCTCAACGGCGACCAGCGCGCCGATCTGGTGCAGATCATGGGCTTTACGCCCCAGGGGCCGACCATCACCGGTCAAACCGAACTGGCGCCCTTCCAGAACCCCCACGTCATCGCGGCGGGCGACGGCTTCTTTGAAAACGGCGCCCACCTGGCGATGGTGCTCTCGGATGGCTTCTTGACGGTCTTCAACGGCCTGATGGAGCCCGAGCAGCGCTTCCCCAGCGCCCGGAACATGCCCCAGCCGCGCACCCTCCAGGCCGAACTGCCCAACCCCGAAGACGAAGAGACGACCATCAAGACCCGCTACCTGCACCTGCAGGACGCCGCGGGCCGCACGCGCAACATCGACGCCGGGGGCCGGCGCCCGCTGGACGTCTACTCCAGCGACGACCGGGGCACCGCCCAGCCGCTGGTGGGGCTCTTTGTCGATGGGGGCAGCCTCTTTGCCCACAACTTCGACAACGACAACGGCGACCCGGTGCTCTCGATGCGCAACGCCTTTGGCGAAGAAGTCTGGTCGCACACCTTTGAAGACGCCCTGGCTGGCCCGCGCAACGTCCTGGCGGCGCCGCTCGACGGCGACGAGGGCAACCAGTCCACCCAGGACATCGCCTACATCTACACCGACCGCGACGGCAACGACATCATCGAGGTTCGCCTGGGACCGACCGGCGAGCTGGTCGCTTCACGGGCGGTCAACGACATCCAATCGGGCGTTGAAGAGCCTTGGATGGTGGCGCAGGGCAACGGCGGCACCACCCACCGCCTGGTCTTGATGGCCGACGGCCAGGCCCACTGGCTGGCGGCGGCAGGCACCCCTGGCCTTGAGGCGCTGGAGACCGAGTACGTCGTGGCCATCAGCGAAGAGGTCCGCAACAACGTCTCCTTCAAGATCGACGCTGACGTGGACATCCCCTTCCTCTTTGCCGACACACCCGAGGGCGACAAGGCACTGATCAATGCTGACACCGGCGAGGCCCGCTGGACCATCCCGGTCAACGGCGACAACCACAGCTACCAGGGCCAACTGCTCAACTTCCCCAGTCTGGTCCGTCAGGGACCCAACGAAATTGAGCTTGACTCGGTGGAGAACCTCAACCTCATCGTCCCCGGCAGCGCCGGTGACTTGAGCTCCTACACCACCAACAGCGGCCAGGTGAACTGGCGCGTGTGCCTCAACGACGGGCAGGCCACGGCCATGCCCACCGACCAGCCGCCCACGACCCAGAACTGCGGCGGCGGCAAGCTCTCGGATGTGACGGTGGGCTCGGTGGTGCAGACCATCGACGACGTGCGTGAGATCATGGTCGGCAGCGAAGACGGCTGGGTGTACGCGCTGACGTCGCAGGGCGAGCTGATCTGGGCGCTCTACTTTGGCGTGCCGGTGGGTGCGCCCATCATGACCGACCCGATCGGCGGCGGCGAGGACAGCAAGGTCCTCATCGTGGTCCCGGCGGCCAACGGCAGCATCTTCTTTGTGGAGCGCGACTTTACGCCCACCGGCGAAGTCCGCGACGTGGCGGTGGACGGCGATCGCATCAGCGACCCGAACACCGACGTGGACGAAGCCGAGCAGTTTGGCGCGCTGGGCGTGGCCTGGGAGCCGGTGGAAGACGCCGAGGGCTACCGGGTGGCTCTGGTGGGCAGCGACGGTCTGGTGACGCCCTTTGAGGATCAAGGCGACGCGACGTCGGCGGTGCTGACCGACCTGCCGCTGCGGATCGGCCCCACCTACCGCGCGTTGGTGGTGGCGTACGACATCGCAGGCGTCGAGAGCGCTGCGATCAGCAGCGACGGCGTTGTGTTGTCCGACAACACCGCGCCCGAAATCGTGGACTTCGCCGTGGCGCCCGAAGCCTTCAACCCCAACCAGGACGAGCCCGTCGCGCTGACGGGTCAGGCCACCGACAACTTTGGTGTTGCAACGGTTGAGTTGGCGGCGATGCGTGATGAGGACGACGGCCCGGTCTGGACGCGGACGATCGACGCTGGCGCGGTGGCGCAGTTTGATCTGAACGAGGTCTGGGATGGCCGCGCTGACGGCGACATTGTCCCTGACGGCCAGTACACGATAACCATGCGCGTTGTGGATGTGGGCGACAACGAGGAGACGGCCGAGGCCACACTCTTGATCGATGCCACCGCCCCCGACGCCCCCACCATCACGGCCCCCGAGGACGGCGCGGTGCTGACCGAAGGCGTGGTGACTGTGTCGGGCGGCGCCGAGCCGGGCAGCACGGTCAATGTGACGATCGACGGCGAGCAGCTTTGCGAAGTCGAGGTGGACGACACCGGGGGCTTTGAGTGCACGACCGAGGACGCGCTGGCCGACGGCCAGTACACCGCCGCCGCGACGGCCACCGACGCGCTGGGCAACACCAGCGAGGAGTCCGCACAGGTGGTCTTCACCATCGACACCACGGCCCCAGACGCACCCGTCATCACGTCGCCGACCGACGGACAGGAGTTTGAAGGCGAGAGCGTTGAGGTGACCATTGAGGGCACCGCTGAGGCTGGCGCCGACGTCAACGTCAGCGTGGGTGATGAGGTTGTTTGTGAGGTGACCGCCGATGAAGCCGGCGTCTTTGCCTGCCCCGCGCAGACCTTTGAGGTCGGGGAGTACACCGCCACAGCGTCGGCCATCGACGGCGCCGGGTTGGAGTCCGAGGTTTCTGAGGCTGTGGGCTTTGTGGTCATCAAGCCGGTGATCGACCCCAACAATGAGCCCAACAACAGCCCCAACAACGAACCCAACAACGACCCCAACAACGATCCGGGTCCCGATCCCGATCCCAACCCCAACGTCGACACCGGCAGCCCCGATGATGGCTGTGGCTGCTCGACGCCTTCTCGCCCTGCCCCCTCGAACGCCCCGCTGGCGCTGCTGGCGCTGGCCCTGGGCGGGTTCTTCTGGCGCCGCCGCCGCTGAGCGCCCCAACGGGCCGCTGGGCGCATCCTGTCGCCCATGACGGCCCGCTCCCCTCCCAAACCAACACCATCGCCCACAGGTGCTCTCCAGGCCCGGACAGGCCCAAATGAGCGCCCAAACACACACTCGACTGGCCGGGGTTGACCTGAGTCGCCAATTGACTCAATATTCAGCCCCTCCAGAAGATGCGCGTTGTTTCATGTGCCCTCGCGGCTCGTGCCAGTGCAGCCTGGAAAGACCACAGCACGCTGGCGTGGCGGCGGTCGTCTTCAACAAGAGATGGGCGCCTTGCGGAGGCTGGTCCGTGGTGCTTTGGGGTGAGGGGGTGGTTGCGGCAGACGGCTGTCACCACTGCAGGGATCGGGCATAAGCCTGCCCTGAAACCAATCAAACACATGGTTTGGTGAAAGAGCGATGACAAACGAAACCGAAGACTGGCACGACAAAGACGAATACAGCGACGAAGAACTGGCGGAGTTCAGGCAGCTCCTGCTGGACGAGCGCGAGCGCGTCATGGCTCGCCTGCGCATGCGCGTCAGCGAGGCCGTCGGTGACACTCAGGCCATGCCCGATGAGAGCGATCAGGCCCAGCAGCTCACCGAGCAGGCCTACATGCTGCGTCTGGCCGACAAAGAACAAAAACTCCTCAAGCTCATCGACAAAGCCCTGAAGAAATTTGCCGAAGACGAGTATGGCTTCTGCGAAGGCACCGGCGACCTGATCAACCCCGCTCGACTGCGCCTGCGCCCCTGGACGCGCTACAGCATCGAATACAAAGAAGAGCAGGAACGCATCAAGAAGGGCTTCGCCACCAAGCGCAACAACAACACCGTGCTGCGCGGCGACAAGCTGGCCAAGACCGACGACGACCACCAGTCGCGCATCAGCCACATCAAGCTCGACGGGCTCGACAAATCCACCGACGAAGGGCTCATCGACGAGTGAGCCCTCGCTGGCGGCTGCGCCTCACCCCTCCTGGAGGCTCTCCAACTCTTCCCAGCGCGCGTAGAGCCCTTCTATTTTTGCAGTGAGCGCGTTCAACTCCTCGGAGAGCGTCGCCACCTTCTGGGGCTTGTCGCGGTAAAGCGCCGGATCGGCCAACGCCGCCTCCACCGCCTCTTTGCGCTCCTCGACCTCCAAAATCACACCCTCAATTCCCTCAAGCTCCTTGCGCTCATCCCAACTGAGCTTGCGGGGCTTTTTGGCCTGGGCCTCAGCGGCTTTTTGAGCCTCGGCGGCCTTCTTGGCCTGCTGGCGCTGGCGCTTAAGCTCGGCCAGGCGCTCGTCGCGGCGCTTGCGGTAGAAGTCGTAGTCGCCGTCATAGCGCTCCAGCGAGCCGTCCTCAAAGGCCATGATGACGTTGCAGACCTTGTTGAGGAAGTAGCGGTCGTGGGTGACCAGCAGGATGCAGCCCTCAAAGCGCCGCAGCGCGTCTTCAAGGATCTGGAGTGAGACAATGTCCAGATCGTTGGTGGGCTCATCGAGCAAGAGCATGTTGGCGTTCTCCAGCATGATCTTGGCCAGGATCAACCGACACCGCTCGCCGCCGCTGAGTGTGGAGACCTTTTTGCGCTGGGCGCCGTCGTCAAAGAGGAACTCCTTAAGGTACGTGCGGCGGTGCACCGAGCGCTCGCCGACGCGCACGTGGTCGTTGTCGCTGATGGACTCCAGGACCGTGTCGTCGGGGTTGAGGTCGTCGCGGGTCTGGCTCATATAGCCTGGCCTGGAGTTCTTGCCCCACTGAACCTGCCCCACGTCTTGGCGCTCCAGGCCCATCAAGATCCGCATCAGCGTGGACTTGCCACAGCCGTTGGGGCCGATGATGCCGATCTTGTCCTGGCGCTGGACGGCCATGTGGAGGCTATCAAAGACCGGCCGCTCGTAGTTCTTGGCCAGGTTGCTGATCTCCAGGATGATGCCACCCAGGCGCTTCATCGAGCGAAAATCGACGTTGAGGTCCAGGCGCTTCTCGGGGCCGTCGGCGTTGGCCAGCGCCTCGGCGCGGTCCACGCGGGCGCGGGCCTTGGTGGTGCGCGCCTTGGGGCTGCGGCGCAACCACTCCATCTCGCGCTCCAGGAGCTTCTGGCGCTTGGTCTCGGCCTTGGACTGGGTCCGCATCCGCTCCAGCTTGCGCTCCACAAAGGCGGCGTAATTGCCCGGGTGTGAGTAGAGCGTGGACTGATCAAACTCCACGATTCGGGTCGTGACCCGGTCCAGAAAGTAGCGGTCGTGAGTGATGAGCACCAACGCCCCAGGCCAGTTCTGAAGTGTGCCTTCGAGCCACTCGAGCGTCTCGGCGTCGAGGTGGTTGGTGGGCTCATCGAGCATGAGCAGATCGGGGCTGGCCAGCAGCGCGTGGGCCAACGCCACGCGGCGGCGCTGACCACCCGAGAGCGCCCCAAAGCGCCGGTCCAGATCGTCGGGCCGAATGCCGAGCTGCTCCAGCACCGACTCCACGCGGTGCTCCCAGCTCCAGCCCCCCAGCCGCTCAATGAGCGCCTGAATCTGGGCCTGCTCTTCAAGGAGCGCGTCCATGGAGGTGGCGTCGGCGCTGGCCACCTCCATGCTGAGCTTGTCGTAGCGCTCAATGGCCTCCCGGACCGGCTCCATGACCTGCGCGACGATCTGCCGGGGCGTGGCCTTGTCGTCAAACTCAGGCTCCTGGGAGACGTAACAGACGCTGGCCTCCCGGCGCATCGCCAAGGTCCCGTCGTCGGGCTCAATCACGCCCGCCAGGATCTTCAAGAGCGTGGACTTGCCACACCCGTTGGGACCCACAATGGCAACCCTTTCGGTGTTGTCGATGGCCAAATCCAGGTTGGAGAAGAGCGTCCGGGGGCCGTAGGACTTGGAGAGGTTCTGGGCGTTGAGCAGGTTCATGGGGTTCCGGCAGGCTGAAGAAGGCGGCGCAGAAAAGACCACAACCGATCAATTCAAAGCCCCACGGCTCTATCAGGTTGTGCTTTAATTGAAAAGCATTGGCCCATGCAGGCCGCCAGCGCGGGCCCTCGGGAAGCCACTTAAAAAATGTTCCACTGAACATTTGACAACTCCCTTCAGAGGGTCCATAAATAGCGTGTCTGATGTTGAACGGATGTCCACCTAATTGTGGACAGACATAGCACCTGAAAACCAGCCTGGAGAGAGAAAAATGGGCTTTAAGAAGATGGAACGTCCCAAATATCCCCCGCGTCTTTGGTCGCTGGTGGGGTACCCCGGCTCTGGCAAGTCCTCCTTCGCGGCTCAGATGAATGGGCCGATGGTCGTCGTGGACGCTGATCAGCGCTTCACTGAGGTGATGGAGAAGGCCCAAGGGGACGTCTTCCAGCTCAGCGACAACAAGGCCGACAACGTCGAACCCGAGCTGATCACCAAACACCTGCTCAACAACATGCCTGGCTCGGGCGTCAAGACCATCATCGTCGACTCCCTGACGGCCATCATCACGCCGCTGGTCGTCAAGGCCATGCTCGACAACGAGAACGGCAAAAACCGCAACAAGATGTCGGCGTTCCGCACCAAAGCGCTGGCCATGCGTCAGCTCCAGGACTCCATCACCCGCTGGGGCAGCGACGTCTTGTGGATCTACCACAACCAGGACTCTCGCGACGGCAAAGCCAACGCCGTCACCCGCGCCACCATCAGCCAGACCGAGCTTGCTCGCCTCACCCGCAGCATCAACCTCCAACTGGAGATCGTCCAGGACGGAGAACGCCGCGGCATCCGGGTGCAGTGGGCTCGCCGTGGCCGCGCTGGCATGGTCCTGTGGGATGACACCGGCGACTGGACCGGCATGCCCGCCACCATCGAAGCGGCGGTCTACGACGGCCTGAGCAAAGCCGAGCAGGACGCCATCGAGAAGGCCAACCCCGACTACTTCCCCAACCCAGAGACCGCCATCAGCTGGGCCATGGACAAAGGCGCCGTGGGCAACATCGCCGAAGGCCAACGCCTCTACACCCAGGTCAAGGAAGAATCCAAACCCAAAAGCGCGCGCGAAATGGCCGCCTTCTGGGTCGAGGCCGTTACCAGCCGCCTCACCGCCCGCGCCGCTGAAGAAGAGGCCAAAAAGGCCAAACCCAAGCGTGCGCGCAAAAAGGCAGAATCGGCCCCCATGCCCGAGCCACCCCCGGCACCCGAACCCTCCATGGAAGACATCGTCTTCTGAGGCACCCCCTCTCGGCACCCCGCGAGACCGCTTTCGAAAGGAGGCCTCGCGCTTGACCGAGAACCGATGAAAACGAGCCTTGCAAGGGCGAGAAATCGCAGTCCAGTCCGAGGAGGAGAGCGCAGGCGAGTCTTTGACCCGTCGAGCATCGACGACGAAGAAATGGGCTGTGATAGCCGTCAGCGCTGGCTCGTTTTCATCGGGACTCGGTCTAGGCCCAGGTCACGCGACCCCCAACCGCCCCCCACCATTCTCGGGGGTGACTGTGGGTCAACGCCTGACGCCAACACAAAAAGGCGCGTATGTTCTGGGACCTCTTCAAAACCTCCCAAAACACACGCGCCTTTTTTGCGTTCACACAGCCCATCTCACAACACGCCAAATGCCGTAAACCTAGGGGGCTGGCCGCAACCATGCCTTTGAAGGCGGCTCAACCAACCCATGGGCCTCAAACGGCCCATGCGGGCTGGGCGACACCTCCAGGTCGGCCCACTTGACCGGCACCGCCCAGGAGCGCGGCGGATCGGCCAAAACGTCGTACCACACCACCGCCACATGCAAATGCGGCTCGTGGCTCACCCCCGAGTTGCCCACTCGCCCCAAATACGCTCCCTGCTCCAAATACGTCCCCTCCTGCACCCCAAACGGGATCGTGCCCTGCCTGAAGTGCAGCAAGTAGAGGTAATAGTGTCCGCCCAGCGCCACGCCCACCAGATTGTTGGTGTCCTCAAGCGTCCACTGCCCCGGCGAGTTGTCGGGCGCGTCGCGCTCCACCTCAATCACCCAGCCCCCCGTGGGCAAAAACACCTCGCGATCCCACACCAGGTAATCCTCATTGCGGCTCCCATCCCCCTCAAAGCGTCGACCGACCTCGTCAGTCACCACCAGATCCCAGGCAAAGTCTCCGTAACCATACTCCTCAAGGTGGTAGCTCTCGTGGGCTGTCAGGACGTGTGAGAGCCCTTCAAGGGGCGGCTGGCGCAGCACAACCCCTTGCTGCACGGCAAAGTCGCTGTAGCGGATCGCGTCGGACGGGGCTGGCTCAAACCAGGCGCGGGTGACCTCGGCGGCGTCGATCAACCGGACGCTGCGATCGTCGGGGTAGTCGGCAAAACCTGCGCCGTCAAAGAGCGCAAAGGTCATCCTGGCCTCGGGCGCCCACCAGATATTGTGATCAAAGACCTTCAGCAGCTCACCGCGCGCCACCTGCCCATCGCCAAGCTCCAGCGCCGTCCACTCAAAGCCCGGCTCGTCCTGCCCATCTCCATCATTGGTCCCAGAATCTTGGGCGTCTGAGACCTGGGCGTCTTCAACCGGTGGCGACGTGTCCTGGGCCGCGTCCTGCGGTTCGGTCGCGTCGGGCACAGAAGAAGCGTCGGGGCCGGGCGGGCGAGCTTCGCCGCCCTCCCGGTCCCCCCCCTGACAGGCGCTGAGCAGGAGCGCGCAAACCATGCAATGAAGAACTTTCAACGTCGGACTTCCTACACAAAGACACGGGCATTACCTGACAAGGTAATTGCGGTGTGCGCCCCAGGGTAGGACATTGGGGTCGAAGAACAAACCAGCCCTGGAGCCAAGACCATGACAGACCACGCCAAAACCACCGCCCCAACCCTCAAGGACGTTGAAGAGGCCCTGCGCGGCCAACCGCACCGCTGGTTGGACGTGGGACACTGCGAGTTGGCCTCCTGGAGCTTTGGCCAGGGCCCCGATCTGCTCTTTGTGCACGGCTGGCCACTGACGGCGGCGACCTTCAGAGAGCACATCCCGCACCTGGCCGACGCCTTCACCTGCCATTTGATCGACCTGCCGGGGATAGGCAAGACCCGGTGGGACAAAAAACGCACGCAATTTGGGGTGGAGGGGCACATCAGCGCGGTGGTTGGGGCCATTGAGGCGCTCAACCTGGAGAAAGTGGCGCTGGTGGCCCACGACAGCGGCGCCACCATCACCCGCGTGGTCGCCTCCAGGCTCCCAGAGAAGGTCACGGCGCTGGTCATGGGCGACACCGAGCTGCCAGGACACCACGTGACCACCTTTGAGATGCTTCAAAAGGCGCTCAGCATGCCCGGCGCGTCGACCGCGATGCGCGCCGCGTGGCGATCCGAGCGGCTCTTGCGCTCAAAGTACGGCTTTGCGTCGTGTTTTGTGAACAAAGACCTGATCATGGGCGACTTTCATCGCTGGTTTGTGGCCCCTTTGACCCAAAACGCGCGGGCCATGGACGGACAACTCCACTTTGTGCGCGGCGCGGACTGGTCCATCCTCGACCGGTTGCCCCAAATCCACGCTCAAATCGCCGCGCCAGTGCTTATGATCTGGGGCGAACGGGATCGATTCTTCCCTTTGAGCGGCGCGCGCAAGATGATCGACCAGTTTCCGGCTGGCGCGACCCTTGAAGTCATCCCCGAAGGCCGCCTTTTTGTGCACGAAGAGCACCCGGAGCGCTTTGTTCAACTGACGCGGGACTTTTTGCTGGAGCACACCTAGGATTTCAGGCCGCCCAAGGGGCCTTATGAGCGCTCGGCAAGCTCCTGACAGACAGCGCGCGTGGTCTGGTCGAGGGGAAAGTAGCTCTCCAGGCGGATGTGCTGCGATGCGCGATGCTGTGGGGCGCTAAAGAGGGTCACCGCCGAGACAAAACGCAGCTCCACGTCGCCCCTGCGCAGCCCCAGGACAAAGACGGGCTCGTTGACGGCCTCAAAATCGAGCGTGCGCCAGGCCTTGGGCACCCCTCGGGCCTGCAAAACCTCATCAAGGAGCGCTTTGAGGCGCCGATCGTCCGGGTTGTCGAGCACCTCGCGCTGCAACCGCACCACCATCCCCCGCGCCGTGGCCTCCCAGTTGATGACTGCACCCCTGGCCGCGTCGTCCTCAAAGAAGATCCGCACGGCGTTGAGGCCAGCGCGGCCAAGCAGATGCGGCGCCACGTACTCGATCAAGCGCCACATGGCCTGATTGCCGTCCAAAACGTCATAGGCCGAGTCCACCACCAGGAGCGGAAAGGGCTCTTGTTGGGCCTTGATGTGCTCGATGGCCACCCCAATGGCCTTTGGGATGCGCTTGGACAGCCCCGGTTCCTCAAATCGCGCCTCAAAACCAGCCGCGCGCAGCATCGCGTTCTGCTCTTCGGGGGGAATCTCCAGCGTTTTCCCCAAGCGCAGGATCATCTGCTCGCCGGGGGCTGCCCTGCCGGTCTCCAAAAAGCTGATGTGGCGCGACGACACCTCGGCCTCCAGCCCCAACGCCATCTGACTGAGCCCCTTGCGGGTGCGCCAATGCCTCAGCAGGGCTCCAAAAAGGCTCGCCTTGCCCGTCTGCTCCTGTCCACCTCTGGCCATGGCCTCCACCTGCGTTCAAATGCTGCGCTCACACGCCATTTTATCCTCTCGCAGTCATCCACCAAGCACAAGGCGGCCAGAGGCAGGGCCAAATGTGCACGAGCCCTTGATACGACCGGCCGATGTGTGACAATCCAGAAGACCTGGATATGCCGTCACAAGACCCGAAGCCCTTTAACGCCAACTGTGCCACGCGCCAGGGCTTCAACACCCCATGAGGTCATCCATGACACAAGGAACACCGATTTCTCCAAAGGGCGGCGGCAAGCGTCCACCCCCGGGGCGAACCGTCGCTCTGGCCAACGTGGTGCCGCCCGACAACAGCGGTCGGACGATGTTCCTGGCCAGTTGCGGCGTGCTGATCTTGATGATGGGCGGTCTGGCGGCGGCGTGCGCCTTCATGAACGTCTTTGGCAGCTTCGCCGAAAAACCCATGATCTCGTTTGTGTCGGCGTTCAACGCCGTCGTATTGGCGATCCCCTACTTCATGGTGATCCTGTGGATGGATCGCAACGAGAAGGAGCCGCCGCACCTGATCGCCAGCGCCTTTTTGTGGGGCGCGATCATGTCGACGATGATCTCATGTGTGGTCAACACCCTCTTTGGGGCCATCGCGCAGGGCGTCATCGGCGACCCCGCCGCCGCAGGCCAGCTCACCGCCAGCATCAGCGCGCCCTTCATTGAAGAGTTGACCAAGGGGGCGGCGCTCTGGGTGATCTTCCTCTTCTTCAAGAAGGACTTTGACAACGTCATGGACGGGATCGTCTACGGCGCGCTGGTGGGCCTTGGCTTTGCCGCATTTGAGAACTTCATGTACTACGCGCGCACCGACACGCTGCTGTCGACCTTTGTGTTGACCATGATGCGCGGTGTGATCGGCTCGGTGGGCAGCCACGCCTGTTATACGGCGCTGACGGGGATCGGCTTTGGGCTCTTCCGTGTGATGCGCAAAGGGGCGCTGCGTTGGGCGATGCCCCCGCTCTTTTTGGGCCTGTCGATGTTCACCCACTTTGCCT
Source organism: uncultured Pseudomonadota bacterium (assembly GCA_937123825.1). Taxonomy (GTDB): domain Bacteria; phylum Myxococcota_A; class Bradymonadia; order Bradymonadales; genus CAKZKQ01. The sequence goes on from CAKZKQ010000493.1 coordinate 29,069, forward strand.
GGAACACCTTTGTGGGCTTCTTCTTCCCGTCCAACTACACCCCTGGCGGCATCATCCAGGAGTTGGCCATGATCATCACCTCGATGGGCTCGGCGGTCTTCATCCTGCAGTTGCCCTTTGTGGTCTTTGTGTTGATCGTCACGGCGGTGTCGCTGCGCCACGAGCGCAAACTCATCGAGCAGTACCTCAGCACCGAGGTCGCCCCGGTCTTGATGCCCGGCGAGCTGCAGCGCCTGGTGCCTGCGCGCCGCCGCTCCTGGCACTCATTCAAGCTTTTGGCGACCTTCCGCCTTGGAGAGTGGTTCAAGACCCGCAAGCGCAACCGCAAGCTGATTCGCCTGGCGTTTGAGAAGTGGCACATGGACCAGGAGGCCAAGCTCGACCAGAAGATCCAGGGCCACTACCACGCAGAGCGCGTCCTGGGCTTGCGCAAAGAGTTGGCCGATCTGGCCTGACCCTCTCTCACCAGAACATCAGCGTGTAGTCCTTGCCCCAGGCGTTGAAGTTGAACCAGGCGTGTTCAACCCAGCCGTTGGCCGCCGCGCTGATCAGCCCCAACCACAACCCCGAGAGCATGATGGCCACCGGCAACGCGCGCTGCCCAAAGCGACGCAGCGCCGGATTGGCCAGCAGCGGCGCCGTGCCCGCAAAGAGCAGCACCGGGGTCGTCATCAGCACCAGACCCCCCATCAGCGCCGCGCCGTGCAAAGGGCTGGCCGTCGACGCCGCCAAACCCAACACCCAGAACATCAGCATGCAGGGCAGCAGGCCCATCACAAAGCCAAGCGCCACCATCCGGCCCGGGAGCTTGGCAGGCCAGCGCTTTCTGAGCCCCTTTAGAAGCTTGCCCACCATCTGGCTGCCCATCGAACCCGCCCCAAAGCGGCTCTTGGCCAGCCGCTCGGCCACCGGCGGCAGCTGGGCCACGCCTGAAGCAAAGAGCCCTGCCGCCACCACCAACCCCGAGACCATCGCCACGTCCCGAATGGCGTTCTCCATCGCCACGCCAATCAGCCCCGCCAGCGCTCCCAGCAGCCCGTACATCACGCCGCGTCCCAGTTGGTAGGAGAGCACGCGCTGACCCCTGACCATGGCCTGCTTTCGAGGCGTCGCGTCCGGCGCCACGCCCGAGTTGAGCCCCGCCATGATGGGGCCACACATCCCCGCACAATGCAGGCTGACCCAAAGGACTCCCAGGCCCAGAAGCTGCGCGTATTGCTGATGAAACTCCCCAGACATACCACCTCCTTCTTCACAGTGGTGCGGCGACCCACCAGCGCAACGACCGTGCCATCTGGGCAAACCCCGTCATGAACGATGCCGACCCCCACGACCATGCCAAGACCCGTCCGGCAGAAGCTGCGCCTTAAAACGGCCATGGCGCAAAAGGTGCGCGGCGTCATTGGAGAGGCTCCGGGGGACAAAACCGGTGCGGAAGGTGTGGCTGCGGGGCTTGGGTCGTTCTGGGGAGATCCTGGCACGTTCCTGGCTGATGCAGCGCTGCGGGTCTGACCCCGTCGCGCAAAAGCTGCCGGGCGGACCTTGTTCGACAGCGCCGGGCCAGACTTCCCCCCCAAAGGTCCTGACCTGGACGCTGTCCAACCAGCGTCAAAGCAAGAGTGGACAGACTCTTTAGAAGATGGAGGAAAGGCCTTGAACACGAAAGGCGAAGGGTTTCACCCATCCCCAGGCGGGGACACACAACCCAAGGGCTCACCGGCCCCCGATGTTTTGCCGGCGGGACTGGAGAGGGTCGTCTACGACGATAAGATTGCGCGGTACTTTGTCATCGCCACCGTCCTTTGGGGCGTGGTGGGGATGCTGGCGGGGGTGCTTTTGGCACTCCAGATCGCCTGGTGGCCGGCCAACGTCGGCGAGTACCTGACCTTTGGACGGCTCAGGCCCTTGCACACCAACGCGGTGATCTTTGCCTTTGCGGGCAACGCCATCTTTGCCGCCATCTACTACTCCACCCAGCGCCTGGTCAAAGCCCGCATGTTCAGCGACATGCTGAGCAAGTTCCACTTCTGGGGCTGGCAGGCGATCATCGTATCGGCGGCCGTCACATTGCCGCTGGGGTGGACGACCAGCAAAGAGTACGCGGAGCTTGAATGGCCGATCGACATCGCCATCGCGGTGGTTTGGCTGGCGTTCGCGGCCAACTTCTTCCTGACGCTCAAGAACCGGCGCGAAAAACACCTCTACGTGGCCCTGTGGTTCTACATCGCCACGATCGTGACCGTGACGGTGCTGCACGTCTTCAACTCGCTGGCGCTCCCGGTGGACTTCACCAAGAGCTACCCGATCTACGCGGGCCTGCAAGACGCGCTGGTGCAGTGGTGGTACGGCCACAACGCGGTGGCGTTCTTCCTGACGACGCCGTTCCTTGGCCTGATGTACTACTTCCTGCCCAAGGCGGCCGAGCGCCCGGTCTTCTCCTACAAGCTCTCCATCATCCACTTCTGGTCGCTGGTCTTCATCTACATCTGGGCGGGTCCCCACCACCTGCACTACACGGCGCTGCCGGAGTGGGCCTCGACGCTGGGGATGGTCTTCTCGATCATGCTCTGGATGCCGTCCTGGGGCGGGATGATCAACGGCCTCTTCACGCTGCGTGGGGCCTGGGACAAGCTGCGCGATGACCCGGTGCTGAAGTTCTTTGTCATCGGCATCACCTTCTACGGCATGGCGACCTTTGAGGGGCCGATGCTCTCGGTCAAGACGGTCAACGCGCTGAGCCACTACACGGACTGGACCATCGCGCACGTTCACTCGGGGGCGCTGGGCTGGAACGGCTTTATGGCGCTGGGCATGGTGTACTGGCTGATTCCCCGGCTGTGGCAGACCGAGCTTTACAGCAAGCGTCTGGCCAACATCCACTTCTGGATGGGCACGGTGGGCATTGTGCTCTACGTGGTGGCCATGTACTCCGCCGGTGTGACCCAGGGCCTGATGTGGCGCGCCTTTGACGAGACCGGCCGCCTGCTCTACCCCGACTTCATCGAGACCGTCGTGCAGCTCATGCCCATGTACTGGGTCCGCCTCATCGGTGGTCTGCTCTACCTCGGCGGCGTGATGCTGGGCGGTTACAACCTGTGGATGTCGGTGCGCAACGCGCCCAAAGACCTCAAAGACCCGGTCGTGATGGTGCCCCCGATGGCGGGCCGCGCGGTCCTGCCCCCGGCCCGGACCTACGACGAAGCGCTCAACCGCGTCGAAAGCACCGTGCGTCACGGCTGGCACCGGGCGCTGGAAGGCTGGCCGATGGTCTTCACCGTGCTGACCACGGGCGCCATCCTGGTGGGCTCGGTGGTGGAGATTGTGCCGATGATGCTCATCGAGACGCGCACCGGTCAGCTCTCCACCGTGACCCCCTACACGCCGCTGGAGCTTGAGGGCCGCGATATCTACATCCGTGAAGGCTGCGTGGGCTGTCACTCGCAGATGGTGCGCCCCTTCCGTCAGGAGATCGAGCGCTACGGCGAGTACTCCAAACCTGGCGAGAGCGCCAACGACCACCCGTTCCTGTGGGGTTCCAAGCGTACGGGGCCGGACCTGGCCCGCGTGGGCGGCAAGTATCCGCATGACTGGCACGTGCGCCACATGGAGGATCCTCGCTCGACCAGCCCCAAATCCATCATGCCGGCCTACGCGTGGCTGTTGGAGAAGGAGTTGGACCTGAGCAAGACCCAGAACAAGGTCGAGACGATGATCATGCTGGGCGTGCCCTACACCCCCGCCATGGCCGAGTCGAGCGTGGCGGACGCCCAGAGTCAGGCCCAGACCATCGCCGCCGAGATCGCCAGCCAGGGCGGGCGCGATGACCTGGCCAACAAAGAGATCGTGGCGCTGGTGGCTTATTTGCAGCGGCTGGGCCAGGACATCAAGAAGCTCAACGTCGAAAACGAGGGGAGGTGACGAGCCATGATGCGCGAAGCAATGCAGAACTCCGGTCTGGAGGTCTTTGCCGAGGTGGGCCTGGCGCTCTTTGTGGCGGCCTTCCTGATGATGCTGGTGCGGGTCACTTTCATGACTCGCCATGAAGTGGAACACATCCAGAACCTGCCGCTGGACGACGGCCAGAAGAACTGAAAAGGAGGCACAACCCATGGAAGACAACAAACGTCCGCCGTCTGGCGACGGCCTCTGGGACGACGTCCTGCTCAATCACAACTACGACGGCATCGAAGAGTTCGACAACCCCATGCCGGGGTGGTGGACGGGGCTCTTTGGACTGACAGTCATCTGGGCAGGGTTCTACCTGGTGGCCATCAACGTGGGGGCGATCAACACCTACGAAGATGACCTGGCCCAGGGCATGGCCGAGCTGGAGTCGGTGCGCGGCAAACACCAGGCGGCCCAGCCCAAGATCACCATCGACGACGCGATGATCATCGCGGCGGTGGACAAGCCCGAGGCGCTGGAGGAGGGCAAGACCCAGTTCACCGAAAAGTGCGCCCCTTGCCACGGTGCCGAGGGTCAGGGCCTGATCGGCCCCAACCTGACCGACGACCACTGGCTCCACGGCGGCGAGCTGACCAAGGTCTTTGCGTCGATCAAAACGGGCATTCCAGACAAGGGCATGCCGCCCTGGGGTGGGATGCTGCGCGACGAGCAGATCGTCAACGTCACGGCCTACATCCGCACCCTGCGCGGCACCAACCCCAAAGGCGCCAAAGAACCCCAGGGTGAGATCTACTCGCCCCCCGCCAACGAAGGCGACAAAGAGGACGCTCCCGCCAAAGAGGAAGCCCCAAAAGAGACCGACGCCAAAACCAACCCCTGAAAAAGTTGCGGGTCCAGGGAGCGCGCTCCCTGGCGGGGGTCTGGGGCGCGCAGCCCCAGGAACAACCCCTCAAGCCTCAAAAGCGCTCTCCCAGGCACAAAAAAGCGGGGGCACGAGGGGGCGGCAGCCCATAGGCGCCAAATTAAGGTTCACGAGCAAGCCCACAAGTCTCAAAAAACGAGATAGAGTGA